>DAOOQW010000219.1:0-3978 GCA_035388945.1 Flavobacteriales bacterium
CCCAGATTCTTAGCTAGTTCAGATAATTCATCGTGAGCAAATTCATCGGAAGCTTCGAGGCAAAGCGGAACATTTTTCCAGTTGATGATATTTCCCGGAGTGAAGCTCTGATTAGGCCACATAACAGCTGTGTGTGCAGCGCTATCCTTTAAAAGATCGATTGATGATGTACCTGAAAGGTGAATGATCAATTCAAAGCGACCGATTAAGTCATGTGCCACATTTTGTATGGCATGATCGCTCACGCAAAGAATCCCAATCGAGCTGGCAGGAATTTCTGAAATGTCTTTGAGCAGCTTGATGCCTGTTTCTTGCGAAATAGTTTGAGCTGATTCAGCATTTCGTCCCCAAATACAAACAGAATAATCGGCTATGCTTGCTAGTTTTTCGGCAAGGTGACGGGCAATTTTACCTGTCCCGATTATGCAGATGTTTTTAGGCTTGAGCACGTTTCCGGCCTGAAAATTTGATTCGATCCCAAACTGCCATACCTGTTCCGATTGCCATGAGTAATGAACCAATCCAGAGAATATTGATTCCCGGAAAGATTATGGCTTTCATAATGATGAAATCGTTGGTATTGCTCACTTTTTCGCTTACGCGGATGTGAAATGTTTCGGTTTCTGGATCAATTTTCCAAAAGCTGAATTTCAATCCGGAAGCTTCCACTTCATCATCAATCGCAAAGGTTGTATTTCCTCGCAAAACGTAAAGTGGAAGTGCATTTAAGGTTTTGCTATTCACATTCAAAACCCGAAGTTGAGCTCCAACAGGTAAATCACCTGCTTGTAACATTGGTGAAGTAGTAAGCGGAATGTCTTTTTGAATATTATCCAATATCACCAAACTATTGCTGGTAAACATGGTATCACCCAAATGCAACTGATAATCTTGCGGCTCTTTCCACTCCGAATCTTTCTTCTTTGTGTTTTCTTCCAGCTTCGCATACGTGATGTGAGTGAAAATATCGCGTCCCAAATAATGCTTCGTAGCTGGTTCTGCTACATTTCCCATACGTGGATTAGTCTGAATAAGCGGACTCAAGCGGAAAGCTAATTCGGGCTGACCAGCAGCATTCTTCTTGTAATAATCAACGTTGTAGTAAATATTGATACCATCGATAGAGTCACCGCGGTAGCTAACGTCAAACTCGCCCATTTGAACGGTGTCGTTTCGGGCAAGAAGGATGTTTTCTTGATTAGGAAAATCTTTCCCTAAATCGAATGAGCTTTTGTTTTGGGAGATGAATTCTTTCTTGCCAGCTGAAATCAATGCACCCATCAATACCAATCCAAACCCAACGTGAGCCACAGAAGAACCAGCTTTCGCCATTTTAAACTTCAAGACCACAAACAGGTAATGGAAATTAGCCAAGGTGGCAAACAGCGAAGCGAAGAGTAATAATAGTAAGAGTGGTTTATCAATCTCCATCCATAAACCAATCACAGCTGTCAATACAAATGCTAAGGAAAATGGCAGTAAAATCTTCTTGTAGAAGTCGGCCATTGGAGTTTTCTTGTATTTGAGGAATTGTCCAACCGCCATGAGAACCGCCACAATCACAGCAAAAGGAATCTGCCAAGCATTGTAGTGCAAGGATGCATCTTTGGGTGAAGCCATGTTGGCATCGGCCAATTTGGTGAACAAGTCGGAGCTAAAAATTCCATTCAACCAACCAAAGAATCCGGCAAGATTTCCTGCCAAGAACTTGTTGATTACGGGAGTTGAGGTGGAGAATGTGATTTGAAATGCTGAAATCAACAGCACCAACGCACCGACAAACATCCAGAATTCACGCGAACTGATGCTTTCTTCTTCTTCGTCTTTAGGCAATGCCTTCGTAACCTGACGAATCATGATTCCGATAGCGATGAGCAAGAAAATCGCTGTGACCAGTTTCATAAATCCGAAGAAGAAACTCACTAATAAAAGTCCCACGCTTACGGTGTACCAGATTGTTCGGAACGTTCCGTGTGGTAAAGTAATGGCTGATGGCAACCAAATGAAGAAGAACAAGTAAATGAGCAACTGTCCCGTCATACCTAAATCGGTGAAGGCATGGACAGATGATTCACCGAGTACGCCGCTTCGGGTAAGGAAAGTAGAATAGAGGATAAGGATAAACGTAATGAAAACCATGAAAATAGCCGTCATCACTGATTGTCCTTTGGATTTGTTGATGAGCATGACGTGTCCGCCAGCAACCAAAGTGAGCCAAGGAACAAGAGAAGCATTTTCAACCGGATCCCAAGCCCAGAAACCACCAAAGCTTAACGCTTCATATGCCCAAGCGCCACCCATTAAAATCCCAGTTCCTAAGATGCTGATTCCGAAGAAAGTCCAAGGAAGTGCTGGAGCTATCCATTCGCGGTATTGTTTTCTCCAAATTCCGGCAATGGCATATGCAAACGGGAATAGCGTGAGAGAGAATCCGAGGAATAGGGTAGGAGGATGAATCGTCATCCAGTAATTCTGAAGCAAAGGATTTAAACCGCGCCCATCGAGTTTAGCTAGATAGTCGGGCATTTGAATGAATGGAAGTCCAACAAAATCGGGATGTTCGCGTAGAAGGATGAATGGATTACTACCAATATGCACATCACCCACATACACACCCAAAAGCATAGATGCCAAAAAAACTTGTACAAGTGCCACAATAGTCATGGTACTAAATTCCCAATCGCGACTGATGCGAATGAGGATGTTTCCAAGTACCATATTCCAGAATGTCCAGAGAAGGAAACTACCTTCTTGTCCTTCCCAGAAGCAGGAAAGGATGTATTTCATCTGCATGGCTTTGTTACTATGCTGCCACACATAATGGAATTCGAAATAGTGGTTAAATAGGATGAAAAACATCACCCCGATAATCCCTACAACACCTAATGAATGCAAGCGAAAGCCGAGGCGACCGAGTTTCTTCCAAGCTGCCGAATCGTTCGGACTTGTTTGTGCAAACCAATAAGATACCGCCGATAAAATAGCTGCAGCAAAAGAAAGGGAAATAAACAGGTGACCGATTGTCCCCCAATAAGTGTGTTCTCCGATATATTGAATGTCCATCCGCGCTATCCTCCTGTTTTAAATTACAAGGAGGTTGTTTTGTTATCTTCTGCTTTGAATTCCTTCATATCGCCACTGCCGTTGTTGTATTTACTTGGGCATTTCATGAGGATTTTATCGGCTTTGAAGGTTTGTCCGTCCATTTTACCTGTGATAACGACTTGTTCTGATTTCTCAAAATCCTGAGGTTTAGAACCGTTGAACAGAACTTTTTGTTCGAGTCCATCGCGATCGATAAGGTAGAATCCGAACAGGTTGGCGTTTTGTTCGGGATTGTATTCGAGCGGTTTTTCTTTGTTCAGTTTTCCTACCACGTGGAATTCCTGATTAGGAGCTTCCATGGCTTCTTTGAAAGAAGCGTAAGTGCTCGAATCGGAGAATGTACTGAGTATCATACCAATTGCTAATGCAATGACGAGTATACCGATAATGTGAATCTTTTTCATTCTTTTTCAGATTTACGCTGTTCTTTTTCGATGTGACTGATTTTGCGATCGAGACGGATAAGGAAAAGTACAATGCCTGTAAACACGATAGATAGAATTGCAACTACCACGTAGATTTTACCATCGGCGCGGAACGTATCAGCCATTTCTACATCATTTTGAGCCATTAGCCCAGAACTTAGAAACAAAGCGAATAAAAGAAGTATGCGTTTAAATGACATGAGTTGGGTTACTATCTGGACGTGAAAACTGTTTGCGTAGTTGCTTGTAGCGCACAATGGATGAGCGGATGGAGATATTGGCAATCCACAATCCGGTCATAATCCAACCAAAAACAGCTGGATAGAAAACCATGCGCATATTTTTATCGAGATCGTACGAGCTGAATGCAGGATTTCCGCCATTTCCAGGATGGAGTGAATCAACTTTATTCATACGCGGATACACAACCAAGAATACAATTAACAGC
>DAOOQW010000220.1:0-3973 GCA_035388945.1 Flavobacteriales bacterium
CCTCCATTATGTCCTAATCCTTCAATTAACCATGATGTTCCTTCATTAAAATAAATTCTCTTTCTCCACGTCGAGCCTATTAAAACACTATCAACTGCGTTTACAACTAAAAAGTCTTGGAAATTTATGGTTGTTATAGGAAGTGAATCACCTACTTCTAAATCAAAATCGTAAACTAACAGTTCGGTTGAATTAACTAATGTTCTAAAATAAATCTTCATACTATCCTGACGAAGAAAGCCTGCTTGCTCTGAAAAATCAAAGGTTCCACTGCATTCTCCAGTAATGGGAGGTGAATTAAAATAGGTATAACTTGAAATTCCTTGTCGTTGGATTTTATGCCATAGAATACTATCCATTAAGGTATCAGCAACTACAACATATTCGGCCTGGTCATCACGAACACATGGATAAGGAGCACTACATGAGCTATTGATTCTCCAATGTGGATTGCCCGCAAAATAATCGCTTATTTGGGCATATATTTGAGTGCTAAGACTAACAAATACAAGACTAATAATCCAAGTATACTTCATAACGAAAGTTTACATTAAATATAATGTTCATTTCGATATACGCTTAAAAGAAAATTCGTTTTTCCTAAATTTCTCTTTTACAGTACCTTCTATCCATGCAAACAGAGAATCTGATTGTGGTTTCTCATATCCGATTAATTGTGGAAAATCGTGCTCTTTTAATTCAAATTCCCATCGCTTACCTGTGAATTTCTTCAAAGGAAAACAAACTTCTGCTCCACTATTTTGATTCGCATCTAAAGCACAGTAATACATCTTATCATTCGAGTAAATCACTCGAATTTTCTCACTAAATACGGTGTCACCCTGTTGAATAAAACAACCATTTCCAATAAATAAACTGTCATTCACATAGTTCCAAGATTCATGAAATTCACCTTCTTTCGATTGAAATACCCAATCACCTTCACAAACTTTAAAAGCATCAAATGCTTGTTTTTGTTCTATTTCGGTCTCACCAACCAATAGAAAGAAAGTCAAAACAAAAATTGATAAAGACTGAATCATTTCTTAATCGCAATAGCTAATCCTCCACCAGGAGCTAAATGAAAATCAAGTTTAGTTGTGGAATTAATCTTCACATGATCAATTTGCAAACTGGTTGGATTGCTGTCCCAATGCGCATTTGCTCCATCTTTATACACATCCGCAGTAAACTCAATTCCTTTAGGTAGAAAACTAAAATCAACCGAAATATCACGTGCATTTTCATCCGTAATCGAACCCAAAAACCAATTCCCAGTTTTCTTCTCTTGGCGAACAATCGTTACAAAATCACCCACTTCGCCTGCTAATGTTTTGGAGCTTTCCCAATCAGTTCCTACATCACGAATAAATTGAAAGCCGGGTTGTCCTTCATAATTCTCTATTAAATCACAAGCCATTTGAACTGGACTGTAAATTACCACATACAGTGCTAATTGTTGAGCAAGTGTTGTACTAACTTGATTTTTGTCTTTATAAGGCTTCAACTTAATATTGAAAACTCCGGGAGTAAAATCAAACGGTCCGCTCAACATACGTGTAAAAACCACATTTGGTAAGTGATCGGGAGGATTTCCACCATCGCTCGACCATGCATTAAATTCTTGACCACGCATTCCTTCGCGAGAAACGAAATTGGGCCAAGTACGCTGCAATCCAGTACCTTTAATGGGTTCATGTGCATCTACGGCAATTTGATATTTCGCAGCCGTTTCAATGACTTTCTGATAATGATTAATCATCCATTGTCCATGATGATATTCGCCCTTAGGTAAAATTTTACCAACGTATCCAGTTTTAACTGTATGCAATCCCAAACGTTTCATCAAGGCATACGCTTTATCAAGTTGCTTTTCGTAAGTCTGTGGAGCTGATGATGTTTCGTGATGCATGATTATTTCAACACCTTTTGAATGCGCGTATTGAACAACTTCTTCCAAGTTATAATCGGCATACGGGGTGACAAAATCGAAAACTCCTTCTCGGTCATCAAAACCAATCCAATGTTCCCAACCGGTATTCCATCCTTCTACCAAAACTCCACCTAGGCCATTTTTTGCAGTAAAATCGATGTATTTTTTAGCATTGGCGGTTGTTGCACCATGTTTTCCGCTAGCCATATCCCAAGATGATTTCCCTAAGTGCATTTCCCACCAAATTCCGGTGTATTTCATGGGCTTGAACCAAGAAACATCTTTCACTTTACTAGGCTCATTCAAATTCAATATCATGCGCGAATCAACTAAGCCAGCAGCATTGGGACTAAGTAAAATCATGCGCCAAGGTGTTTTAAAAGGCACTTGAACTTTTGCTTTATATCCTAATCGATCCGAACCAACCAAAGAACTTTGTAGTTGAAGATTGGCAGTATCAACCTTAAGTGTCATATCGGAATAATTCACCAATGCTGCTTCATGAATACTGATGTGCAAACCATCTTTAGAACGCATGGTTAGTGGCGTATTGACTGCATTATCGGGAATATACGTTTGACCTAAACTTGGTTGATTCCTTTTTTTAGTTGCATCAATTTTAGATAAAAGACTATTAGTATATAAATGTTCGGTGATATCCCAATCGCCCGGAGCCCACCAACAGGTATAATCTTCTTTCAAACGAAATTTGGTATTTTCTTCGAGAATGGTCATTTCTCGCATGGCTTCTTGATCAGGGAATTCATAACGAAAAGCAACTCCATCATCATACGATCTAAATATTAGATTCATCAATCGATGCGGCTCAATTTTCTCTCTAAGATTAACAGTTAGTTCGTTATAATGATTATTTACGATGCGTTGTTCTCCCCAAGGTTGTTCCCAATTTTCATTGAGTGAATCAAGGTGATTTCCAATCATTTCAAAATCCGACTTAATTGGTGCAGTTTCTTTTAACTCAAATCCTAATGAGGAACTATCAACAATGATTTGATCTTTGTATTGAACACAATAGCCAGGAGTTCCGCCAGGGCTCAATAAAAATGAAATACTTGTTTTATGGGAAGGAGAAAATAATCGAATACTATATCGCTTTTTTTCTTCGGAACAACTTACTAGAATTAAAGCAGAAAGTATGATTAGGATTGATTGTTTCATTGGAAAAACTTTATAGAAAATTGTTCGAAGCATTGTGTGGACTTCAATTATTTCAGCGAATATAAGGATTCATTACTGGAAGAGAATTAAGGTGAATAGTGCTAAGGAATTTTAAGGTGCAAGTAATTCTATTCGCTGAATTTTAGCACCAATCCCTAGTTTATGCACTACATCCATTCCATCTACCACTTTTCCAAAAGCTGTATAGCGACCATTTAAATGAGGCGTTCGGGTATGTGTAATAAACCACTGACAACTTTCTGTGTCGGGCCCAGCACTTGCCATTCCTAAAATGCCTTCATCAAAATTTCTACTTGAAAATTCACTACGTATGGTTTCCATGCGACTTCCATAACCATCTCCGCGCGGACATCCATCTTGAATCACAAAACCTGGAACAACACGATGCAAACGTTTATTGATATAAAAGCTATCTTGAATGAGATGAATAAAATTTGCTACTGTTCCTGGGGCATCGTTTACCCATAATTCAGCCCGAATAATTCCTGCATCAGTATGAATTTCTATTTGTTGATTGTCTGGAATTCGTTCAACTAATTGCCAATTAATTGGATTATTCATTTCGGGTTTTAAATTTCCTTCAATGGGATTTCCTTCGAAAAATCGAATGGTTTTTAAGATTTCCCCATAGGATTCAATATCACGAGGTAAGCGCATTTGATTTAATGCATCTTCCAGAAATTTAATGTCTCTGGATGGAATAGGAAAAATACTTGGTGAATTACCTGGTAAAGTAGTATCACGAAGTATTGTAGATGCAATAGCGACAAGGCTTACATCATAAGTAGCCATCGCATCTAAAATAACCTTTTTAAAATGTTCCTCGAGCGATTGTGAAGC
>DAOOQW010000221.1:0-3885 GCA_035388945.1 Flavobacteriales bacterium
CTTCATCAGATGAAGTTTTTTCTTACATAAGGTCAATCTCGTATCCCAACAATAAGGCGAAGCATTTAGTCGGAATGGCGAAGATGTTAGTTCAAGATTTTCATAATCAAGTTCCTTCGGATGTAGATGAATTAGTGAAGCTTCCCGGCGTAGGCCGAAAAACAGCCAATGTGATCGCTTCTGTTGTGTATGATTTACCTGCCATGGCTGTTGATACACATGTGTTCCGGGTTTCTGCCCGTCTGGGATTAACACGCGGCGCAAAAAATCCACTCCAAGCTGAGAAGCAATTGGTCAAACACTTACCCGATGCTATCATCCCGAAAGCACATCACTGGTTAATTCTTCACGGTCGTTATATATGTACTGCCCGAAAACCCAATTGTGCTCAATGTGGATTAACTTCTATCTGTCTCTTTTACGCTAAAAAACAGCAGTCGGAAATTGTAAAACCGGTCTTATCTAAACCAACCGAACAAAAAGTAAAACGACGTGTTTCTTCGAAACCAATAAAAAACTGAACCCAATGGCAACATTAAAAGTTGGCGACAAAGCCCCCGAGATACAAGCAAATGATCAACATGGAAAGCCTGTTTCATTAAAGGAATATGCTGGAAAACAGGTAATTTTATACTTCTATCCTAAAGATGATACTCCTGGTTGCACTGCCGAAGCGTGTAACTTAAGAGATAATTACGATGATTTATTGAAACAAGGTTTTGACGTGATTGGTGTCAGTCCGGATGAAGAGAAAAAACACCTGAAATTCATCGAGAAATATCAGCTTCCATTTCGTTTAGTAGCTGATACAGATAAGAAAGTAGCCGAAGCTTATGGTGTTTGGGGATTGAAAAAATTCATGGGAAAAGAGTACATGGGAGTGAATCGGACGACTTTTGTAATTGATGTTGACGGGAATATTGGCAAGATAATCGACAAGGTGGAAACAAAAAATCACGCAGCTCAGATTATTTAAATAATTGTATATCAATTAAATAACAGGTTTTTCAACAATAATGCTGAAAACATTTCCGAATTTATTTTAAAATAATCGTGCGCCGCATTCTCCTTTTGACGTAATTTGTGGCAAACTAACCGTCAAATCATTTCACATGAGCAAAGACATTCAATCCGATAAATTAAAGGCACTCCAAGTTATCATTGATAAAATCGATAAGACATACGGAAAAGGAACCATTATGAAGATGGGTGATTCTCCGATTGAATCGATGGAAGTCATACATACAGGATCTATATCATTAGATTTAGCTTTGGGTGTTCAAGGATTTCCGAAAGGAAGAATCATTGAGATTTATGGTCCGGAGTCTTCGGGTAAAACCACGCTAGCCATTCACGCTATAGCACAATCGCAAAAAGCTGGAGGAATAGCTGCTATCATTGATGCGGAACATGCATTTGATCGGTATTATGCTGAGAAATTGGGAGTTGATGTAGAAAATCTATTGATCTCACAACCTGATAATGGAGAACAAGCTTTAGAAATTGCCGATAACCTGATTCGTTCAGGGGCGATAGATATTATAGTAATTGACTCAGTTGCGGCTCTTACTCCAAAGAGTGAGATTGAAGGCGAAATGGGCGATTCTAAAATGGGCTTACAAGCACGTTTGATGTCTCAGGCTTTGCGTAAGCTAACGGCTAATATTTCCCGTACTGGTAGTACCTGTATTTTCATCAATCAGTTGCGTGAGAAAATTGGTGTGATGTTCGGTAATCCGGAAACAACAACTGGTGGTAATGCTCTTAAGTTCTACGCTTCTATCCGTTTGGATATTCGTCGTATCGGACAAATTAAAGATGGTGAAGCTGTTGTCGGAAATCGTACTCGTGTGAAAGTGGTGAAGAATAAAGTTGCACCTCCTTTCCGTACAGCTGAGTTCGATATTATTTATGGAGAAGGAATTTCTCGTATTGGTGAGATTATCGACTTAGGTGTAGACAACAACATTATTAAGAAAAGTGGTTCTTGGTTTAGTTATGAAGACACGAAACTTGGTCAAGGTCGTGATGCTGTGAAAACACTATTAGGCGATAATCCCGAATTGATGGAGGAAATAGAAGGTCGCATCCGTGAGGCAATTGCCGGACCGGTAGAGGCTTAACATCAGCACATTTCTCATTTTAATAAGCCCTGCAAAGACTTAACAGTTATTTGCAGGGCTTTTTTCTGACGGAACATCAAAAATGTTTCTAAATCAAGCCTCATCTTTCTGTTTCTTTGTTCCATGAAGCTGAGAAACCTTCCATTCCTTTTTTTTGCAGTTGCTATTTTCTTCAGTTGGGTAATTACTTCTTGTGGAGGTAAACCCGAGAATGATCTAACTACTCCAGCTGGTATCGCAGCAGCTCTTGCCGAAGACTCGACCAATCCAGAAGCATTACATGCGCGTGCTCGAATGTACATTACGCGTAATCGTCCCGACTCGGCATTAACCGATATGCTCAAAGCCATCGCTCGTGACTCGAGTGTGTCAGGTTATTTCGTGACTTTAGGAGATGCCTATCTAATGGTGAATCAAACACGCTATACTCGACAAGCTCTAGAACGAGCTATTCGATTAGAACCCGATAATAAAGACGCTCACATGAAATTAGCTGAGTTGTTTTTGTATGTCGAAATGCGTCAAGAGGCTATTAATGAAGTGAATGAAGTACTAAAAATCGATCGTAATAATCCTAAAGGGTATTACCTCAAAGGAATCATTTACAAAGAATCGGGCGATACCAGTTTAGCTGTATCCAGCTTCATGACTACCATCGAACAAGATCCAAAATACGTGTTAGCATACGAACAGATTGGACTAATCTACGCAGGCGCAAGAAATCCGCGAGCAATAGATTATTACCAATCGGCACTTAGGCTTGATCCTAAAAATTCCCTCACACGTTACAATTTAGGAATGTTCTATCAGGAAACTGGACAAATAGATAAAGCCATGGAAACCTATCAAGAGTTGGTCGAATTGGACAAATCTTTTCCCAATGGATACTACAACATGGGTTTCATTTTGTTTGAATATAAAAATGACATCAAGGCAGCACTTCCCATGTTCGAAAAAGCTGCAAGTGCTGGTGGTAAATACCCTGCAGCTGTTTATATGATTGGTGTTTGTCAGGAAAAGCTGGGTAACAAAGAACAAGCTATTGCAAATTATCGTCAAGTACTTATTCTTGATTCTAGATTAGAAACTGCACGCGAAGGTCTAATTCGATTAGGTGCAAAACCCTAAGTTTTAACACAGTTAAAATTTCTCATCTTTCCGTATACACGGTAAGGCTTATCTATCTTTGCACCATGCTTTCTCTCACTCTGCCTCTGATTCTGATCAATGCTGTCGTATCTATTTCGGCTTTTAGTAAATCCGAAATCATGGCGCGTTATCAGTTCAATGCGTATATGATTTACCACCGTAAACAATGGTATCGGTTTATCACTCATGCTTTTCTGCATGCCGATTGGATGCATTTGATTGTCAATATGTTCGTGTTGTACACGTTTGGGCAGTTTGTGGAAATGAATCTGGCATATCACTTTGGATCCATTTCACCTCTCATCTATCTGCTCTTGTATTTTGGAGCTATCATCGTATCTTCAATAAGCACTTATCGCAAGCACAAGGAAGATCATTGGTATAATGCTGTGGGAGCCTCTGGTGCTGTATCTGCTGTTATGTTTTCGAGTGTGGTTTTTGGACCATTTATGAAAATCTACCTGTATGGTATTCTGCCACTTCCTGCTATCATATGGGCATTTATCTATGTGGGTTATAGCGTTTATATGAGCAATCGTGCAAGCGACAATATCAACCACGATGCGCATCTCTGGGGTGGATTCTATGGAATGTTTCTCACGCTGGTACTCAG
>DAOOQW010000222.1:0-3882 GCA_035388945.1 Flavobacteriales bacterium
GCCTCAAAACTGGAATGCTATCTGGGAAGCGCAATTCGATCCCATTCGGGTGAATAACCGCTGTGTGATTCGAGCACCGTTTCATCCAGCAACCAACGATGGAAGCATCGAACTGGTGATTGAACCCAAAATGTCGTTTGGAACCGGACATCATGCCACCACTCGCTTAATGTGTTTGGGTTTGATGGAACTGGAAGTGAAAGGAAAACGGGTGATGGACATGGGTTGCGGAACGGGTGTTTTAGGAATTCTTGCTGCTAAATTGGGTGCTGTCCAAGTAGAAGGAATCGACATTGAAGAATGGGCAGTAGAAAACTCCATTGAAAATGCGTCTCGAAATGGTGTTGAAATGCACATCGAACTAGGCGGAGCCGAAAAACTTCCGACAGAAAAAACCTACGATATTTTCCTAGCTAACATCAATCGCAATATTCTGCTTCAAGACATGGATTTCTATGTTGCGACTTTAAACTCAGGTGCTACAATCCTTTTTAGCGGTTTCCTTGAACCAGATGTTCCTGCTTTAAAAGAAGCTTGTAGTAATCGAGGATTAGTTTTCAAAGAAGAAAAAGCGGAAGATAATTGGCGATGTTTAATCTTCAACACACTGTAATCGAACATGCTACAATCTTAATATATTTTGCCTTCCAGATTAAAAAGTGCTAAACTTTCATACATTTGATATAACCCATTCTAACACTACACCTATGCGCTCCTTTCTACTTGCTCTATTCTGCGCTTTCTTGGTTTCTGCTTTCCCCGCTGGTACATTCGCTCAATCTGCCAAAAAACTTATTAAAGAAGCTCGCAGCCTTTCTGAAACAAACGATTTCAAAGGTGCTATCGATAAATTAAATCAGGCATTACAAGTGGAGCCAACGAATGGCGATGCTATTTTTCTGCGAGGAACGATTTATCGAAAACAAGAGAATTATCCTCAAGCATTAAGCGATTTAAAAGCTGCCGCCGAACTATTCCCAAAAAGTGTGGTGGTTTTGGAAGAATTAGCTTTAAGTCAAATTGGTGCTAATAACAATCAAGACGCACTTATTACGCTAGATCGGATGATTGGTTTAAGTGCGAAAACCAGTCGTTTTTACCACCTTAAAGAGGAAACCCAAATCAAAACAAAGAACTACGAAGGGGTTATTCAAACGGGAACTGCAGCTTTAGCGGTTGAAAAAGAGGACGATTACACCTATTATCAAATGGCTCGTGCTGTCGATTTACTAGGCAATACTGGACTAGCCGAGAATTATTACACAAAAGCACTTGCTATTGCACTCGACACCAAAGGCAAACGCGATAATCCTCAATTACTTTATCCTTACTACTGTGGATTGGCTGATGTTCAAGGGAAACTTTCGAAAGATGATCAGGCAATCAGCAATTTCAGTTTAGCTATAAAATTTAACGCAAACGATGAGCAGGTTTTAATCAAACGAGGGATTATTTACTCGCACAAAAAAGAATATCAAAACGCCATTCAGGATTTTAATCAAGCCATCAGCATACAAGCAAAAAGCGCCACAGCCTTCTATCAGCGTGGTATAGTAAATCAATTATTAGGACAGTTTGCTGCCGCGATTAACGATTTCAATCAAGCCATTTTGATTGATGCAAAACAGTCGGATTATTTTGCTTCACGTGCTGAATGTTATTTAAGAAGTAACTCATACGCAGATGCGGTGAGAGATTACAAACAAGCCATTTCACTCAATCCTGAAAACAAAGATTTAGTGAAACTTTTAGCCGATGCTAAACAAAAGAATTTTGATGCGAATAAGGAAACAAATAATCCAGTTATCACCATCATGCAGCCTAAAGGAATTGAAAAAGAAATTACTGTTAGGGCTGATGCTAAAACATTGCAAATTCAAGGTGTCGTGACCGATGCAAGCTGGATTCGTTCATTAGTAGTAGATGGACAAAGTCTCAAACTTGCCGAAGAAGTTATTAATCCTGAATTTTCATGCAGCATTGATTTGAAAGATAAAAACGGGTTCAAAATTCAAGTTACCGACGCCTACCTCAACACTTCCACATACGAATACACCATTACACGCACCGAAGTAGGAATTCCAGAAGTGCAATTCTCCAAACCTTTTCAAACTTTGGAGCGCGAATTATTTATCGAAAACACAGCCAGCATTATGTTGGAAGGTCGCATTCGTGATGAAAGCCTCATCAAATCCATCATCATCAACGGAACTTCCGCCAGCTTTCCATTGGAAATGAAAAATCCTCCTTTCCAAGCATTGGTGAATATTGGAACAAAAGACACTTTAGTAGTTCACATCACAGATGTACTAGGAAATGAATTGATCACCGCCTATAAACTCATTCGCGAAGACACAAGTGGATCCAATCCTATGGGAACGACTTGGGTAGTTTTTATCGAAAATAGCAACTACAAAAACCTACAAAAACTCGAAGGTCCAGGCCGCGATATTAACGATATGAAAACGGCTTTGTCGAACTATAAAGTTGACAAAATCGTCCATAAGAAAGATGCAACCAAGGCCGATTTAGACAAATTCTTCTCCATTGAATTACGTGATCAAATCCAGAAAAATCGAGTTAAGTCGCTAATTATCTGGTATGCCGGACATGGTAAATTCCTCAATGAAACGGGTTATTGGATTCCTGTTGATGGTGATAATTATGACGAATACACGTATTACAGCGTAAATCAGCTTCGTGCGTCTATGCAAGCATACACCATGTTGAAACACGTATTGGTAATTTCCGATGCATGCGAATCTGGTCCAGCATTTTACATGGCCATGCGCGACGATATGGAACCACGTTTATGCGACGATTGGGAAGTAACTAAATTCCGTTCGGCTCAGGTAATTACATCCGCCAACAAAGAACTTTCTAGCGATAATAGCTTATTCACGACAGCTTTTGCCAATACCTTAAATAACAATCCGAATGATTGTATTTCGGTAGAAACAATTGCGCTCAAAGTGATGGGAATTGTAAAGCAGAATCAACGTCAAACGCCTAAGTTTGGTAAAATCAAAGGCTTGGATGATGAAAATGGAAGCTTCTTCTTCATCAAACGTAAATTCTGATTTTATTTTCCTGATTTAGAGCATTTTGAACTATTATTTCAATTTTAGCCTACAAGCTGATAGGGGTAATTTCATCCCGACGGGTCTTTGTGAAAAGTCACATAAATCACGTCGTATGAAAACCTTACTGTTTCATTATTCTAAACTTCTCAGTTTCATTTTTGCCATTGCTTTATTGGCCTCTTGCTCTTCCTGTAATAAAGATTGTTTTGCAGTAAAAGGGAAAGGAGATTTAGTGAGTAAAACGTATTCAACCAATTCGTTTACCTCAATTCATTCAGCTGTTGAAGCACATGTGTTTTTAACACAAGGTCCAGTTCAGTCAATTGAAATAAAGGGACAACAAAACATCCTCGATATTTTAGATGTAAAAGTGGATGATGGCGAATTACTCATTGGATTTGAAAATCATTGCGGAAGTATCAATTACGATCAGTTGCAAGTTTATATCACTGTTCCTACCATTCAAGCGGTGCGCATAAGTGGTTCGGGTGTTTTCGATGCGACGAATACTCTGAATGTGGAATCGCTCAACTTCCATATTTCTGGTTCGGCTCGTATGAGTGCAACGGTAAATGCGACCTCTAAAATTGAAGGAAACATAAGTGGTTCAGGTGAACTTTATTTAGCTGGAACTTGTCCAACCGAAAAGTTCACCATCTCAGGTTCAGGTAGCATTTTCGCGTATGGCTTGCAATCGAGTCAATCAACCATTAATGTGAGTGGCTCGGGCGATGCCGAAATATCCGTAAGCGATCACCTCGATGTAACGATCAGTGGCAGTGGAAACGTTCACTACAAA
>DAOOQW010000223.1:0-3865 GCA_035388945.1 Flavobacteriales bacterium
GAAGAATCAATATCCGATTCTTCCCCAATAACAATTTCATTAATTAAATACCTTATTTCTGCATCTCCTTTTGGAAACCAAGGTATGCTAGTACAGGTGAGCTCTTGTTGTAATGTTTTAAGTAAGGACATGAAATCCCAAACCGCATAAACATGAAATTGCATGAACAACTTTACATCATCCATTCTTTTCATTTGCTTAAACACGGAATGGTGAATATTCTCTAGTCGATTCGACTCAATTGCTAATTTTAATTGTTCAGAATAGTCCATTGGGCTTTTTCATTCAGATTCCAGCCGCAAAAATAAGCTTAGTAATAACGATATGCTTAGGTGTTAATCTCTATATTTTGGATATTTAATTTTAATTATTCAAACTTTTCTAGTAACCAATTCAAAGCCTTTTTTTCTGAAGTATATGATTTATAATTGAATCCACGATTGTAACATGCCGACTCCCAAAAACTTCCAACAGTTTCAAATTCAGGCCTAATACTAATAGCAATTTTCCATTCAAATACAAGTTGAGGATCATCATTTTCATAACTCTCAACCAAAGCTAAGTAATCACTATTCTTGGCCAGAAAATCCATGCCCAGCATATCATTGTAAATCAATGTGTGATTATAGCGTGTAATCTCTGAAAATAATTTATCTGCAAACTGTAAAAGCTCCTCACGTGTTTTTACACGACCACTTGCATGAATATATGTGTAACTACCTCGGTCTTCTGAGTGAATCTCAAAATGGTTATTATATTCAACCATAAGCATATTGATTTTTAGGATTTACAATTATACACCTAAGCCATTTCATAGCAGGTTTTTAAATCTTTTCGATATACTTGAGAATCAGGATAATTACCAAAATGAAAGTTAGGTTGTGCCTTCTTGTATCAAACTAAACATGTGCAATAATTTTAATGCACTAGTTCAGCCTTTATTGGCTCCCAATAATATTCATACCATCCACTTGTTAAGGCTTCTACCTTATTTGCTGGTATGTCGGTTTGTGTAAAATGCAATATTGTTTTATCCCCTTCCCTTTCAAATTCAAAAATACAAGTTGAATAATGATCTTCTGGCCAACCATCTTCTTCGAAATGCCATTTTTGGACAATACGCTTACCTGGCTGTAATTCTACATTACTACCATGCACATATCCACCGAAAGCAACGAATTTTCCACCCACATCTGAACTCATCTCGACTTCTGATCCAGTAAATGCTGCGTGTTTTTGATCATCCATCAGCATGTCATAAACTGCTTGTGGTTCTGCATCAAATACAACTGTTTGTTCAATTGATCCCGTTTTCATTTTGTTGTGAATTTGAAATCCTAAGTTAAAGATATCTTACCTTAAAAAACAAGTCATCCTAGTTCTCTTATTGCTTTCCAACACGACTCTTTCAGCACTTCCGAATTTAGAATTTCTGACCATAGTTTAGTAGAAAACAATCGTTAGCAATGATTCTTTTATTCATTCATTTCATAAAACACCTTCTATTTCATTGCTTTTCAAGGGAATCGATTTTTTAGCTATTATCTCTTTCTTCTTGAATGTTGGTTATTAAAAAACTCTTATTATTACGAACTAGTTACTGATTCATTTTTGATTCTATCCTCAAACATAGAAGCCTAATTTCAGTATCTAAATGATGCTATCAATCCTAACGTATACATGGAGCCAACTAACATTAAGGACCCCGAATACTTTCATAAAGTAGTTGATTGTCAATACGCTTGTCCTGCCCACACTCCCGTTCCCGAATATATTCGCCTGATTGCTCAGGAGAAATACGATGAAGCTTATATGGTTAACTGGGATTCCAATGTGTTTCCTGGTGTTTTAGGTCGTACCTGTGACCGCCCTTGTGAGCCTGCCTGTCGTCGTGGTCGGGTAGAAGAGGAACCAGTTGCTATTTGCCGCCTCAAGCGTGTGGCAGCCGATAACAAAGGCAACGTGAAAAATCTTATGCCTCAAGGTCCTTTCAAACCTAATGGAAAGAAAATAGCTTTGATTGGCGCTGGACCAGCTTCTCTTACTGTTAGTCGTGACCTTGCTCCTCTTGGCTATGAAATCCATCTCTACGATGAACAAAAACTCGGTGGTGGTTTCATGCGTAGCCAAATTCCATCATTCCGCCTTCCGGAAACTGTACTAAACGAAGAAGTAAACTACATTCTAGATCTCGGAATTCATACGCATTTCAATCATTATGTTTCTAGCTTGAAAGAGCTTTTGGCAAAGGATTATGATGCAGTTTTTATCGGTTCAGGTGCACCCAAAGGTCGCGATCTGCCTGAATTACCAGGTCGTTCAGAAGGAGATTCAAATATTCACATTGGTATAAACTGGTTGGCTAGTGTTGCTTTTGAACACACCAATAAAATCGGGAAGAAAGTCATCGTTTTAGGTGGTGGAAATACGGCCATGGACTGCTGTCGAACCGCTCGTCGTCTTGGTGGTGAAGAAGTGAAAGTGGTTGTTCGTAGCCCTTTTGCTGATATGAAAGCCTCACCTTGGGAGAAAGAAGATGCACAGCACGAAGACATTCCTATCATCGATAATCATGTTCCTAAAAGTTTCGTGGTGGAACATGGTGTTCTTAAAGGAATGATGTTCAGCAAAGTACATCCTGTTTTCGAAAACGGAAAACGTAAACTCGTTCCAACGGGCGAAGCAGATGTATTCATTGAAGCTGATGATGTACTCGTTGCTATCGGACAAGAAAATAGTTTCCCATGGCTAGAACGTGATTTAGGTGTTGAATTCGACGAATGGAATATGCCAATCGTAAATGAAACAACATTCGTTTCTACTAATCCAAAAGTGTTCTTTGGTGGCGATGCTGCTTGGGGACCCAAAAATGTCATTACAGCAGTTGCTCACGGACATCAGGCTGCTATCTCTATCGATCTTTTCTGTCGGAACGAATCATTAACCAATCGTCCTTCACCATTCGTAAATCTAGTAAGTCAAAAGATGGGACTTCATGAGTGGGCGTATGAAAGCGAAGTGGTAACTGATGTTCGTTACATTGTTCCTCAAGCGGATAAGAAGCTGACTCTTCCAGATCGAAAAAAGGAAGTTGAACTTGGATTTAGCAAACTTGATGGTTACAAAGAAGCTCAACGCTGCTTGAACTGCGATGTACAAACCGTTTTCACCGAAACCAAATGCATCGAATGTGACGCCTGCATGGATATTTGTCCAACATCCTGCATCACCTTCGTCGAAAATGATGATGAAACCGATTTGCGCGCTAGCTTGAAAATGCCGGCCAATAATTTGAGTCAAGATATTTATGTGTCCGAACCGCTTAAAACGACTCGTGTCATGGTGAAGGACGAAAATGTGTGTCTGCATTGTGGACTATGTGCCGAACGTTGTCCAACCTCAGCTTGGGACATGCAGAAATTCTTTTTTAACGTTACAAAAGCTCATACAGGATGTCTGTAAATCATATCATCAACGACTTTGTCATTCGTTTTGCCAATGTCAATGGAACAGGTTCGGCCAGTGCCAATTATTTGTTCTGTAAAGCCATTTTCCGGATGGGAATTCCGGTTACACCTAAAAATATTTTCCCTTCCAATATTCAGGGATTACCTACTTGGTATGAAGTTCGGGTGAGCGAAAAAGGCTATCTCGGTCGTCGCGAAGGCATCGATTTTATGGTGTCGGTTAATCCGCAAAGTATGGCCGATGATGTGGCAAATGTGCGTTCTGGCGGATATTTCCTTTACGATAGTACCAAGCAACTACATCCTCGTTTTATCCGTGAAGACGTTAATTATATTGGCATTCCGCTCATGGAAATGTGCAATAATGCATTCACTGATGCACGTCAGCGACAATTATT
>DAOOQW010000224.1:0-3849 GCA_035388945.1 Flavobacteriales bacterium
AACGTCCAATCGGATGATGAAATAATCAAAGTTTAATCGAAGTCCACCACCTACACCAATGGCGATTTCTTTGTAAAAGCGACTTAAATCGAAATCAGCAAGTGGTCGTTGCGTATCTACTTTTCGGAGCCAAATATTACCTGCATCAACAAAAGCAGCACCTTCGAAAATCTTATAAATCTTCGATCGATATTCAAGGTTCCATTCCAATTTGATATCTCCAATTTGGTCGAATCGAATTCCAGTTGGATTTTGATAACCACCTGGACCAAGGGAACGTGCAATCCAAGCTCGATTTCCATTGGCGCCACCACCGAAGAAACTTTTCACGAAAGGCATTACTTTACTGTTTCCATATGGAATTCCTAAACCAACAATACTGCGCATGGCAATAGAAGAAGATCTACCCATGAATTTGTAATAACGCAAATCGGTATCGAATCGTAAATACTGCGAAAATGGCACCCCGAATACGATGTATTTTCCTTCATCGTTTTTTGCAGGAGATTGGAATAGTGGGCGAGTTGCACTTAAAACTAAACCGGAGTTTTCGAGGTTGCCCTGAAAGAACAAGAAGTTTTTTGATTCACCTACTTTTTGAGAATTGTAGATGAAACTATATCGCATGGAAGAAATTAGCTGACTTTGAAAAGAGTTCTTCAGAAATAGATTGTTCGATTTGTCGAGCAATGCAGAGAACTCTGTTCCCAAATTTACATTCACGAAGTTGATTTCAGCTGGGTTGAATGTATTGGTAACTCGTGTCCCCGATTTAGCTGTGAATCCATATGCTAAGTTGAAGATATTCCTCTTGTAATCGGGCCTTTGCTGGAAATTGTAGGATGTAGTGATATTCGTTTTTTGTCCACTTTTCCCTAAGAAATTCATGAAGCGTGGAATCTTAGGAAGTTTCAAGGATACTACCGGTCCAAATAATATGGTGTTGAAAGGTAGAAATTCTTGGATGGTTTGGTTTTCGTCGTTTACATCTGATATAATTCGCTGAACCTCTAAGGTCGTATTCAACCTAAACTCAATTTGTTCCAATCCACGCAGGAAGTTTCGGTTTTGATAAATAAAATCCCCCGAAACCCCTAAATCGCCAGCCTTATTTGTCCCTTGAGTTTGTATCGTATAAGCATTCCGCAAGTAAGGACTAACCTGTATTTCGCAATCGAGTAATCCGGTAGAATCGCCTCCAGCACTGGGTTTAAACTGAATGTTGATGAATTTGAACGTTTTAAAATCGGAGATTCTACGATAAGTTTTATCCGCTTCAATTTTGCTGTACAAATCTCCTTTATTGAATGTTATAGCTGGTTTAATAGCACGAGGACGAAATTTTAATTTGCCTTCGGTGATATAATGGATATTATCAAAGAATAAGGTATCAGGCGATTCGGTACTGTCTCTTCTCAGGCTATAATCCGCTAGAACATATATGTTATTTATCTTGTAACGAACATGCGAATAACTAATAGTACTATCCACATAACCTGCAACCCGCTTAACCGGATTTTCAATTTCTAAGGTAATATCAACTTGATGTGAATTGAGTGAACTATCAGCTTTGTAATTGATGAAGTTTTTTACAAAGGCAAAATATCCCTTATTTTTAAGTGCTTCGGTAATTCTAACACGTTCTAGATCTAGATCATCAGTATTGAAATTTTTTCCAGTCGCAATCAAGCTATTTTTCTTGTCGCTCATGACTAAATCACGAATACTTGGATCTTCAATATCATAGGTTATGGATTTGATCGTATAAGGAGTTCCAGCTTCGATAGTGAAAAACGCATTTTTCATATTCTTCCTATTCTTCCAAAACTTCCTATTTTTTCGAAATGCGACAGAATCCTTTACAATAGCGTTAAAATAACCGTGGTTCTTCAGTAAAAGTTCAATTTGTTTGGAAGACCGATTGAGTAGTGCTGTGTCGAGAATTACAGGAGCTTCGCCAACTGTTAAACGCCATTTGGCTAAACTCAAAGGTTCTGGATCTTTTAATTTTTTGCCAGCTGCCTTTCGTTTTTCATTCAATAGTTTCCGTTTTTCTATTCTAGCCTCATAACGAGGTTTGAATTTCTCCTGATTCACTGTATTGTAAATCCACAAATGGAATCGCCAAAGTCCTACAATTTTTCGATTGGGTTTTTGACGCACATAGGTCAATAATTCAGCATCGGTAATGATTGTTTTATTATTGATAATAATGTTTCGATTGAGCAGATATTCCTCTTTTTGAAGGCGTCGCGTAGGATTACAAGCAGAAATTAAACACAACACGAATAGAATCCATGATCCGGCAATCAATCCCTTTACTGGGTTATACGTGGAAAACCGGTTTTGCATCCGCTCTTTATGGTACTTTAGCTGCTTCAAAAATACGTGCTTTTACATGTTGGGCAAAAATCGTCTTCGTGAACTGCAACAGTTGCATCAAAAGAAATTCCGCGAAAGTCAAGGTAAATTTCTAGCCGAAGGAGCGAAAATCGTTCCTGAATTATTGCGTTCGAACTTTCCTGTTGAAGAGATTTTTGCACGTGATTTTTGGCTTAGCAAGAACCATGCGCTCTTGAATGAATCCAAGTGCAAAGTAACTGAAATCGCTCAGAATGATCTCGAACGTTTGAGTCAGCTTCAAACTCCTCAAGAAGTAATTGCATTATGTGCTAAGCCGGTTGACAAACTACCTGGAATTCAAGCGGGTAAGTTAATGTTGATTTTAGATTCCATTCGTGATCCCGGTAATATGGGCACCTTAATTCGATTAGCTGATTGGTTTGGTTTAGATGGAGTTTTAGCTACAGAAGACAGCGTTGAATGGACCAATCCTAAAGTGATTCAAGCTACAATGGGTTCATTTATACGTGTGCGACCATATTATATGGATGTAGCTTCGCTTATATCTCCCACATCGTTTCGATTACCTGTTTATGCAGCCGATTTGGATGGAACGAATTTATATTCGGGCGATTATAATGCAAGTGGATTCATTATTATTAGCAATGAAGCGCATGGATTAAGTCCTGAACTTGAACATTTCGTCTCAGAAAAGATTCATATTCCGGCATTTTTTAAACAAGGTTCAGGTCCTGAATCGCTTAATGCTGCAATGGCTGGAGCAATTGTTCTTGGTGAATTCAGTAGAAGAAGGATGAAAAAAGCGGAAAACGGTTAATTTTACCCACAATGTATAAAGCATTTATCCGCCCATTTCTTTTCCTTTTTTCTCCAGAAAAAGCACATGCCATTTCGGTTAGAATGTTTAAAATTCTGCTTTATGTACCTGGATTTGAAGGGATTGTTCGTTGGTATTCGAATGGCTTCGATCGTCGTTTAAGGTTGGATAAAAAAGGACTTCGCTTTCCCAATCGAGTAGGATTAGCAGCGGGTTTTGACAAGAATGCTACCTTCTTTCAGGATTTTCGTCATCTCGGTTTTGGTTTCATCGAAGTTGGAACCGTAACACCTCTTGCCCAAGATGGAAATCCACAACCTCGACTTTTTCGTTTAACAGAAGACGAAGCTATAATAAACCGTATGGGCTTTAATAATTTGGGTGTTGAAGCCATGACCGAGCGATTGAAAAAACGTCCAGCTGGACTTATCATTGGAGGAAATATTGGCAAGAATAAGTTAACACCTAATGAACAAGCAGTAAGCGATTATCTCATCTGCTTTCGTGAATTACAGCCTTATGTTGATTATTTTGCCGTAAATGTTAGCTCACCTAACACTCCGGGTTTGCGCGCCTTACAAGAGAAAGAGCCGTTAAAAGCTTTGCTGCATGCTTTGCAAGAAGAAGCACGACACATGGGAGCTGATCAACCTGTATTATTAAAAATT
>DAOOQW010000225.1:0-3847 GCA_035388945.1 Flavobacteriales bacterium
TGTGTTGCATCGATTGGATTAATTCTACTTCTGCAGCTCCTAATAAACGACGGAACGCACCTCCAAAAGCAGGATTAGGTCGCAATAAAACACGACGAAAATGTCCGCTACCTAGTTCGGGTGCTGGTCCGATTTGATCGAAAACTACTTGATTAAATCCAAGCGTTTCTTGATAAAATTTTAGTGAGTGATCCATATTTGAAACACCAATCTGAACACCGGTAATTCCTCCATTGGGATGCTTTCCTGTGTCGAACCAATCGAGTCCGGGTGTGAAGGTAAAACGATTGCCATACGGATCGCTTAAGTGAAAACGAGAGCCGCCATCGGGCGTTGGAAAAACGTCCGAAACTGCTAATCCTTTTGCTTTGTATGAAGCGTGTGCGGCCTTCACATCGCGACATTTCATAAGGATGCCGAAAATTCCTAAATCGCCCGCCTGAATTTGAAATGCCGCAGGTTGAGGAACACGACTTGTGTATTGCCAGATTTCGAATCCACCTCCGCCTTGCATATTCATGGCGAGAATTGCATAGCGTTTACGCGCTTCATTTCCAGTATAACGTACCATTAATTCGGCAGTAGAAGCATCCTTAAAAACAGGAACATCCATGCCTAAATTACGGCGATACCAAGTAAATGCAGCTTCTGCATCTGTAACTCCAATTCCTACCTGTTGGATACCGCTTAATAGCGAATTGTTGTGTGCCATAAAATCAGGTCGCTTTAACGCGTTTGATCAAAAAATAAAATAAAGGTGGACAATACCTCCTTAAAAAAACCGGAATCAATTCGGCTTTACCAACCAAAATTTCGGGTGTTTTACGCTGTATAGCTTTATCGATTGCACGAGCGCATTTCTCAGCACTTACACCATTTCGCTGACCATCATCCATAACTCCATGAGGCGAGCCATCGGATTTTACTGCCGAAAAAGAAATATTGGTTTTGACTCTTCCCGGACAAATAACTGTCACATAAATCGGAATATCTTTCAATTCGAGACGCAATGCTTCGAAGTATCCTAACAATGCGTGTTTTGCAGCAGCATAGGTACTTCTAAGTGCGAAACCAAATTTCCCAGCAATGCTAGAAACCACAACTAGGTGTCCTGATTTTCGTGAAATAAAATGAGGCAACAATGCTTTGGAAAGTGCAACAGGAGCAAAATAATCGAGTTCCATGAGCTTTCGTTCCACTGCTTCGGATGTTTCGATAGCAAGCGAACGTTGTGATGTTCCGGCATTATTGACCAACACATCTACATGTCCGAAAAATGAAATGGCTTTATCTATCAATCTAGGAAATGCAGATAAATCGAGCATATCGAAAGGTAAAACGGCAACATGAGTAGTATGTGAAGAACAAGCCTGACGTACTTTTTCTAAGGCTTGCTCGTTTCTACCACTCAGAATCAGAGCATTATTGGGTTTAGCGAGTTGCAATGCCAAAGCTTCTCCAATACCTGAAGAGGCGCCCGTAATCCAATATACTTTGAGAGCTGTTTTGTTTTCCACGTAGGGGACGAAATTAGAGAATTGCCGCAACTCACGAAAGGATGTTGAATCATTCCTGTCAATTATCCAGTTACAGGCTTGTTTAAGCTTTAATTTTATCGCATGATGACTGTTCGAATTTTACTTGTAAGTCTGCTCCTGTCGACTAATATCGCTGCTCAAAACCGAATTCAAATTTCACCCAAACCAGTATCGGTAAAGGAAAATCCAGGTGAATTCAAGCTTAGTTCAGAAACAGAAATTGTCCTGTGGGGTGGATCTTTAAAGCAGGAAGCGGTTTATTTACGTGATTACCTCAACCAGTATTTTCAGTTGAATCTTAAAATCGATTCTTCGGGAAAATCTAAAGCTAGTTCGCGTATTGTGCTTAACTATGATCGATTAGATCATCCTTTTCCGGGTGCCTATAACATGACTGTTAAAAGTGATGAAGTATATATTGGCGGAGATAATCCGAGTGGAGTTTTTTATGGCATTCAAAGTATCATTCAGCTTTTACCAAGCAAAGCAGGTGAGATTCCAGTAATTCCTAATTGTGAAATTCAGGATTCTCCTCGATTTGCATACAGAGGTGTTCACTTAGATGTAAGCCGACATTTTTTCCCAGTTGAATACATCAAACGCTATCTGGATTACATCGCCTATCACAAAATGAATGTATTTCATTGGCATTTGACCGATGATCAAGGATGGAGAATAGAAATAAAGAAATATCCATTATTAACTGAAGTTGGAGCTTGGCGTGATGGTACACTCATAGGTAAACATCCAGGTAAAGGCTATGATACCATTCGTTATGGTGGATTTTACACGCAAGAACAAATCAAGGAAGTGGTTGCTTATGCTACATCGCGACATGTAGAAGTGATTCCCGAAATAGAAATGCCCGGACATAGTATGGCAGCCATTGCAGCCTATCCATTTTTAAGCACAACTCCCGATAAACCTAAGAAAGTAGCAAAAGGCTGGGTAAATTATGGTGATTACGAATACAACAATGTGTTAAATCCGAGCGATACCACCTTCAAATTTTTAGAAGATGTGCTGACAGAAGTAATGGAACTATTTCCTTCGCAATACATTCATATTGGTGGTGATGAATGTTCTAAACGCTGGTGGAAGGAATCAACGTTTTGTCAGAAATTGAAGAAAGAAAAGGGGTTGAAGGATGAAAAAGCGCTTCAGAGTTATTTTATACAGCGGGTTGAGAAATTCGTGAATTCGAGAGGCAAGTCAATCATTGGCTGGAACGAAATTTTACAAGGAGGATTAGCTCCCAATGCAACTGTTATGAGTTGGATGGGAACATCGGGTGGAATAACTGCTGCAAAGAAAAAACACTACGTCGTAATGACTCCGGGAAGTGCATGTTACTTTGATCATCCACAACGAGCTAATGATGATTCCACTGGTTTAGGAAAACCCGTTTTGATAGATAGCGTTTATGCCTATAACCCAATGCCTAAAGTGCTAACACCGGAATTTCAAAAGTATATTTTAGGAGCACAAGCAAATGTTTGGACCGAATATATTGGTAATACTTCTAAACTAGAATACATGCTTTTTCCTCGATTAGCTGCATTGAGTGAAGTCGTATGGACACCCCAAAAAGATCGCAGTTTTTCCGAAT
This sequence comes from Flavobacteriales bacterium, assembly GCA_035388945.1. Lineage (GTDB taxonomy): Bacteria > Bacteroidota > Bacteroidia > M30B66 > M30B66 > CALQRR01. The sequence continues at coordinate 3,148 of DAOOQW010000225.1, forward strand.
TCAAAAAACGCTTGGTTAAGCAAAAGGAGCGATATGAGATGTGGGGGATTAATTACAGTAAATGATGTGCTGGTTTGCTGATGTGCTAGTTAATGTGATGGTGTGATGGTGTGCTCCCTTCGACAGGCTCAGGGAGCGGAGTTTCTAACCCACAAAGCCCGCGCGCTGAGCTTGTCGAAGCGAGTGGTTGATTATGGAATCAAAAAAATTAAAGGATAATAGTCCAATTTATTTTTGGATGAACTGAACTGCTAATTCGCGCGTCCATTCTTTAATTTGATTGCGAACGGATCTGAACGCATTCATCACTTCTTCTTCGGTGCCGGAAGCTTTGGCGGGATCGGGGAAACTATGATGAATGCGATGAGCTTTGCCTGGGAAATATGGACAATTCTCATTCGCATTATCGCATACAGTTAGAATATAATCAAATTCAGTATTGAGGTATTTATCTAGGATATCGGAAGTATGTGATGATATATCGATTTGATCCTCTTTCATAGTTTGAACTGCTCGAGGATTTAAACCATGTGCTTCGAGTCCAGCTGAAAAAACTTGAGCAGAATTTCCTAAAAAATGACGCAAATAACCTTCAGCCATTTGAGATCGACAAGAATTTCCAGTGCAGAGGATGAGAATTTTCATTTAATTACGGATTATCAATTACGAATTACGAATGGGGAATTACGAATTATCAATT
>DAOOQW010000226.1:0-3846 GCA_035388945.1 Flavobacteriales bacterium
TATTGTAGGCGGAGTTCACCCCAAAATGGGCTTGCAGTACTTTGCTAGCTTAATCAAGAAAATCAAAGAAATTCGCCCCGATTTGCATGTGAAAGCTTTTACTGCTGTCGAACTCGATTACATGTGCCGGAAAGCAAAAATGAGTTATGCCGAAGGACTTCAAGTTTTGAAAGATCACGGACAAGATTCTTTACCAGGTGGCGGAGCCGAAATTTTTGACGAAAAGCTACGTGCCGAAATTTGTGGTGATAAATGCACAGCTACCGAATGGCTCGAAATTCACGAAACGGCCCATAAACTTGGAATGCCTTCCAATGCTACCATGTTATACGGCCATATTGAAACGTTTGCACATCGCATCGATCACATGGAGCGATTAAGACAATTACAAGATAGAACTGGAGGTTTCAATACTTTTATTCCTTTGAAATTTAGGAATAAGGATAACCAAATGAGTGCTGTAGATGAGGTTTCGGTAATTGAAGATTTAAGAAATTACGCCATCTCTCGAATTTACATGGATAACTTCGGTCATATCAAAGCCTATTGGCCAATGATAGGTCGAAACACCGCTCAACTTTCTCTTTCATTTGGTGTAGATGATATGGATGGAACAATCGACGATTCCACCAAAATCTATTCAATGGCTGGTTCTGAAGAGCAAAACCCGAGTTTGACTACTCCTCAACTTGTTGAAATGATTAGTACAGCTGGTAAAATTCCAGTTGAACGCGATACTTTATATCAAGTTATTCGTGATTATTCTCAAGAACCACTAACACTCGAAGAAGTTTGATTTGCTATGATTCAATCTAACATTAACAATCAATCCTTTCAGGTAGAATTCGAAAAAGATGGGAAAACAGGAACCGTAAATGGTTCTTCGTTTACTTGGGATCTTCTTCCAATCACGACCAATCGCTTTAATATTCTAAGAAATAACCGTTCCTACACGATTATTATCGAATCACGCGAACCAGAAACGAACTCGTTGGTATTGCGCATAAATGGGAAGAAATTGAGCGTTCAAACTAAAGATAAAATGGCGCTACTTCTCGAATCTATGGGCTTAAGTGCAATTTCAGCTTTGAAAGTAAATGAAGTGAAAGCCCCTATGCCAGGATTGGTTCTGCGTGCATTGGTTGAAGCAGGTGATCAAGTGAAAAAAGGCGATAGCTTACTCGTTCTCGAAGCCATGAAAATGGAGAACGTGATTAAATCACCTGTTGATGCCGAGATTGCTAAGATTGTTGTAAAACAAGGGCAAGCAGTTGAAAAGAATCAAGTTTTGATTCAATTCGTATGATTACCATTCAGTTTCAAACTGTTTAAGAAAACGCATATCATTCTGGGAGAACAAGCGCAGATCTTTTACTCTGTACTTAAGAATAGCAATACGTTCTATTCCCATCCCAAAGGCAAATCCCGTGTATTTCTTGCTGTCAATACCACAGTTTTCAAGCACGTTAGGATGAACCATTCCACAGCCTAGGATTTCAACCCAACCCGTGTATTTGCAAATATTGCAACCAGCTCCTTTGCAAACGGTACACGAAATATCCATTTCAGCTGAAGGTTCAGTGAATGGGAAGTAAGAAGGACGAAGTCGGATGCGCGTTTCTTCTCCAAACATTTCTCTGGAAAAAGTAAGTAGCGTTTGTTTCAAATCAGCAAACGAGACATTCTCATCTACATATAAGCCTTCTACTTGGTGGAAAAAACAATGTGCACGTGCTGATATTGCCTCATTCCGATAAACACGACCTGGCATTAACATTCTTAATGGTGGCTGCTTACTTTCCATCATACGAATTTGTACCGATGAAGTATGCGTACGTAAAGCCACATCTGGATTCTTCTCAATAAAGAATGTATCCTGCATATCTCGCGCAGGATGTTCTTCTGGAAAATTGAGCGCAGAGAAAATGTGCCAATCATCTTCTATTTCTGGTCCTTCGGCAATAGTAAATCCTAAACGAGAGAATATGGAATTAATCTCATTTGCAACAACCGATAAAGGGTGACGACTTCCACGTTGAAATGGACGACCCGGAGCACTTGGGTCAAAACCGATCGCTGAATTTGTATCTTGATTGTCTTGAACCTTTTCTAATGATTCTTTCCAAGTTAACTCTGCTTTCTGCTTTAATTCATTCAACAATTTTCCAATTGTCTTTCTTTCTTCTAACGTAACTTCCTTAAACCGCTCAAATAAAGCAGGCACAATTCCTTTACGGCTTAGATATTTAATGCGGTATTGTTCCGTTTCTTCAACAGTTTGTAAAGCTATAGCGTTTATATCCGCCTTAATACGCTCGATTTCTTCGGTCAATGTCATGTTTCACTAATTCGGCGCTAAGATAATCAACCTAGTCCCATCTTCGATGAAACAAAGCAATACGTAATGCGTTTACTCATTTTAGAGGTATCTCTGAAAGATTTTTCTATTTTTGAACTTCTCAAAATTCAAACATGAAGCTGTTATCCCGTTTTACTCTCATTCTTATGACTCTAGTTGCCTTATCTACAGGCGTTTCCTGTGGTAAAAAGGATACAACCTGTACCGCAGTCATAAAAGTAATCCGGACAAATGGTAGTGCCGTTTCAGGTGCAAAGGTTCGTTTGACCTCAAATGCAGGTTTAGCAACAAGTAAAGAATTAGCAGATTATTTACCTGCTGATGAATTAACCGATGCAAACGGTTTGGCGACATACGAATTTAAATACCCAGGAATTTTAGACGTAGAAGTTACTCATATCGCTTATGGAAGCGGTACTGATCTAATTAAACTGGAAGTTGGTGAAACAGTAAATAAAACTGTTACAATTCAGTAAGCTCTTTACGAGCTGAGAAGTAATCCAATACACATTCTTTCATCAAGGCCAATTGTTGCCCCGGACTTAATGGGGGCAATTGTTCGTTGAGTTCCCAATGCGGGAAGCCATCTTCATCATTACCTGAAAAGTTATAATACCCATAAGGTTCAAGCAAGGTGCAAATGGCAATATGCATTAATTCCAGCTTCTGGTCTTTCGTGTATTTGCGCACTCCCTTTCCTAATTCCTGCACTCCAATTAAGAAAAGTACGGCTTGAAGGTCGAGGTCACCATCAAATTGGGAATTAAGCTCCGCCAATAAAGCCTTCCAATTGGCTTCTAACTCTTGAAGATGAGATTCGGTATGGCGGATTTGCTTATAGCTACTCATTAATTACCAATCCATTTTCTGATCATCGTTTGATTGCCAGCTTCAATACGTATGAAGTATGCGCCAGATGCCAAATATGATCCACTAATATCGCGAAGCCAAATTGTATGTTCACCACTAGATTTCATTCCTAAATTCTTAGTGCCTAACAAACGACCTGTTACATCAAGAATAGAAACGCTTACTTCTTCTGGTGTAAATAAACCAATATTTACCTGAGCGTCACCCGATCCTGGATTAGGAAAAATTTGAGTAGAATATTCATCTAATATTTCTGTGATTCCAGCAGGTGTGTTCACCAAATTGATATCGTCTAAATACAAATTATTACCACTACTATCAATTACTGTGAATTTGACCATTCCATGTTCTTCTCCAGCTAAAGGTGTAACACTTACTGTTTCTGTTCTCCATTGAGTTGACGATGGAGTGAATGAAGATGTTATTAATGAACTTGTAGTTGCCAAGGTAGCTCCTAATTTCGCATAACGGCGAGTCCAAGTTTGACCACAATTAGAAGAAATCCAAACTTCTAGTTTATCATTTGTTGAAGCACTTCTGCGTGCATAAGCAACTTTAAATGAAATATTGGTTGGTGACGTAACAGAAGAAAAATCAATTACAGGAGATACTAATGA
>DAOOQW010000227.1:0-3831 GCA_035388945.1 Flavobacteriales bacterium
AACAGATTATTAGGAGGGTAAGCAACAAAGCCATAACCGCTCTTCATATTTAAGGTTTTAGATACTTTCATATCTCCCTTATCTATGATATTCTCGTAGGTTTTTGGAGCACTTTCTTGAGTAACGAACAAGCCACCAACAATTAATTCATTGCCGCTAGCTCTGCTATCAATAATTTCGTGCATCGCTACTGGATAGGTCACTTCTTCCAATAAATCTTGTGAAGTACGAGTGATGATTTCACGTCCAGTATCGTCGGTATATTCAAAATCCCAACTCAATACCATCACACGTGTTCCAATGGTATTTACTTTACGAATAAGTGGAACAAAATCGCCATCAGAAGTAATCAATACGAGAACATCGTATTTCTTCATGTAGCTCAATTCAAGTGCTTCTAAAGCCAGCCACACATCAATTCCTTTTTCCTCTTTACGGCCAGCACGTGTTCTTAATGGAAGGTAATGCGTTACTACGCCTTCCGACATTAACACATCATCAAACAATCGGTCGTTGTACAATTGATTACCGCGTTGACTAGCTTCGTAAGCACTCATTCTCCCCCGGAAATAATGAGCATCTACCACATGACAAAGACTATAATCCACTTGCATCTCTTCCGCAATTTGCTGACGAATAAAGCTGTGCAATCCTGCAATGCTTATACGGCGGCGACGCTGATGGAAATAGTTATAATAATTACTTACGTGCAGAAAATAATTCCCGTCGTAAAAAACGCCAATACGGACAACTCCGTCTCTTGGTTGAAGCATAATTTAATTGTATTTAGATGGTTGAAATGGTTTGTTTTAAAACGAATTAATTCAATTCGTTAACCTGTATTAATCTTAAGAAATCGCCTTGCTGAAATACTGCTGTGCGTAGCAGTTTATATAAGCGTATTCGTCTGAATAATAACAGAATTAATGAATGGCTGAACCAACCGTCTTAATTAATATGGGCAAAGATAGCAAACAGCTAAATAGCTTAATCAAAACAAACAAAAAAAAGGTAGAAAAGTTTATTTCTAATTAACAATTAATATTCAGCAATCAAACGAAATCCCTTATTACAAGCAAATACAAGATTATATGACAAAGCAAACAGGAATTCACATTAAATGAATTTAATTCCAACGAGGAAACATTTCGATCAATCGAAAGCTATTTAGGTGCTTTATAGATGAGACCAAGTGCAACAAAAAAGTAAATTAAATTCGGTATCCATGCAGATAATGCTGGATTCACGCCGCCTTCGGTTGCAAAAACAGAAGATAATTGCATGAGCATTACAAATGAAAAACTGATTCCAATACCTATTCCTATATGTAAACCAACTCCTCCTCTAACCTTTCGCCCAGCTAATGGAACAGCAATCAAGGCTAAAATAATATTAGAAATAGGATTTGCCATTCGACGTTGTCGTTCAAGTAAATAATAATCGATAAACTCCGAACCTTTGTTCTGTTCTTGAACGATGAAACGATTGAGTTCAAAAAAATTCATCATTTCAACATCATCATCAGCAATTGCAAAATCGGCTGGGGTAAATAATAATGTAGTATCGAGTAATGCAACTTTTCTAATACTCTCCTTCTTTCCAATAAATTTCCTTATCACTAAATTATCCATCTTCCAACTCGAAGAAGTTGAGTCCCAACGAATATAGTCGGCACTCATTTTATACGTCATTTTCTGATCTTTAAATCCTTCTTGAGTAAATCGAAAACCTGTAACTGAATGTTGTGTATAGGTTTCGAGATAGACAAACGTCCCTGGAGCAATCTGACGGTGAAGATTACTAAAGTTTCGATTCCAATTATATTTCAGGTACTTGTACTCGAATTTTAATCGTCGAGCATTTGCAGGAGGAATGATAAAACTTCCTAGTAAAAACGAAAAAAGCGCGACAACAATTGCCGAAATCATAAATGGTCTAAGAAATCGCTTAAAGCTGACGCCACTACTTAAAATCGCAACGATTTCTGTTTGATTGGCCATACGTGAAGTGAAAAACACCACACTAATAAAACCAAAAATAGGAGTAAATAAATTCGCGAAATAGGGAATGAAATTCAGATAATAATCAATTAGTAATTCCTGAATGGGTATGTCTTTCTCTAGGATGTCATCCATTTTTTCCGTTAAATCGAAAATGACGGGTAACAATACTCCAAACAACAATACAGCATAGAAAAAAGTCCCAAGGAATTTTTTTATTATATACTTGTCGAGAAGATACAAACGAATATTCATAAACGACGGCTCACTTTTTTCACCATTTCACTTTTCCAAGTGGCAAAACTTCCGTCCAAAATACGTCTTCTAGATTCTTCCACAAGCCAAAGATAAAATCCCAAATTATGCACACTGGCTATCATACCAGCAAGATATTCACCTCCAATAAACAAATGTCTTAAATAGGCTTTTGTATACTGCTGATCGGCAAAAGTGATGAGTAAAGGATCAATTGCGGAAAAATCAGTTTTCCACTTTTCATTCCTAATATTGATAATGCCCTCGCTCGTAAACAACATCCCATTTCTTGCATTACGCGTTGGCATCACACAATCAAACATATCTACACCTTGTGAGATTCCTTCAAGAATATTAGCTGGAGTTCCAACTCCCATCAAATAACGAGGCTTATCGGCTGGTAGTATTGAACATACCAACTCAGTCATCTCGTACATATCTTCAACCGGTTCTCCTACTGATAATCCTCCAATGGCATTTCCATCTCGATTTTGCGCAGCAATAAACTCAGCACTTTGAATGCGTAATTCTCTGTTGGTACTTCCTTGAACAATCGGAAATAAAGTCTGACGATACCCATACAAGGGTTCTTGCTTATCCAAATGTTCGATACAACGCTTTAACCAGCGATGTGTGCGATCCATGGAATGCTTCGCGTAATCATATGTACAAGGATAAGGTGTACATTCATCAAATGCCATGATGATATCGGCTCCAATCGTACGTTGAATATCCATCACCGATTCGGGACTGAACATGTGTTTTGAACCATCAATATGCGACTTAAACATCGCGCCTTCTTCGGTTATCTTACGATTATCGGATAAAGAAAACACCTGATATCCTCCACTGTCCGTTAAAATAGGTCTATCCCAGCCATTAAACTTATGTAAGCCACCTGCTTGACGAAGAACATCAAGTCCGGGACGTAGATATAAGTGGTAGGTATTACCTAAGATGATTCGAGCATTGATATCATCTCGAAGTTCACGTTGATGCACGGCTTTAACCGTACCAGCAGTTCCAACCGGCATAAATATCGGTGTGGGTATTTTACCATGATCTGTTGAAATTTCTCCAGCTCTGGCTTTGGAATGCTTATCTGTTGCTGCAAGTGTAAAGTGCATGCTTTGTTAAAAAGTTGCGCAAAGATAGACCAATCCATCGCATCTGAGTCGATTCCATCCACCTACTTTTGTAGCTCTTTTTCTGTGGCGATTCCGCAATGATTGATCTTACCTTATCACCTTTTATAGGCATTCTAATACTGTCGGGGCTTGCGCTGCTGGTTCAGTTGTATTTTTATTTGTTTGGATTTCTCCGACTAGCCCGATTCAAAAAAAACGAATCGACTTTTCGTAAACCACCCGTTTCTGTGGTTATTTGTGCTCGCAACGAAGAAGAAAACCTGAAAAAATTTCTTCCATTAGTGCTCGATCAGGATTATCCCGAGTTTGAAGTGATTGTTGTAAATGATTGTTCATGGGACAATTCTTATGACTTACTGAAAGAAATGGCTGTATCGAGCAAACGACTTAAAGTGGCCGATATTAAAGAGGTTGAAGGTCGTGAGCAC
>DAOOQW010000228.1:0-3797 GCA_035388945.1 Flavobacteriales bacterium
TCCGGCACCAGCAGGTGTAATATCATCAACCTGAGCATTTCTTCCATCGGCTGTAAATGAATTGGGGCCATTCCATTGGAAAACTCCACCCGGAACTTCTAAAGCACTTAGGAATAAAATATCCCCTTCACAAACTGTAGTTCCAATATCAATAATTTGAGGACGTTGAGCAGCAATCACATCAATTATAACATCGCGTTGAGCAACACAATTGGTACCTGTAACCAATACCGTATATGTTCCAGCTTGAGCTTGGGATATGTTATTAATCACCGGATTCATTTCGGTGGAACTGTATGAATTAGGTCCCGTCCACTGATAAGTTGCATTTCCGGCAAAAGTGGTGGTGAAATTCAAGTTAGCACCTTCGCAAATAGTAGAGGTGGCTTCAACAGTTACATCACATGGTAAACAACCTTCAGGTGCAGTAAAAATAACATTCCCTTGGCATCCATTAGCGGCACTATAAACGGCTGTTAATGTTACGCTTGCGCCGTTTGATGGGAGATTGTTTAGGGTGAAATTACTCGAACTATTAAAAGGAGAATTTATTACTTGATCTTGAATTCCATCCGAAATAGTCAATGTACCTGTTGGAGGAGGATTGAACGTGAATACACTTCCACTTACCGAATATTGGTTGGTTGCAGTATCGCAAGCAGATGGTGTGGCAGTAACTAAACTAACAGCACAAATAGGTTCAAACTCACAATCGTAATCACCCGTTCCGTCGGTTTGGGTAAAGGTTACGTTGGTTGCAAGGTTGGAGTAATTTGTCACTAACAATAAGTAGTACTCGCCCGAATTTATGGAAATGAAATCAATGATTTCAGTCGCTCCACCAGAATAGCTACATGCTGCAGTATGAGCGGCATCTAATGAATCACAATTACCTGTTGGATTGGTGAATGGACCAAATAAAATATAATCCAAATCGCGTGCATTGGAATTCGTTTCAGTAATAGTGTGATTTCCAGGTGTACCGATACGGAAAAGAAACCAAGCAGGATTATTCTCACTTCCTAAACAACCATAATCAGGTCCGGCTTCAGCTGCTCCTGCATTAATTGCTGCAGGGTATGTAACGGGTTGAGTTAAGCAAATTTGGATAGCCGAAGCGCAGGTATTATTTCCTGTTTGGGCAAAAGAAAAAGTTGCCGACAAAATAGCCAGCAGTGTAGCGAAGTTTTTCATTCTGGTAAGAAAGGCTGCAAGTTAACAATTGCCCTGAATTAGAACGCGAGAAGCTCCTCAAACAATTCTTTGGTAGGTAATCCCATCACGTTAAAATACGAACCTTCAATTCGTTCAACTCCAACCAATCCAATCCATTCTTGAATTCCGTATGCACCGGCCTTGTCGAGCGGTTTGTAGGTTTCGGTGTAATACATGATTTCGTCTTCGGAAAGGTTTCTAAAAACGACTTCAGTAACTACATAAAAGGAAAGGCTTTTCTTGCTCGAAGTAAGACTAACTGCAGTAATCACTTCGTGTGTTTTTCCTGATAGTCGATTAAGCATCCAACGTGCTTCCTGCAAATCGGCAGGTTTATTTAAAACATGATCTCCCAACCAAACAACGGTATCTGCAGTGATGATGAGTTGATTATCTTGAATATTCTTTTTGGCTTCTTCGGCTTTGAGTCGGGCGAGAAAAAGTGGAATGGATTCGCGTTGCAGCTTATCGGGAAATTGCTCTTCTACATCAAGTTTCATCACTCGAAAAGGAATTCCTAAACCGTTAAGCAATTCTTGTCGTCGAGGTGATCCAGAAGCGAGTATTATTTCGGTGCCGGCGAGTTTTTTCAGGAGTTGCATGACTTAATACGTATAACGAAACACGAACATGGAAAGAACTCCTGTTACAATTACCAGTTTGCAAATACGTGAAGCTAGTGTATAATCGTGTTTTTGTAAGGCTCTCCAAATTTGAATAATCAGGACAAGGAATGGAATCTGAACAGCAAAAAGAATGTACCAAAACATACTGACAAAGCCATTCAACCAAAGCTGTTTTTGAATAAATGCCAAAAGGATGATAGTAAAAACTACCACACAAATGCTGATAAACTTAGCTTGCGTTTCTCCTACAGCCAAGGGCAATGTTTGAGCACCATCGGCTTGATCGCCTTCCATGTCTTCGATGTCTTTTACGATTTCTCGAATGAGGTTGCTCAAAAAGGCGAAAGCAGAGTAACCAATGACTAGGAATGCACCTTTTCGAAGTAGACTATTTCCCATTCCATCGACATAAGCATTGAGAATATTTAGGTTGATGATGGAACCAGAAGCGAATTCGTACAATCCAGCAGTGATGGGAACTAGAGCTGCTAAAAGTGATATAAGTAGATTGCCCGAAAGGAGTTGTTTTTTTAAGTGTGTGGAATAAAACCACAAGGCTATAATGCTAAACAAATGGATGAACGATAATTTCCAATTCCCCACTTTGAACGACAAATAAATACCAATGAGTAATCCCAAACTACTCAAGCTTAAATGCAAAGCCATTGCTACTCGACGTTTGATAACGCGTCCTACTATAACCTGTTCAGGTTTATTGATACGGTCGATGCGTGTGTCGAAATAGTCGTTGATGATATAACCTGCAGCTGCAATTAAAACGATGGAGCAGATAAGCAGAATAAAATCATTGAGGCTCATGTGCAAGGTTAGTCCTTGAACCATATAACCTTGTTGGAGCATATCGCCAATTGCGTGGCGCCAGACAGGTTCCATTAATCCATATCTCACACCACATAAGGTTAATGCGATGATGATGAGATTGGGTAAGCGAATGAGTCGAAGGAAATCCGTCATAGCGGTTTCAAAAATAGAAGAAATTCTGCCATTCGATTGTCATGGATGTTAAGGCAATGAGAACATTTAATAACAAGTATCGCCTACCAAACGAATGCATCTGCATCCATCCATTTATCTTGAGCACGAAGTACCTGTTCGAGCACTTCTCTTACAGCACCTTTTCCCCCAGCAGCTGTACTAACGTAATGTGCAATTGCCCTAATATCTTGGGCAGCATCGGCCGGACAAGCAGCAAAACCGCAGCGTTGCATGACTTCATAATCGGGAATATCGTCGCCCATATAGAGGCATTCGGATTCTTGCAGGTCGCATTCGATAAGGAGATCTTCGTAGCGTTCGATTTTACGGGAAACGCTCATGTAGATGTGTTCAATCCCAAAACTGGCGAGACGTTCGCGCATCATCTCGGATTTTCCACCAGAGATTATCATCACCTGAAAACCCTTCTTGACAGCCAATTGTAGTGCGTAACAATCTTTGATGTGCAGGTTGCGGATTTGTGTTCCATCGGGCATTAATGTAACACTACCATCGGTGAGTACGCCATCGATATCGAAGAGTAGGGCACGTATTTGCTTGAGTTTTTCCTGCATTACTTTCGTTTGCTACGTTCCGAAATTTGTTTGCTCAATAAGGCGTAAACCTCTGCAAATTCAGGGAAATTCTTTAACATGCTCAAATGCAAGGCAATGGTAGATTGATCGTTTCTACTCGCCGGTCCCGTTTGTGTGAGTTGAGGTGAACTTGTCTTAAAACGTTGTGCACTTTGCTCAATCATGGGCATCAGAAACTGAAAATCGAGACCGTTTGCTAAGCACCATTCTTCGGTGAGTACCATTAAGTGGTTGACGAAATTATTCGCACCAACAGCAGCTAAATGGAGCATGCGGCGTTGCTCGCCTGTTAACCATGCGAATGGACCACCCAGATTCTTAGCTAGTTCAGATAATTCATCGTGAGCAAATTCATCGGAAGCTT
>DAOOQW010000229.1:0-3786 GCA_035388945.1 Flavobacteriales bacterium
AACAGATCGTCTTGAAACGGCCGATCCAAACGACCCGCGAACTCGTCGATGCGCATCTCTGGGGTGGATTCTATGGAATGTTTCTCACGCTGGTACTCAGTCCTGACATTGCTCGTAATTTCATTAGTCAAATCACCGATTTCATCCGATGAAGAATAAGGCCGTTTTTTTAGACCGAGATGGGGTAGTAAATCGGGAATTGGGCGATTATATTCTTCGATACGAGGAATTTGAAATTCTACCAGAGCTTATTCCATTTCTTTACGAAGTGAAACAGCGTGGTTATAAAGTAATCATCATCACCAATCAAGCTGGAATAGCTAAAGGACTTTACGATCATAAATTAGTTGATGCCTGTCATACTTTCTTAATCGAAGAACTTGCAGGACATGGTTTGCAAATAGATGAGATTTACTATTGTCCACATCATCCCGATTTCGGGAACTGCTTATGTCGAAAGCCGAAGAGTTTGCTAATTGAGAAAGCGCTTGCTCGTTTCGAACTTGATCCTTCAGTTAGTTTGATGATTGGTGATAAACCTCGAGATGTGGAAGCTGCGAATGGTGCTGGTGTTCGTGGTTTTTTAGTGCCGCCCAATCCTACTTTAGATCAACTACTTGAATGCCTGAATTCATGAATAAACTGATTTGTTTCAATGGTACGTTTTTACCCGAAGGGGAATGGATGATGGGCACATCAAACCGTGGCTTTCGTTATGGTGATGGCGTGTTTGAAACAATACGCATGCAATCAGGTCAATTGTTTTTTGTGGATGACCACTTTGAACGTCTTGTTGGTGGGATGTATACATTAGGTCTCGACACTACCTTTTTGAATCCGATTCAGTTATGCAACGAAATGTTGGAATTGTGCAGTCGGATGAATTTTGCTCAAGCTCGAATCCGGATCTGTATTTTTCGAAATGACGGTGGAAATTATCGTCCAACAACCGATTTGTGTAGCTATTTAATCACGGCTGATCCTTTAGAAAATCCCATCTATACGATCAATGAGAAAGGCCTTCGTTTAGGCTTGTATTCTGAAATTCGAAAGCCGGTAAATAGTTTGTCGGGTATTAAATCTTCTAACGCCTTACTCTATGTTCTTGCAGCGCGTTATGCCCGTGATAATGGTTGGGACGATGCAGTTTTATTGAACGAATATGGTCGAATTTGTGAAGCAACAGCTTCCAATATTTTCTTGGTTTTACCTGATAAACGCATATTAACTCCTCCCGTGGCTGAAGGAATTTTACCGGGTGTGATGCGGAAAAACCTATTAAGATGGTTGAGAGAAAATGGACATCAGGTAGAAGAAGCCATTTTATTGACCGATGATTTTTATCGGGCAGATGAAGTATTTCTAAGCAACTCGATTCAAGGAATTAGTTGGGTTATCGGATTTAGAGAAAGACGCTACTTCAGTTCATTCTCTAGGAGTTTGGTTGATGCCTTAAATACTCGAGTATCGGTTTAGTTCAATGTTGGATCCTCTGGATAGTTTGACCAAATTGCTAATTCGCTGTGGCTTTGTTTAAGCAATTCGCTCCAAAGTGATTCGGGACGCATGTCGAGTAAAGTTTTAGGGCGCTCAAATACCAACCAAGAATCTTCTTCCATTTCGAAGTCTAATTGACCGGTATCCCAACCGGAATATCCAGCAAAGAAACGAACCTGATCCGGTTGTATCAATCCCATTCCTGCAAGATTCCTTAGTTTTTCATAGTTCCCACCATAGTGAATGCCATCGCCAATTTCAAAAGCGCTATCAATAAGATGTGGAACGGTATGGATGAAGAATAGCGAATTACTTTCTACAGGTCCACCGAAATACACTGGACTTTCAAATTCAGGGAATTCGCTAATGAGTTCATGTATCTGATAGCCAACCGGTTTATTCATGATAAAACCCATCGAACCTTTATCTGAATTCTCAGCTAAAAGAATAACAGCTCGCTTAAAAAATGAATCATTTAAAAAGGGTTCCGAAAGCAGTATCCTGCCTTTATCGGGAGGGAGCAGGTTCATTTTCATGGGTGCATTTTTTTAATAGAACGGTAATAGGAAATAAAAAGTTACTGAATGCCCCGCTGATAGTTCAATACAAAAAATTGACATTGTCAGGAAAAACCAGATTCTTGTTACCTGAATAATCCTGATAAAGATCAGTTATGGTTTGATTCAAATTGCTCAATTTCGCTGCATAAAATTTCGATTATGCAAGATCGTATTCAGGAGTTAAGAAAAGAATATCGCAAAGAAGTGTTGGATGAAGCGGCGACACATGCAAATCCAATTATTCAATTTAAGAAGTGGTTTCAAGAAGCCTTGGATGTTCAACTGAACGAACCTAATGCTATGATGTTGGCTACTGTTAATGAACATGGAAGACCATCGGCACGCATAGTTTTGCTAAAGGACATAACCGATATTGGAATTACTTTTTATACCAATTACTTAAGTCGAAAAGGAAAGGAGATAGCCGGACAAGAATACGCATGTGTCACATTCTTCTGGCCCGAGTTAGAGCGCCAGATTCGATTTGAAGGTAAATTGTCAAAAGTAGATGCGAAGATTTCGGATGATTATTTTGCAATCCGCCCACGCGGCAGTCAAATTGGAGCTTGGTCTTCACCACAAAGTCAGCAAATTCAGTCACGTGCTGTATTAGAAGAAAACGAACGCAAGTTTATTCAACAATTTGAGGGCAAGCCTGTACCACGTCCAGATCATTGGGGCGGGTATCAATTAGAACCTGATTATGTTGAATTCTGGCAAGGGCGCGAGAATCGTATGCACGACCGGATTTGTTACAGTTTGAAAGAAGCTACTTGGAATCGTTTTCGGGTTGCTCCTTAAATTAACGAGCTGCTTGGAATAAACCTTTAGAAATTCCAGCAAACACACATAGTTTGAACAACAAACGGGCTCCGACATTAGCATCCCATTCATCTTCTCCAGGGGCAACTTCATTCAAATCGAAGCCGATAATCTCTTTTCCACTTCGAGCCAGTTCACCCAATAAATACACAGCTTGGTGATATTCTAATCCACCGGCAACTGGAGTACCCGTATTTGGACAAAGCTTAGGATCAAGCCCATCGATGTCAAAGCTAACATATACGTGTTGAGGCAGATGGCTAATGATTTCAGCAACTTGATCTTTCCAGGTTGTACCGTTGTATGCGTTAAATTTGAGTTGATCGTCGAAGAACGTTTTTACACGAGGTGAATGATTTTTCATCACATGAATTTCCTCTTCGCAATAATCACGAATTCCAACTTGAACTAACTGAGTTACTTGAGGAATCTTGAGTGCATTATACATGATTGATGCATGTGAGTAGGTAAAGCCTTCGTAGGCAATACGTAAGTCCATGTGAGCATCAATTTGAAGGATACCAAAGGAAGGATATCGCTTCGCTAGAGCCTGCATAAACCCTAGAGGAGTGCTATGGTCACCACCCAGTAGACCAACAAGTTTACCTGCATCCAGCCACTTTGAACATACCGATTCTACTGAGGAATTCATTTGTTCGCAAGCAGAGCTAATTGTAGCAAGTAACTCTTCCCCATGTTCTTGAAGAGTCCCTTTCGACAAGGCTTCAATATGTAATTCCGCCCGATCGCGTAGGACTAAACTTTGTTCTTTTATTTCTTCATCCTCGGGAAGTAGGTGAATACCTGATTTCCATGCTTCGGGAGAATCTGGATCGTATAAATCAACCTGAAGACTAGCTTCCAAAATAGCTGCCGGACCTTCGGCTGTTCCACCACCATAACTAAC
>DAOOQW010000230.1:0-3756 GCA_035388945.1 Flavobacteriales bacterium
CAGAATTAGGAGCCCAGTTCGAGTTTATAGTTTGAGCATTA
This sequence comes from Flavobacteriales bacterium, assembly GCA_035388945.1. Classification (GTDB taxonomy): domain Bacteria; phylum Bacteroidota; class Bacteroidia; order M30B66; family M30B66; genus CALQRR01. Next base: position 42 of record DAOOQW010000230.1, read on the forward strand.
AGCCCAAATGATGCAGATGCAAAGACAGCTGCTAATAGAGTAACGTGTTTCATGCGTTTTTTTCTTAAAGTTATTTTAAAGTGTTGTGTTGTAATTGGGAGAGAAATCAATATGTGAACAAGCAAATGTGTATTATGATTCCACGCACGCTCATAACGGTTTAATACCTATAGAGTTACTAATATAAGGCTTTGTAGCTTACATCAAGTGTAAGAAATAGAAGAGAAAATAATTACAGAGAGGCTAACTCGTTCAGAACAAACGATTTTCCTTCAAGTATGATAGTAATAAGCTGTAAGAAAAGATGGCAATTAGCGCGATTTTGCTAAAGTAAATCCGAATGTAGTGCCTATTCCAAGGGAACTTCGCACGTTAATGGTTTGGTTGTGTGCTTCGATGATGTGTTTCACAATCGACAACCCCAAACCGGTTCCACCAATGTCGCGCGAACGACTACGATCTACCCGATAAAAACGCTCAAACAACCGTGGAATATGTTCCTGAGAAATTCCTATTCCATTGTCGGTTACCTCAACAAGGATGTTCTCATCCATATCGTAAAACGAAAGTTTAGTCTCCCCTACTTGCTTGCTATACTTGATCGAATTCACCAACAAATTACTGAGCACTTTCTGCACGCTTTCTTTGTCGGCCTTTACATAAATAGGCTTATCGTAAACTTCTTTAAATACCAATTTTACATTATTCTTCTCTGCACTATACTGAATACTCGACATCGTGTCTCGAGCTAGTTCAACAATGTCGAATTTCTCTTTGTGGAGGATTAATTGTCCAGATTCGAATTGTGTAATAATCTCTAAATCTTCCACAATATTCACCATCCGCTCAACACTCTTTTCAGCTCGTTCGAGATAGGTACGATTGATTGAAGGATCTTCTAAACCACCTTCTAGCAAAGTCATGATATAACCTTGAATATTGAAAATGGGTGTTTTCAATTCGTGGCTCACATTTCCGAGAAATTCACGACGGTAGTTTTCGAGGTTCTTTAGGTATTCGATTTCCTCCTTTTGATCCTTAGCCCAAGCTTCCACATCTTTGTTTACCGCTGCAATGATATCGGTATTGAGATCGACCGATTTAGATTTTTGGCCTTTCTTGAGTTTGAGTTGGTGGATGTTTTTATAAATCAGTTTGATTTTCCGGTAGATGAAACGCTCAACGGCAAACTGAAAAAGAAAAAACGACAAGATAAATGTGAGCGTACTCACTACCACCGGCACCCAGATGGTATAATGCTTATGAAACAGATACTCGAAAATACCCACTAAGAATCCCACACATACCGAAAACCAGAATGCGAGAAACAAGGACAAACTGCGCGGTGTAGACGTATTGAGTCGTTGCGCGAATGTGATTTGGGGTATTGCTTTAGAATTCAAATTTGTATCCTACTCCTTTTATAGTGCGAATGTATGCATCTCCTAGCTTTTCACGAAGTTTTCGGATGTGAACATCAATAGTTCTGTCTCCTACAACCACATCATCACCCCATACATTCTTCAAAATATCTTCTCGAGTGAATACTTTTCCGGGACGAGAAGCCAACAGAGCAATGAGTTCAAACTCTTTCTTAGGAAGGTTTATTTGAACATTATCTTTCACAATTAGGTATTTCTCCCGATCGATCATGAAACCATTCACATCCATCACCTCTTCTTCTTGCACATTTCCTTTCCGGCGAAGTAATGCTTTCACACGAGAAACAAGTACACGAGGCTTGATAGGTTTATTGATGTAATCATCGGCTCCCGCATCAAACCCAGCAATTTGAGAATAATCTTCGTTGCGAGCTGTCAGAAATGCGATGAGCACATCTTTCATCTCTGGAATTTCACGTATTACTCGACAGGTTTCAATGCCATCTAAATCGGGCATCATCACATCCAGAATGATCAAATGTGGTCGTTCCAGTTGAGCAAGACGTATAGCATCTTTCCCATTTCCACTGGTGAATACTTCAAATCCTTCCTTCGTTAAATTGTAACTGATAAATTCCAGAATATCCGGTTCATCATCAACAAGCAGGATTTTTGTCTTCTCAGTACTCATAAAGTATGTGTTACGATACGGTTGCGAAATTATTCTACTTATGCCTCGTCTAAGTTAAGTTGACGTTATGAAATTGACATTATTATTTCGGGAATGTTGATTTATTTATCAAAATCCAAAGAATGAACTAGTTCCGACATTATACTTTCTTGTTTTTCCAAGTTCCTTGACGCATATAAATCCAGGAAACAAACCAAAGTACGAGAAAATAATAAGGCTCGGTAAACCAAATTACATGAACATCGGCTTTTATGAATATGCCTAGAAACCAAGCCAGCAGTAAATAAGAAGCGATTGTTATGGTTTCGATTAACAAAGATGTACGTGTATTTCCCGAACCAGTAACACCGCTATACCAAGTCATGGCAGGACCAAAAAAAGATAGCGCTAAGGTGATAACATATAATGTAGGAATACTGTCGCTGATTAATCCCGTTGCATTTTTATTCTCAACAGCTAAACCCAAAATCAATTCTGGAACGAATAAATTAAGCAGCAAGAAGGGAGAAACAAGCGCTAGAGATAGCCAAGTGATTCGCTTTAGCAGTGGAAGAACATCCTGATATCGGCCTTCGCCAATGGTGAATGAAACGAGTGTATTGGAAGCCGAACTCAATCCCCAGAATGGCACCATTTGAAACATATATATGATACGAATGATGACCGAAACAGCTAAGGCACGTTCGCCACTTTGCTCAATGATGATGAAGAACAGAAACCATCCAGCATGAGAGACAAAATTCTGAAACATGACAGGAGATGCAATTGAAGAGATGGTTTTCATCACATCAGGTTGCCATTTCCAGGAATGAAATAGATCAAACGTTTGGTGGTATTTGCCCAAGTAGGCATGAAGTGCAAACCAAATTAAGCCAATGATTTCGGCTAAGGATGAAGCTACAGCTGCTCCGGCAATGCCCATTTCGGGCAGACCAAAATTTCCGAAAATGAGTCCGTAGTTGAGAATCACATTCGAAATAGCCATCGCAAACGTGCTCCAGATAATAACACCTGTGCTAGATACACCAATGAAAAATGCTCTGTAAGCTAGATTAGCCAAGGCGAAGGTTATGCCCCAAGCGCGGTTGTCGAGGTAAACTACAGCCGAACGGTATACTTCGGGCGATTTCACCAACGACTTTAACAGCGGTGGCCCAAGAAATTCCATTCCCAACCAAAGAATTAGCGCCATTCCCAGTAGGAAAATCAAGCTATTGTCGAAAATAGCTCCAATGGCGTGATATTTCTTTTCCCCGTGACGACGAGCAATAAGAATTTGTACGCCCGTTGAAAATCCTAATCCAAGAATGTAGATGGTGGTATAAAAAAGTCCGGCTAGTCCAACAGCTGCTAGTGAAACTTCATCCACTCGTGCCATAAAAAAGGCATCAGTTGCCAGAATCACGTTGGAGGCAATACCACCCACTATGATAGGCATAGCCAATCGCATGATGTGACCGTAGGAAGAAGTTTTAGGTAAAGACATCCAACAAATTTAGCGCACTAAAACGACCAATCCTTTGAGGTATTCACCTTCGGGATGGTAAATGCTTACGGGATGATCAGCAGGTTGAGTAAGTTGGTGCAAGATGACCACTTCTCTACCCGCCTCAATAGCAGCAGCAGTAACAGTATTTCGGAA
>DAOOQW010000231.1:0-3728 GCA_035388945.1 Flavobacteriales bacterium
CATGCTTCGCTTTTCCATTTTCATTCTTTTCCTTTCCCTTATCTTTTCTTGTAATCGTCCTTATACAGGAAAGTACACACCTCCCATTGTAGCTAAATCATTTGCCGATTGCGCTACTCCTCCTGCACCCGATTACAGCAATCCCGATCATTGGGCTGCTTTACCAACTAAGAAAGACATGGCCGATAGTGTCCCAAATCGAAGCGTAAAAGACGGACAAGCTCAAGCGCAAGTTGATGTATTCTTTCTTCACCCAACGCTTTATCTTGAACCCGGAGAAGACAAAAAATATCCTTGGAATGCCGACGTGAACGACGTTACTATGAATGCCAAAGTAGATGGCAGCACGATTCTCAATCAAGCAAGTGTGTTTAACGGTTCATGCCGGGTGTATGCGCCACGCTACCGTCAGGCACACATTAGTTCATTTTTCACAGCTGATTCCAAAAGTGGTGAAGCGGCACTCGAACTAGCTTATCAAGATACTAAAGCTGCTTTTCAATATTACCTCGAACATTATAATCAAGGACGTCCGTTTTTCATCGCTGGACATAGTCAAGGAACTCGACATGCGGGTATGCTTATTCGTGAATTAATCGAGGGAAAACCGCTGGCGAATAAACTTATTGCTGCTTATGTGATTGGTATGCCTGTACCTAGCGACTTTTTCACCCAAGTACCAATTTGCGACAGTCCCGACCAAACAGGCTGTTACATCACTTGGGCAACATATCAAAAAGGATTTTATCCACTTAACTATGAAAGCTCTGGATTTAATCGTGGTAAATGTGTGAATCCACTGTGCTGGACAACCGATTCAACCTATGTATCGCGAAATAAAAATTTGGGAGGAATAACCTGGAAATTCAACAAGGTAAAAAGACGCATAAATGGAGCTCAATCGAACAAGGGAATTTTATGGATTGAAAAGCCACATGTACCTGGTAGGATGTTCATCAAAATGGATAATTATCACGTAGCCGATTATAATTTGTTTTGGTTCAATATCCGTGAAAACGTACGTTTAAGAACCGAGGCTTTCATCCGTAAATAAAGGGATCAGCCCATTTTACATTAGTTGGACGAAGCAGATTTTCAAATAGTTGATTCTTTATTTCTATAAATTTTAGTAGGTTTGAATGCTAATCAATCTACTACTATGAGAAACATCGCCACGTTTCTATTGCTTTTCGCTTTTGCACCGCTTTTTTCCCAAAACTGCACAACAGGCTTCAGCGAAGTAATTGTTAAAATCATCCCTGATGGATATCCAGACGAAACTTCTTGGGAAATTGTCAATGGAGGAAATGTTGTTGCTAGCGGAACCACCAATAGTGACACCGTTTGTGTTCCCAATAATTCTTGCGTTCAGGTTTTAATTCACGATTCATTTGGTGATGGAATTTACTCACCTGGCGGATACTGGATTTACCTAAATGGCTCTGAAATAGCTACCGGAAGTGCTTTCGGTTCTGAAGCAATTCACGAAGTTGCTTGTCCGCTAGGCTCAACCTGCAGTCAGCCACTTGCTATTAGTACCGGCAATTGGGTGACGCAATTTGAAGATACTTGGTACACATACACTCCTTCAACATCCGGAATGTATGTGCTTTCTACTTGCGGAACAAACACCTGTAATACCGCACTTTGGGTTTTTGAAAGCTGCCCAATCGTAGGTGTAACCGATGGACCAATGGGTTCATATACTTTTAATGATGATGCTGCAGGCTGTGGTCAACAATCGTCCGTAAACGTGATGATGATAGCTGGTCATAACTACATCATTCGTGTAGGTGATGTGAATAACAACTGTACCTCCCCAATAACTTTCAGCTTTAATTATAACGGTCCAATTACAGGTTGCACCGATCAAACTTCATGTAACTTCAATCCATTGGCTACTGTTGATGATGGTTCATGCTTGTATTTCCCTGATCCAGGTTGCCAAGGTCCCGATTTAGCATTCGATTCTACAGCATTCATTACTTCTCTTTTCCTTGGTACTCACACCACATCGGGATGCGATATTTCTGAAGACTGTGTCACCGGATATGGCTTACGCTACGTAATTGAGTTCTCCTCTAAAATCAACAACATCGGAACTACCGATTATTACATCGGTACTCCTTCATCTCAACCCGGACAATTCAATACCACCAATTGCCACGGACATGCGCATTACGAAGGTTATGGCGACTACCGTTTGTATGATTCCAATAATAACATCATCCCGGCAGGACATAAAAATGGTTTTTGTGTAATGGATTTATGTGGATTTGGTCAATATAGCTGCGGCGACATGGGTATTTCGGCTGGATGTTATGATATCTATGGAGCAGGAACTCAATGTCAGTGGATTGATATTACAGATGTTCCAGCGGGAGATTATCGTTTAGCTGTAATTATCAATTCCCATCATCTTCCAGATGCATTGGGACGTCATGAGATAAATTATATCAATAATGCACTTCAAGTTTGCATTCATATTAGCCGCGACGCGAACAATGTTCCATCTTTTACAGTGCTTCCTGATTGTGATCCATTTGTAGATTGCGCCGGCACACCAGGAGGAATGGCAATCATGGATTGTAACAACGAATGTGGTGGGATGGCGATGTATGGTAATACGGTAGAAGACAATATTGTTAACGGGCAAGATTTGAGTGGTTATTTTAACATGTTCCAACAAGATAATGCTCCAGCTTTGCCTTGCTACGACTTGAATAGCAACGATGCCTTAACTATTTACGATGCAGCTCTTGAACAATGGTGTTTGAATTCTGCAGGAACTGGTTCGGGTATGTCGCATTGCAATTTCCCACGCGATGTAATCAATCCACAAGACACTTCTGGATTAGCCATCACCAATGCAAATTTCAGTAGCAATTACATTGATGTAGAATTACTTTCTCCACGTGCCGATATCGTTGGATGGCAATTCCGTGTTAGTGGTATTCACATGACTGATGTAGTTGCCCTAACCAGCGAAATTGATATGCCGATGCTTTTAGGCAAAAACGTTTCCCGAGGTGAAGTATTTGGCTTGTACAATGGCGATAGTATTCTTCACCGTTCAGAGACTGCCAATGCCGTTTGCCGTATCTACTTTGATCAAATTACCGAGGATAAAATTTGCATCGAAAGCATTCAGGATATCCCGAATTCAATTGGCGAACGTACAGTAACAGAAATCTACGGCATCTGTTTCGACAAACCACTTGGCATCAACGATATGCCTCAACGTGCACATTTAACCATTATGCCAAATCCGGCTAAAGAAATGGCTTGGGTTAATGTACCTGATGGTTCAAACTGGAATGGCTCTTGGGAATTACTCGATGCCATGGGACGAGTGGTGAAAAAAGTAACACCTTCGAACGGAAGTCAAGCTCAACTTTATGCCATCCAATTAACCGATTTATTACAGGGCGTATATTTCCTTCGCATCCAAGATAAAACAGGCCGAAGCGCAATAGGACGCTTGGTGAAGAATTAAGAAAAAAAGCCTCGGAAAAAATTCCGGGGCTTTTTTTTGATGTACGATGTACGTAGTACGATTTACGAAATCTTTGCTAGGACATGCATTCGTTTTCCAATGAAACTCCTGTAGCAGAATTATACAACCTAGCAGTTTCTCTCGTAAATCGTATATCGTAATACGTAAATCGAACAACGAAGCGATCGTAAGTCAGTATTAAGTATAAAGTACGAAGTATAAAGAAGATGAA
>DAOOQW010000232.1:0-3727 GCA_035388945.1 Flavobacteriales bacterium
GCCTCTTGAGCAGTAACGGCACGTGATGCAGTCATAATATCAGCATACGGATTCGTTTTAACTGTATCGATAGTAACACCAATATTATTCACCATTTGGCGAGCATTAAAGAACAAACCAAATACACCGATAGAACCGGTTATCGTATTAGGACTAGCAACAATTGTATCGCATGGAGCAGCAATGTAATAACCGCCCGAAGCAGCAACATTTCCCATAGAAGCAATAACTGGCTTCACCTTGCGAGTTAGCATTACTTCTCTCCAGATTGTTTCGGAAGCAAGTGCAGATCCACCTGGTGAATTAATTCTTAAGACAACTGCTTTCACTTTTTCATCTAAACGAGCTTTGCGGATTGCTTTAGAAAATTCAACCGAACCAACTTGTCCGTCATTTCCTTCACCATCAACAATATCACCTTCGGCAAATACGATGGCGATTTTATCTTTTCCAGATTTGTCGCGTGTATCTTTCACATCGACCATTTTGCCCATAGAAACGAATTCAATTTCATCGATTCCTTTAGCATTGGTTTTCTTTTGAAGTATTTCGAGGACTTCGTCGCGGTATTTTAGTTCATCCACTAATTTAAACTGGACCGCAGCTGGAGCATTGGTAACAAGCATGCGACTAGCTATATCTTGAACTTGAGCAGGAGTGATTTTGCGTTCTTTAGCGATACCATCAACTAGGTGATTCCAGATAGATCCAATATAGGAACGGATTTGTTCGCGGTTTGCATCGGAGAGTTTATCTTGAATAAAAGGCTCTACGGCACTTTTGAATTTTCCATGACGGAAAACTTGCGGTTCTACTCCAATTTTATCTAGTGTTCCTTTGAAGAAAAGCACTTCTGAGCGCAGACCTTTTAATTCGGCCATGCCTGTAGGATGCAAATAAATTTTATCGGCAGCAGTTGCTAGGTAATAGGAAGGCTGAGTAAAACCTTCACTATAAGCGTAGATGAATTTACCTGATTTTTTGAATTCGATTAGTTCGTTGCGGATTTCTTCGATGGTTGCAATTCCTGAAGGAACACTTGTAACATCGAGGAATATTCCGTCGATATGTTCATCGGCTGCGGCTTTTGCGATATTATCGAGGATGTCGTTTAATCCGACTTGCTTTCCGCCTTCCATAGAGCCAAAGCTGAAGTTTGCAAATGGATTATCGTTTCCTCGATCTTTAATAGGCTCATCAAAAGTGAGGTGAAGAATGGAATTTTTTTCGAGTTTGACTTCTTTTTCACCTGAGCTGGCTCCAATAATAGCTGCTATGATTAGAAACAAGACAAAGAATGTGAGCAGGAAGCCCAGCATCGATGCGAATACTATTTTAAAAAATGATTTCATGGGTTGGAAAATATTAAGTGGTGCAAATTAGGAAAATGTGAATTGGAAAATCTTAGTTTCGGGTCATGAAGGAAGTTGGAATTGGAATGGGTAGTAATCTGGGCAATCGCTTAGAAATATTGCAGCAAGCTGTATCATTTATAAAAGAGCTTTCGGGGGAAGACTTTCGCATTTCTTCTGTGTATGATTCTGAAGCTTGGGGATATGATTCGTTGAATTCCTATTATAATATGGTGCTTGTTTTTCGGACATTTTTATCGGCAGATGACTTATTAGAATCGTTGTTAGAGATTGAGCAGCGACTAGGAAGGGTTAGAGTAGATAAAAGTTACGGTGATCGATCAATTGATTTGGATTTGTTGTTTTATGGGGACTTAATTAGAAATGATGAGCATTTAATTTTACCACATCCACGAATGGTTTTGCGGAGATTTGTATTAGAACCTTTACAAGAAATTCATTCCTCATGGAGACATCCACAAACTGGACTTATGATATCAACTATTTTAAGTGCATGTGAAGATTCGCCTATTGTCAAATTACGACACTCAGTTAGTGAATAAAATCAGTCTATATCTTACATATTAATGGTTAAAAAAGCGATAATTGCTTGATGTTCTTGATTAACAAGTGATTAATGAAATTTATACTTGGTGCTAGAATGAAAATCATTTGATACTTTTGCGCCGATTTTAGTACAAACATATAATTGGCTTCGAATGAATAAGTTCACAAAAGCAGGACTGCTGTTTATTATTCCGATAACACTTCTGGGCGTTGCCAGTTGTGGAATTAAGAAAATGGTTAAAGATGCGGGTAAAATTAGCTATGAGGCTAAACCTAATCCGCTTGAATTACATGGAGACAGTGTTAAAGTTTCTGTAACAGGAAATTTTCCAGCTAAGTACTTCCATAAGAAAGCAACTTTAACTGTTACGCCTGTCATTAAGTATACAGGAGGAGAGAAAGAACTTAAGAGTATTATTCTTCGTGGAGATAAGGTAGAAGGTGCAGGACAGAATATTACTTATACAGAAGGAGGGAAGTTCTCTGTATCTGATCAGTTTTTATATGTAACAGGTATGGATAAATGCGAAGTAATTCTTCGTTCAACCGCCCAGTACAAATCAAAAACAACCACATTACCTGAAGTTTCGATAGCAAAAGGTACTATCGTTACACCATTGATGTTGAAGAAAGATTATCAAGCAAGTGTTGCTGTAGATAAATTCGATAAGAATCCTACTGTTACTCAGAAAGCTAACATTTACTATTTGGTAGATTCTTGGGAAGTTAGAAATGTGGAGCTTAAGAGTGATGAGTCGGACAATATGAACCGTTTTGTAGAACGTGCTGCGAAGGATGGTTCTGAATTCACCAAATTGGATATTTACGGATATGCTTCTCCAGAAGGGGAACTTTCACGTAACTCTAAGCTGTCCGAAAATCGTGCTGATGAAGCTTACAAAGTAATGTTAGCGAAATTCAAAAAAGCTAAGTTGAAAGACCTAGAGAAGAAAGAAGGTTTCTATTCTAAAATCACTACTGATTATGAAGATTGGGATGGATTGAAGAAAATGCTTCAAACTTCATCTATTGCCGGAAAAGACGAAGCAATGAAAGTTATCACAAGCATTACTGATCCAGAAGCTCGTGAAGAAGAATTTAAGAAAATGGCTTCATTTGACCCTATTTACGAAGCTTATTTCCCTAAACTTCGTCGTGCTGAAATCAATTTGGTGGCTAAAATCAAAACACGTACGGATGATCAGATTCGTGTTGCTGCCATTGCTTCACCTGATTCATTAGGTATGGAAGAATTGCTTTATGGTTCTACTTTGTTGGATTCGGATGATGATAAATTGAAAGTCTATCAATCATATGCTCGTCGTTTCCCTGAAGATTTCCGTGGATTTAACAATACTGGAGTTATTTACGTAAAACAAGGTAAAATCAACGAAGCTCAACAAGAATTTGAAAAAGCATCGAAAGTTGCGGGGAATAATGCACAGGTTCAAAATAACCTAGGTGTTGTAGCTGCAATGAAAGGTGATCGTAAAGCAGCAGCGCAGTTTTTTGCAGCTGCTGGAACAACTGCTGAAGCATTACATAATAAAGGTAATCTTGCTGTAGCAAGTGGAAAATATGCTGATGCAACTAGTAACTATGGTTCTGAGTGCAGCTTTAATGCAGCATTAGCGAAATTACTTGCTGGTAATGCTTCAGGTGCAACTCAAACATTAGATTGCAGTGATGATAAAGATAGCGCTGAAGGTTTCTATCTACGTGCTGTTATTGCTGCTAGAAGTAATAATAAGGATGGAGTTGTTTCCAATTTAACAAAAGCTATCTCAGCTAAGTCAATCTTGAAGGAA
>DAOOQW010000233.1:0-3723 GCA_035388945.1 Flavobacteriales bacterium
TGTTCATGCTGCTGGAATCATCATTGCACCAGAAGACCTTACTAACCTCATTCCTGTTGCAGTTGCGAAAGATTCCGATTTATTGGTAACTCAGTACGAAGGTTCTGTAATCGAAGATGCAGGTGTTATCAAGATGGACTTTTTGGGACTGAAAACCCTCACCATCATTCGTGATGCACTTCAATTAATCAAAGAGAATCACGGAATTAGTATCGACATCGATTCCATACCGCTCGATGATGTGAAAACATACGAATTGTACCAAAAGGGTGAAACAAATGGAACATTCCAGTTTGAATCGGATGGAATGAAAAAGCATTTACGTGATTTGAAACCCGATAAATTCGAGGATTTGATCGCGATGAATGCTTTGTATCGACCAGGACCAATCGAGTACATCCCCAATTATATCAAGCGTAAACACGGAACTGAAGCTGTTAGTTATGACGTTCCCGAAATGGAAGAATACCTGAAAGAAACATACGGGATTACCGTATATCAGGAACAGGTAATGTTACTTTCTCAAAAGCTAGCTGGTTTTACTAAAGGTATGGCCGATAAGCTGCGTAAAGCAATGGGAAAGAAAGATCGTAAAACGCTGGATGAATTAAAACCTAAATTCATTTCAGGTGCCAATGAGAAAGGACTAGATCCGAGTAAATTGGAGAAAATCTGGACCGACTGGGAAGCATTTGCTGCGTATGCATTCAATAAATCACACTCCACTTGTTACGCATTTGTAGCCTTTCAAACTGCCTATCTTAAAGCCCACTACCCTGCCGAGTTTATGGCAGCCAACTTAACTAACAACCTAAGTTCTATGGATAAAATTACATTCTTTATGGAAGAGTGTAAGCGCATGGGATTAAAGGTTTTAGGTCCAGATGTGAATGAATCAAAATTAAAATTCTCCGTAAATCAAAAAGGGCAAATTCGATTTGGTTTAGCTGCCGTTAAAGGCGTGGGTGAAGCTGCTGTAGAAAGCCTAATTACAGAGCGAGCTGCAAATGGGCATTTTGCTAGCATTTTCGATTTTGTTAAGCGAGTAAGTTTACGTGCTGTAAATAAAAAGTCAATTGAAGGAATGGCAATTGCCGGAGCATTTGATGAATTTATCCAGAGTAATCGTTCTGTGTTTTTTCATTCCGAAATGCCCGGAAAACCAACATTTCTCGACACAATAGTAAAATATGGACAAAGTGTTCAAGAAGGAAAAGAGCACGCTGCAACTAGTTTATTTGGTGATTCATCGGATGAAATTTCAATTCCCGAACCAATCATTCCTAAAGCAGAACCATGGCATGTGCTAGAAATGCTTGAGAAAGAAAAAGAAGTTGTAGGTATTTATTTAAGTGGACATCCACTTGATGATTATCGACAAGAAATGAAAAATTTCAATTTCATTCCTATGGCTGAATTGGAAAATCTGGAACAATTTCGCAGTAAATCGGAATGTAAAAGTGGAGGGATTATCACATCCGTTGGACATCGCTTTACCAAGACAGGAAAGCCTTTCGGAAGTTTTGTGATTGAAGATTTCTCGGGCTCTAGAGAGTTTGTTTTATTCTCAGAAAAATACCTCAAACTCAAACATTACCTCGATCCAGGAAATATCATTTATATCAACTGGAAACCCAATAAAAGTTTCAGAAATCCAGATGGTCTAGAAACCGATATCCTCACTATGGGTGTGCTTGCAGATTTAAAAGACAAATACACTCAAATTACTATGCAGGTAAATGAAACCGAGATGAGTGAGGTATTCGTAAATGCATTAGTAGACATTTTTCTTCGTCACCCAGGGAAATGTAGCATTAAGATGATTCTTGCGGCTAACGACGCTACTCTTTCGGTTCAAACGAAAGCTAATTTTAAGGTAGATACCAATCCTGATTTCCTCAAAGAATTGGAAACTCTCATTGGTGATCGATACCGATTAAATTAAAATTTATTTGGTATTCAGATTTTTTCCTACTTTTATTCAAATAACAAACAGCTATGCGATCTTTCCTTTTCCTAGGTTTTTCAGTAATTGTTCTTTCTTGCTTTACTCAACAGGTGTCTGCTCAATCTTTGCCAACTCCTGTTAGATTTCAAACATTGCAAGGGAAAGTATATCAAGCTGATGGTATTCAGGGTTCTTCAATCAAATTTGATTCAATTAAACCTTTCCTATTCGACATAACAGCTACTAATCCTAATCCTCCTAAAGAATTATATCGTATTCATGAGGACAAATTATTTCTTGGGAAAAATGGTAGGTTTATAACATTTAGTACTTCAAGAGATACACTTTATTTCCAACCTTCAGGAACACGTTACATTAAAGTCAATTAGCACTTAGCTGTTTTCTTCTTTTTAACCGGTCCTCGATCAATCATTTTTTGAATGTACGAAGCAGCATCAGGTACTTTACAGTTTGTATTCCCTTGATAAACCTGCACCTGCCCTACTCGCTTTGCAGTTAATATAGCTTCATTACTTAAATCGCGCACGTAACCTCCAAGGCCGATTATAAACGTATTCATGCAATAACGTACTCGATTAGCCGATTGAGGAATTTCTTTCTCGATCCGATTAAGTAAATTCAACATTAAACTACGGTCGATTTCTTCATCTGGCACAATAGACAACCAACAACACAGTGTTGTCCAGCCAGCAGCAGCAATATGCTCTTTTGAATCATCAATCCATTTCAATCCTAATTCTAACGCAAATGGGCTTTCGGAAGCTACCCAAGGCACCGAGTATTCACTTATCATATTCCATGTTGCGGTCTCAACCCAATGTTGCAATTGCTCTCGAGTCATTTTCTTACCATCTGCAACTAAAGCAGCTAAATACATCGCATCCGAAACACCTGTATCATAGAGTTCTAATGCAGTTGCTTGATTACCTTTTAATGGCTTTAGAAACTTCTTCATATCACCTACTTTAACTCCGTAAAGCTGATCTGCAGGCGCTCCATGATTTATGAAAATTGCTCTGATTTGCTCTGAACCCATTGCTTTGAGCTCTTTCAACACTTCTGATGTAGTCATACCTAGATATTATCAAGCGAATATACTGGTTGATACAACTAGGTAAAATAAATTGGAAATTTTTATTGAATTTGCGGCATGATTACTTCAGAAAAAATCCATTCAATTTTCCCCGGTTTTGAAAAAGATCTCATTGAACAATTAATTCAAGTTGCTCAAGAAAAAAGTGTGAATTCAGGGGAATATTTGATGAAAACTGGCCAGCATTTCCGAAATGTTATGGTTGTAATTGAAGGTACAATTAAAGTGTATCGGGAAGATGATGAGGGAAATGAGTTCTTTATGTACTATTTAGAAAGTGGACAAGCTTGTGCTTTATCTATGATTTGTGCCGCTCGTTTTCAAGCTAGTCAACTAATGGCGAAAGCCGAAACAGATGTTACTCTTCTTACAATTCCATTGCAATACATGGATGAATGGATGAGTAAGTATAAAACTTGGTACTATTTCGTATTGGAAAATTATCGTTCTCGTTTTGATGAAGTTCTTAGAACACTTGATCATGTAGCATTTAGGAATATGGATGAACGATTAGTGTATTACCTAAAGCGCTATCAAGACACTCATAAAACAAATCTGGTCAAAATATCCATTACCGAGATAGCTCAAGAATTAAATTCATCTCGGGAAGTTATTTCTAGATTACTTAAAAAGCTGAATGAAAAAGAGATTGGTGACTATA
>DAOOQW010000234.1:0-3686 GCA_035388945.1 Flavobacteriales bacterium
CAGCGATCAATAAACACACAGCACGCGGTACTTATTTCTTTGACTATGGAAATGCTTTTTTACTGGAAGCTTCGCGTGCAGGTGCAGATGTAATGGCAAATGATGGAATTAATTTTAAGTATCCATCATACGTTCAGGATATCATGGGGCCTATGTGTTTTGATTTTGGCTTTGGTCCGTTTCGTTGGGTGTGTACCTCTGGTAAGGATGCTGATTTAGATTTTACGGATCATGTTGCCAAAGATGTGTTGGAAGAAATTTTAAAACACGCGCCACAAGAAATTCAATCACAGTTGAATGACAACATTCAATGGATCAAGCAAGCCAAGAGCAACAAACTGGTTGTGGGATCGAAAGCAAGAATATTGTATGCGAATGCGGAAGGCAGAATGAAAATTGCTCAGGCATTTAATCAAGCGGTTCGTGAAGAAAAGATTGGACCAATCGTGTTGGGAAGAGATCATCATGATGTTTCCGGAACGGATAGTCCGTATAGAGAAACATCCAATATTTATGATGGATCAAGATTCACTGCAGATATGGCCATTCATAATGTTATTGGTGATTCGTTCCGCGGAGCAACCTGGGTTTCCATTCACAATGGTGGAGGTGTAGGATGGGGAGAGGTAATCAATGGTGGTTTTGGTATGTTGTTAGATGGAAGCGAAGACGCTGACCGTAAACTAAAAAATATGCTTCACTTTGATGTAAACAACGGCATTGCACGAAGAGCCTGGGCCCGAAATGATATTGCAGTATCCGCGATTAAGAGAGAAATGGAGCTAACAAAAGACCTGCTGGTTACGTTACCTAATCCGGTTAGTGATTCAATCCTGGATCGATTGTAGAAATCGTTAATGGTTATCGGTTAATCGTGGGAGAGAGATTGGGATGTGATGATATTGTGTCATTTATTGGACACTTCTTGAGGATTGAACCATTAACAATTAACGAATAACGATTAACTGATAACAGGGTACTAAAAAAAATTCGGCTTCGTTTTTGATTAGAAAATATCCAAACAAAACTCAAAATTATGAATCCATTTAAAAAAGTTATGTTGATTGCCCTGCTTACCGCGATTGGTTCAGCAGCATTTGCGCAAGCACAATTCTCGGTTGGTCTTAAGGGTGGTCTTAACTTCGCGAACCTTGATGTTAAAAGCATTAGCAATACCTACGACAACCGAACAGGATACCACGCTGGGGCTTTTGCGTTGGTTAAATTCACGAAGATCGGCATTCAACCGGAAGTCATTTTTTCGCAGCAAGGATCTACTGTTAAAGTAAATGGCGATGATATTCAATCTAACTTTAGTTATGTGAATATTCCAATTATGGTAAAGCTGTATACCGTTGCCGGAATTAATTTACAGGTGGGTCCACAGTTTGGTTTTTTAACCAATGATCCTGTTGTTGTAAACGATAATGAAGAGATTGAAGGGGCTGTAAAAAAGTCTGATATAAGTCTCGGCTTAGGAGTAGGTTGGGATTTACCTTTCGGTCTTAGCATTGATGGTCGATATAATCTTGGTCTTCAAAACGTAAGTGATAATTCTGCTTTCGATATTAAGAATCAGGTATTTCAGGTTTCAGTTGGATTTAAACTGATCAAGCTGGGAGGTAAATAAAGGTGTAATGTAAAAGGAAAGAGGTACGAAGTGAGTAAATCCACTTCGTACCTCTTTCCTTTTTTTACCTTCGTACGTCTTAATAATCTGTAACGAGTTCGAATTGTTCTTTTGCTGAATCAATCACTTTACCTTCTTCACATTTTAATACGCGATACGGAAATTTCTTAATAAGACCATAACTGTGTGTCGCCATGAGAACTGCGGTTCCACTTTTATTAATCTGTTGAAAAATTTTCATAATGCCATGCGATACTTCCGGATCCAGATTCCCGGTAGGTTCATCGGCCAATAAAATCTGAGGTTCGTTTAATAATGCTCGCGCAATCACAACACGCTGTTGTTCCCCTCCAGAAAGTTGATGCGGCATTTTCTTTTCTACCGAACCTAAACCAACCTGCATTAATACATCGCTTAAACGAGCACGCATTTTTCCATTATCAGTCCAGCCGGTAGCACGCATTACGAACATCATGTTTTCATCTACCGATCGATCGGGGAAAAGTTGAAAGTCCTGAAAGATGATACCAAGCTTCCTGCGCAATAAAGGAACTTCTGAATTTTTAATTCCACGAATGTTAAATCCCGAAACTTGAATATCGCCAAGGCGCAAAGCTAAATCAGCATAAAGCGTTTTCAGCAAAGAAGATTTACCAGAGCCCGTTCGTCCAACAAGGTAAACGAATTCACCTTTTTCAATATCAAAAGAGATATCCCCCAGAACGGTATTGTTGTCTTGAAAAATACTAGCCTCTTTTACGCGTACGACCGGATCAGTAGAAAACATGTTTAAAGTGTTTTGGTGCTTTTGTGTTTAGGTGTTTAAGTTCGTAACCATATTTTCAATATTTAAAAACTTCAAACTTGAAACATCAAACTATGAACGCTTAACCATTCACCTTCTTATAATCTGCTAAGAATTTTGCAAGACCACTATCAGTCAATGGATGGTTCAACAAACCTGTGATTACATTCAAAGGGCATGTTGCAACATCAGCACCGATTTCGGCACATTGAAGTAGATGAACTGTGTTACGAACTGAGGCAGCAAGAATTTCGGTATCAAATCCGTAGTTATCATAGATCAGTCTGATTTGAGCGATGAGGTCCATACCTTCCAATCCAATATCATCTAAGCGACCAATGAATGGCGACATGTAACTTGCTCCAGCCTTTGCAGCTAATAATGCCTGACCTGCAGAGAATATCAATGTACAATTGGTACGAATACCTTCGCTGCTGAATTTTTTCAAAGCCTTAACGCCATCCTTAATCATTGGAATTTTCACGACAATCTTATCATCAATTTTAGCAAGCTCGTAGCCTTCTTTGATCATGCCATCAAAATCGGTTGCGATCACTTCCGCACTCACGTTATTGTCAACAATGTTACAAATGGCCTTATAATGAGCTTTAATATTTTCGGCACCTTTAATACCTTCTTTTGCCATCAGAGATGGGTTGGTGGTTACGCCATCCAATACTCCCAGGTCGTAAGCTTCTTTGATTTCATTCAGATTGCCGGTGTCGATAAAGAATTTCATTGATTTATGCTGTTTGGTTTTAAATTTCGAGGGCGAAGTTAAGCATCATTTATAGAAGTGCATAGAAATTAAGTTGCCAGTTTCAGGTTGCCAGTTCCCGGTAACCGGAAACTGGCAACCCGTATTAGTGTCAATCCAAAAACTGCCAGTATATTTGCGCCCTTGTTCTAAAATTATTTTAACTATGGCATTGCAGTGTGGAATTGTTGGACTACCCAACGTTGGAAAATCAACCCTTTTTAATTCGATTTCAAATAATAAGGCTGAAGCGGCCAACTTCCCTTTCTGTACAATAGAGCCAAATGTTGGTGTTATTACAGTTCCGGATCCAAGGTTGAAAATATTAGAGGCATTGGTAAATCCCCAAAGAGTATTGCCGACCACGATTGAGTTTGTTGACATCGCTGGTTTAGTAAAGGGTGCAAGCAAGGGTGAAGGATTGGGAAACCAGTTTTTAGCAAACATCCGGGAGGTAAATGCCATTGTGCACGTAATTCGATGTTTTGATAACG
>DAOOQW010000235.1:0-3670 GCA_035388945.1 Flavobacteriales bacterium
TGTTTCTACCACCGTAAATGACAAGTAATAAACGGCATACAAGATTATAAAGTGTACCGCAATGGCAGGAAAAACAAATCCAACTATCGTCATTACGAGCAGGTGAACAAACATTTTCAAGGCCTGCACACCCATAAAAGCAGTAACGAAACGTTGCGGTCGTCCTTCGGTTGAGCGCAGAAGATAATAATGAAGGGCACAACTTAGCAGGAAGAAGAAAAGCAGAGGTCCGTATCGGAAAGTAGGACTAAGAACCAAGATTCCTTTGGAAGCGGCCAATCCGGCGAAACTAGCACAGAGCAGACTAAGTACAAATGAAATGAGGATATAACGTGAAAATCCAGCAGGCATCAGCGTTTGGGTAAGGAAGTGAACAACCAGAACATACTAGCAGAAATGCCCAAAATAGCTCCGATAAGAGTTAGAACTGGAAACCGAAAATCGAACTTGTTATCAGCCCAGTCTCCGAGCCAAGTAAGCACAAGAATAGCACCCATCATTTGAATGCCTAATCCGGCGTAACGACCGTAATCGTTAAGCTGTTTTTTCCTGGAGGACTTGTTTGTTGTTTTGGGCTCCATGCTTGGTGAAATCTTTTACGATACCACCCATGCTGCAAGCACCAGTAAAGTTGGCTCCTGGTTCAATTGCTAATTTGTTGGTGCTGATATCACCGCTCAACTTAGCAGTTGCTTTGAGTGTAAGCTGCTCGGCTACTGTAACTTTTGCTTTTACAGTTCCCGAAATGTCGGCATTCTGACAATTCAATTCTCCATCGATCAATCCGCTAGGTCCGATTACCACTTTCCCTTTAGCTTGAAGATTTCCTTTCAAAGTACCGTCAATGCGGATATTTCCATCACAGATAATATCGCCGGTAATCATCGTGCCGGACAAAATCTGGTTTGTACCGGAAACGCTCATGGAGTCAGATGACTTAGAATCTTTGGAGTTGAACATCTTGGAGGTGTATTTTTTCCTTTGGGGCCTCAAAGATAGAAAGAAATTTCCGCTACGAAAATGAAGAGTGTTTATTGGTATACCCGTTTGTAAAAGTCGAGGTATTCTTCCACTTTCGAATTTTTCATCAAGGTGTTGAAATTAGCTGCACTGATGATAAACGTGTCGAGTATATTCGGATCAATTTCTTGGAAAATAAGATCATCATCATCAATCATCTTCATGTAGTCGCTTGCTTCTTTCCGATTAAGAAAAACTTGAACCGAAACTATCTGATAGTTTTTACCCAATAATCTTGGATTAATTTTCAAGTCTTTTAGCGAGTAATAAAGCGTATTCAAATCACTTAAACGGGTTTGAACATCGTTGAGATTAAGTGTTACACTTTCAACCATTACAACATAATAGTGCAATGTGTCGGCTTTGTATGAGAATGTTGGAGCAGCAACACTGTCTTTGGTGCCTGTACCTTGAAATTTACTTAGGCTATTGAGTAATTCGGCTGCTTTTGTTTTAACCGAATCGGTTGGATAGTTTTTTACAACAAATTGTAAGCTAGACTTAAATGCATCTACATCGCGCGTTTGTCCAATTGCTAGTGCTTTAATTAAAGCAAATTTTGGAGCTAGTGCATTTCCTTGGTAACGAGTTTCGGAGGTACGGCAACGATTGATTACTTCGGCATATTGTCGAGCTTGGTAAAGTCGATATGTTTCTTCATAGAACTTTACTGCCTCAGATTTACTTAAACTTTCGCGTTTGAAAAACTCTGGATCGGTAATGATTTGAGTGTATTCTGAGTTAGGATACTTGTTAATCAAACGTTTTTTATAGTCTTCAGCTTTAGGATTATCTGGAATTGCCAAATAAATTCGGTAGAGTTGATAGAAAATGGTTGGCTCATTCGAGTTATTCGGATAACGTTTTAAAAAATCCTCATATGTTTCGGCTGCTTTTCTCAAATCAGCTAATCGCTCTTTGTAAATCAATCCAAGATCGTAATATCCTTCCATCACCGAATCAGCATACGCGCGCAACATGGTGTCGTTTTTAGGAACGGCTTTTTCTAATTTTTTACGGATTAGTGCTATGCTATCTTCACGAGTTAGCTTAATTTCTTCTTTAGCAACATCAGATCCTGTTGTGTCTTCATCGGGATTGCCCGAAATAGGAGCAACAGTCTGTTTATTGGAACGTCTCCAGTTATCTTCTAATTTCCGATCGCCCCAAACTTTACGGAATTCAGTATAACCAAAGCTCATCGTGGAAGTATTATAGAAATACCAACTTCCATTACCTGCAATTCCTGGTGCTGCTGAAGTTCCACCACCTGATGCCGCTAATTTTGCTGCTAGAATTGCATCTTTCTCTTTTTGCTTTCTGCGTGCTTCTTCTTCTTTCTTGAAAATCTGCTCAGCCTTTTTATCCAATTCAGCCGGATTCAATTTTGCCATCCGAAGTAAACTATCGTAGAGCTCAATCTTCTCGTACATTTTAACCAATTCGGCTAAGCTGTTACGCTTGTTTTCGATGATTTTATAATCTGGAAAATCTTTTTGTAAGGAGCTGATTGTACTATCATAATAAGCAGCCGAAATTCGGTACTCGCGTTGATCAAAATAAATCTCAGCTATAGCCAAATAGGACATTCCCTTTTGATTCACATTCGTCGTACTTGCCTGAACAGATGTGGTGTATTGCTCGATTGCTTTGGTTTCGTTGCCCTCTTTTTCATCCAACTCACCTAACACATAATAGATCTGATCTTTGTAATCTAAATTCTTCGGATCCTTAAGCATCTTTGCTAATAAAGCTCGGATTTCAGTGCTTTTCTTATTCTCAGAATCGAAGCAGCGAGCCATATTGATTCGAGCATAAAACGACATCTCATACGTTGGATTGCTTTTCAAAACCTTAGCATAGCTATCGGAAGCTTGTTTTATTTCTCCTGCTTTTTGTAGCAATTGTCCGCGAATAAAGAGCAGTCTAACCCGATCTTTTTTCTTTTTCACGTACTTCAAGGCCTCAGTAATCGTCTCCAATCCTTCGGCATAATGATTTTGCTTCAGATGGAAATCGGTCAATGCGGTATACAATTCTCCTTTAATGTTTTTAGGAAGAGTTTTGTCGTTGAGCGATCTATCGATTGCTAAGCGTGCATCTGTAAACATACCCAATTCGCTGTAGGCGCGACAAAGCCAAAGGTTGGCTCGGTGTTGAATGGGATCTTTTTTGTTGTTTTTAACCGGTTCGCGTGCTACATAAGCAAACATCTCTAATGATGCATAGTAGTCGCGTTTGTAAAACATCGATTTCCCGATTAGTAAATAACTATCGTCGATGTATTTACAGTACTCTTTGCCTTTAATCATCATCGAGTGGCGGCTAATAACCACAGATGCTTTCTTAATAGCTTTATCGGTTAAGGGAATGATGGTTTTGGAATCTTCTAAAGATCCAAGATCATACACAGGAAGAACCTTAATGTAATTATCTACATGCCCTGTTCGAAGTGTAGCAACGGCCTCTTTAATAGTTTCTTCACCATTAAAATATCCATTGTATTTGGAGGTGATATTATGAAATGTCCGATTAATCCACTTGTTTTTCTTAGTGGAACACCCGATTAATCCACCTGTTATAAGGAGAACTAAAAGAGCATAAAGCAGAGGGCGTATGTAGTTGAGCTTTTGCAAATGAAAAATATACG
>DAOOQW010000236.1:0-3665 GCA_035388945.1 Flavobacteriales bacterium
AAATGGCGCAGCGTACCTTGAATATTAGGTGCTTCCAAAAACAGACTTCCTTCCCGAAATAACAGCAATGCTTTGTTCTTACCGGGATAGCTTACTTCAATCAAATCTTGGGAACGTAATTCCTTGCTCTGAGCTCCATTTTGAAAACGAAGCACACCGGGTTCAATATCAACCTGAACGCGGGTTTCGGGTAATCCGTTGGAGATAAACTGACCGTACATTGTTTTAGAACCAGCGTCTACGCATGAAAATGAACAAAATAGTCGCACTCAAGGTGAGCGAAATGCCCAAAATCCAAGCAAATGCTGAGCTGGATGTTTGTCCGGGAATAATCACATTCATTCCAAAAAAGCTCGAAATCAAAGTCGGTACGTACAACACAATCGTGATTAACGTAAGCGTTTTGATAATCTTGTTCATGTTGTTATTGATGATACTGGCGTAGGCCGAAGTCATCTGCAACAAGATGTTATTAGCGATGTTCGTCATCTCAATAGCCTGCTGGAACTCAGTCACAACATCCTGAAATAACTCTTCATCTTCTTCATAGGTACGCAACAACTGCAAACGATTCAAACGCGCCATCATCAGCTCGTTCGACTTCAAAGCAGTCGTATAGTAAATGAGTACTTTCTGATATTTCAACAAATCGAAAATATCCTGATTACGCATGCTCAATTGCAAATCGTCCTCAATCTGATCGACTGTCTTATTGATTTCACGTAAGTGAGCCAAAAATTTCGTGGCAGTTTTGAGGAGAATAAGCAGCAAAAACCGGTAATGTTTCTGCGTTTGAAGGTTCTTCACCCGGTTATTCTCAAACTCATTCACAATCACATTATCTTCCTTGGTAATGGTGATAAAGTAATCGTTGTTCTGAATAACTCCCATTGGAATAGTCACAAATGGAGCTTCGTCCTTCTTCCCCTGAAAATGTGGAATCTTAATCAAGGTAAACAAGACATCCTCGTCGCGCTCGGCACGTGCTTTTTCGTCAATATCTAATGGATCGAGGTGGTATTCTTCCGCCCAGGGAAATTCCTGTATGAGCCAGGCAAGCTCTTCGTCACTCGGGTCGACAACGTTTACCCAGCAACCAGGTTCCGGCTTCTGAATTTCTTCCAGTCTGCGGTTTGCGGTTTTGAAGATCGTAATCATCGTCCATGGCAGCGGGTTAAGGCCGGTATTTCTGAATACTCAAAGCGCCGCAAAAATAGGTTTTTTATTGAAAGCAAATACGGTTCAAATCAGTAGGAATTACTAAAAATTGCTATAAAATCATTACATCTTTTTCCAACTCATAATTTATACTCTTTTACTCCAGTCTTTCATTATTACTACATTCTTTACCTAACTCATTCTCATCTTGTATCTTCGCTGAGATGAATCTTCGGTTTCTCTTCATTTTACTCTTTATTTCATCTTCGGTTTTAAGTCAAACTTTTGTCGAAGGTATGGTGCGCGATTCAGCTCAAAAACGCCCGCTTGCTTTTGTTAGCATTGCCGTTCAAGGTTTTCCTGAAGCAACTGCGATGAGCGATATCGATGGTTTCTTTCGCATTCTGCTTCCAAACGGTTATCCTGCACAGCTCAACTTTTCCTACATCGGCTACCGAAGCGAACAACTAACATTGGAATCGGCCAATGGAAAATCTAAACTTCGGGTAGAACTCACTCCATCCTCTCTTCAACTTCGAACATTTGAATTCCTTGCGGGTGAAAATCCTGCACATCGAATCATTCGAGAAACTTGGAAACGTCGCGACCAACACGATCCCGAAAAACTTAAGTCGTACCGCTGTCAAACCTATAATAAACTCGTGCTTTCCGGCAGGCCTGATACGGCATTTGATGCTAAGAAAATCGAAGACCAACAAAAGCTAAAATCCTACGATAGCCTATTTAGCAAGCAGCATTTGTTCATGATTGAATCATCGAACGAACGGCTTTTTCGAAATGGGAAAGTGAAGGAAAATGTAATCGGATCGAAGGTTTCGGGATTACAAGAAGCGTCCGTTTTCATGCTCGCGCTCCAGTTTCAACCCTTTAGTTTTTATGCACCTTTGGTGGAACTAAACGGACAAAAACTTCTCAACCCAATTAGTCGAAACAGCGAGGACGTTTACTCATTTGTATTAGAAGACACCTTGTTTAGCGGTCGCGATAGTGTTTACGTAATTCGATTTCAACCGCGTAAAAATTCTACCATCGAAGGACTAAAAGGTGTGCTTTACATTTCGGCTCCCGATTATGCCATTCAAAATGTGGTGGCAGAACCGGCTTCTGATAATTCTACGCTCCGATTACGGGTTCAGCAGCAGTACAAAAAAACCGAAACGGGTGTGTGGTTTCCGGAACAGCTCAACACCGATATGATTTTCCTTACCGTTAAGCTTACAGGCTATAAGATGTACGGGGAAAGTCGCACCTACGTGAGCAAACCCGAGATTAATCCGGAACTTTCTGCCAAACTTTTCGATGAAGCTGAACTGGATGTTCAAAAAGGATCATCAGAAAAAAGTCAGGCATTTTGGCAAACGGTGCGGATTGAAGATTTAACCGAACAGGAACAACAGACCTATTACCAACTCGACAGCCTGTTCCGCGCCGAAAATATGGCTCCTAAAATCAAAGCTGTTGAAGCCTTGGTTCGTGGCTACATTCCAATCAAATGGTTCGATCTAGAACTCAATCGCATCATGCGTTTCAACAACCATGAAGGCTTTCGTTTAGGTGCTGGAGGAATTACGAACGACAAAGTTTCTCGACATTTTGGAATTGGTGGCTACATCGCATACGGATTCAAAGATCAGGTCACTAAGTATGGAGCCGAGTCGCGGATTTATCTCTATCCGAGACGTGAGTTAGAACTTCGGATGATGTATCAACAAGATGTGTATGAATCGGGCTTTCAAACATTCGTGAACGACCGCAAACCCTATCTCACCGAACAAGTGCGTCAGGTTATTGTCCGAAACATGAATGGGGAAGAACGGAGCGAAGTCAGTTTAGGATGGCGATGGCTGAAATTTCTACGAACTGATTTGTTCATCCGCCAGGCACATGTGAAAACCTTATTCGATTACCAATATGATTCGTTAGCCTCGAATACGCGATATACATGGCTAGAACAGGGCGCTTCGTTTACGTATTGTTACAAGGAAAAATTTTACCGCAATGGGAAACTTAAAATTTCTTTGGGTGGAAAAACGCCTGTTTTTAGGTTGATGCTCACGCGCGGTTCAGATTTGAGCTTAGGTGGAAAAACCGATTATCTCCGAGCCGATTTCCGGATGGAATACGCCTATCAATGGCGACGTATTGGGAAAACGGTAATGCTACTTTCGGCTGGGATGATTGATGGAAATGTGCCTTACGCCCGACTTTATAACGGAAAAGGAAATCTTTCGGGAAATGCTGATTTGAGAGCTGTTTCGACCAACAGTTTCGAAACCATGCACATGAACGAAATCTTAACCGATCGTTTTGCAAGTTTGTTTTTCCAACACCATTTGGGTTCATTTTTTCATGTAGGAACGTATAAACCACTGTTCATCCTTGTTCATAATATGATGGTTGGAACATTGGGAAATACGAACCGTTCGGCTCAAAAAATCATCAGCTTTACCGTTCCCGAAAAAGGATACTTCGAAAGCGGTTTGCTC
>DAOOQW010000237.1:0-3647 GCA_035388945.1 Flavobacteriales bacterium
AGAAGTATAAAGCGGTTGTTTTCTTAAGCACAACAGGCGATGTGTTAGATCAATACCAACAGTCAGTTTTCAAACGTTTCATTCAGGCTGGGGGTGGCTACATGGGTATTCACGCTGCTGCTGATACGGAATACGAATGGTATTGGTATGGAAAACTGGTTGGTGCTTACTTTAAGAGCCATCCTAAAATTCAGGATGCTAAATTCAAGAAAGTAAAATCGGATGAATTAGTCGAAGGACTTCCAGATGACTGGATGCGCAAAGACGAACTCTACAACTACAAGAAAATTTCGAAGGATATTAACGTGTTGTACACGCTGGATGAAACTACCTATGAAGGTGGTGAGAATGGAGACAATCATCCCATTGTATGGTACCATGAGTTTGATGGAGGTCGTTCATTCTATACCGGTTTAGGTCACACCAAAGAAAGTTACGTTGATCCTCAGTACCTCGATCATATTTGGATGGGATTGGATTATGTAATCGGTGATAGTAAACTGGATTACACCAAAGCTACTACTAAGCTTGCGCCAGAGGAAAATCGATTTAACAAAGTTGTATTGGCGAGCTACTTCGATGAGCCTACCGAGATGGACATCTTACCGGATGGTCGGATTATTTTTCTGGAACGCAAAGGTGCTGTGAAACTCTACGATCCAAAAGCGGATAGTATCGCACTCATCAATACCTTTAATGTTAACACCAAGTTTGAAGACGGTATGTTGGGTCTGGCACACGATCCGGATTTTGCAAAGAATAACTGGTTGTATATTTACTATTCAACACCCTCTAAATCAGCAAACATTTTATCACGCTTTACCTTGGATGGTTCGAAGATCGATATGGCTTCTGAGAAAGAAATGCTGGAAGTAGCCACTCAACGCGAAAGCTGTTGCCATACCGGTGGATCAATTACTTTCGGTCCGGATAATAATCTCTATGTGTCTACAGGCGATAACACGAGTCCGTTTGAATCCGATGGATTTAGTCCTTCAGATGAAACCCCGGGAAGATCTCCTTTCGATGCACAAAAATCGTCCAGTAACACAAACGACTTACGCGGAAAAATTTTACGCATTCATCCTGAAGCAGATGGTACCTATTCCATCCCGGAAGGAAATCTTTTCCCGAAAGGTGAAGAGAAGACCCGCGGTGAAATTTATGTAATGGGTAATCGTAATCCCTATCGGATTTCAATCGATCAGAAAACAGGATTTTTGTATTGGGGTGAGGTGGGCCCTGATGCTGGTGAAGATAAAGAGACTAGAGGTATTCGCGGATATGATGAAGTGAACCAGGCTCAGAAACCAGGATTTTTTGGCTGGCCGTATTTCGTTGGAGGAAACTATGCTTACAATGAATATGATTTTGAAAATAAAACATCCGCTCCAAAGCATGATGCATTAAAGCCAATAAATAATTCACCAAACAACACAGGTAAACTAGAACTGCCACCAGTCAGTCCTCCCTTCATTTGGTATCCGTATGCTGCGTCTCCTGATTTTCCATTGATGAAAGAAGGTAGTAGAAATGCCATGGCCGGACCGGTGTATTATTCCGAAAAATATAAAGGTCAGTCCGATGCTTTTCCAGATTATTTCGATGGTAAACTGATCATCTACGATTGGATGCGTAATTGGATGCGACTGGTATCGATGGATCAGAATGGAAAAATTACAGACATTGACCCCTTCATGGAAGGTGTTCAGTTTAACAATATCATTGATATGGCGTTTGGTCCGGATGGCAAGCTTTATACATTGGAGTACGGTACACGTTGGTTTGCCAGCAATCCTGATTCACGTTTGTCGAGAATTGATTTTAACAGAGGTAATCGGGCACCGTTACCAAAACTAACAGCCGATAAAACTGTAGGCGCTCTGCCTTTGGTTGTCAATATTTCTGCTGCAGGAACAATTGATCCTGATGGTGATGCGATTACCTATCAACTGGAAGCAAATAATCAGACACTAACATCTGCTGATGGAATATTTAATGTAACGTTTGATAAAGCCGGAATCTATCGTCCTAAACTTACGGTTAAGGATTCAAATGGATCAAGCTCTTCGGCTGACATCACAATTGTTGCCGGTAATGAGCCTCCGGTTGTTTCTTTAAATTTAACGACAGGCAACAGTCAGTTTTATTTAGCGGGTGGATCAGTTTCGTATTCAGCTTCCGCTACTGATAAAGAAGATGGAAGTTCATCGGATGGAAGTATACCTGCCCATCGGGTTTTAGTAACAGTCGATTACCTTCCTCAAGGTTATGATATGACAAAGATTGCGCAGGGCCACCAACGAGCAGAACTACCCGGTAAATTGTTGATTGCAGAGAGTGATTGTAAATCATGTCACTTGATTGATAAAAAATCAGCAGGACCAGCCTATCGCGATGTAGCGCTTAAATATAAGAGCGATGTAAAAGCAATTGAGAAATTATCTGATAAGATACTTAAAGGAGGTGCAGGAGTTTGGGGAGAAACGCCAATGGCTGCTCATCCGCAAGTATCAAAAGAAGATGCCATGGCTATGGTAGAGTATATTTTATCGTTGTCTGATGTTAAAGATTCAAAGGGATTGCCATTAAAAGGTACTGCGAAATTTGAACCTGCACCTAAAGAAGGTATCACACCAACATCAGCATACATTATAACTGCCATGTATGATGATAATGGTGCGTTGGGTATGCCATCCATTTCAGCTTCTCAAACTTCAGCTCTTCGGGCTCCTGTGTTGAATGGCGCTGATGTAGTGGAATTTAAAGGCGGCACAAGTAAGCGTTCTGCCGGCCCTAATATAGTAGTTGATAACGTGAAGCATAATTCATCTGTTCGTTATCAAGACATTGACTTGACAGGTGTCGATAAATTGCAATTCACGATTGCTGAGATAGCGAATGTATCAAAAGGAGGAGAGATTGAAGTTTATCTGGATTCACCAACCGGTAAGAAATTAGGTAAGGTAAGTTTTGATAAATCTCCGAAGATTGAGTTACGAGCAGGAATTACAGCACGGTCAACTTCAATAACGATTGAGCCTTTATCAGGTAAGCATACTTTTGTGCTGGTATTCAAAAATGAAAAAGCGGGAAATGACAACCTGTTTATGCTAAGTCGAATCACTTTAGAAAAATAACTAAACCATACCAAGATGAACAGAAGAGAATTTATTCAACGTTCTTCCCTCACAGCAGCAGGGTTGATGGTGGCACCCGCTTTTTTACAAGCAGGACAAAAAGGTAAAGCATTGGGCTTACAACTTTACACTTTGCGAAGCACAATAGGGAACGATCCAAAGGGTGTACTACAAAAAGTAGCAAGCTATGGATATACAGAACTGGAAACGTATGGGTATAATGATGGCAAAATTTTCGGCATGGACTTTACCGAGTTTTGCAATTATGCAAAGAGTTTGAAAATGAAAGTAACAAGCGGTCATTACGGACTCAATCTGATTAAAGGTGATACCTGGAAGAAAGCCGTTGATGATGCAAAGAAAAACGGGCAAGATTTTATGGTGATGCCATATCTTCAAGAGCCAGATCGTAAAACTATCGATCAGTATAAAACTATTATCGCAGATTTGAATGCAGCTGGTGAAGTATGCAATGCAGCAGGTATTCGCTTTCAATACCACAACCAC
>DAOOQW010000238.1:0-3636 GCA_035388945.1 Flavobacteriales bacterium
CGGAATTTTTCTGATAAATCCTGCTATTCCTGGATCAGCATTATCGACAAATAACTGATTTCGAGCATTACCCAAAATAGCAGCTTTTAGAGATTCTTCACGCTTATCATGGAGCATAGATATTACATCGGGATTTAATCCACTATACGACATTTTAATCAAAGTGATAAAGCAAATTCCTAACACTAATAATTGCATTCTAAATGCTGGAATTGTTAATCTAAAATGATTTATCATCCAAGCAATTAAAGCTGGAATGCAGGCTACTACAACGTAATATTTAGTAATTAATAAAAGTATTAATGCAAGGACAATTGCCAGAAAAAGCACAATTCGATTACCCGATTTTGAGATAAATTTATCTAACCAATAAATCATCAAATAAAAAGCTGCGACAATTAATCCATCTTTTAAAACTCCCGAAGTCCACAATAAGACAGAAGGCCACAAGAAAATCAACAACACAAGTCTGGTTTTTCGTTCGGGATGATAGTGAATAAGTAATTTGAATAAAGCAATTAAACCTGAAAAGGATATGAAGCACATGAAAATCACGTGTGTGAATATGTTTCCTTGTGTAACAGGCCAAAGAAGGGCATTGAAACGTGTTATTATTCTATTGGAACTAAATAAATTAAAGTCTTTAGTCTGAGTATATTCAAACCAAGTTTCGGAATGCAAAGACCAATTATGCATTTCAGAATAATAGGGTGTTAATTCAGGGGCGTTTTCATCAATACCCGTCATTAGTTTTAAATAATGTGTTGGATGATTGGGTAGGGCAGAAGCTATAACCTGTGCATCATCCAAGTATTTATACATATCGGCAGTACTGCGATCGGTATAGTAGTAGGTATAAATAAGCGTTACAATAATTCCTGCTAACACCTTTAACAAAAAAAGGAAACTTAATGGCATAGGTCGAATGGTGCTTTCCTTAAAAAAGGATAGCTTCCGTAGGAGAATCAGACTAATTCCCAACCAGAAAAAAAAGAGAAACCAAGCCATGGCAACGAAGATACATAAAGCTATAGGCTTAAATCGAATTTTGATTTCCTCGATTAAACGAATTGTTTTTTCGTAACTCTGTGCTAAATGAAGCACTCACTTTTTATTTTATGTTTTTTCCTCTGTTTAATGCCTATTAAAATGTGCATGGCTCAAGATGTAATCAAACAACCAGCTCAACTTAAGTTTCAAGCTACTTATTTTTCTCCTCGAACTTATACCGATACAACTCAGAAATTTAACCTTCAAACCTATAATGCCGAACTAGCTTTTAGTCTTGGAAGAATTCAATTAGATACTGGCATCATTACCTTTAATGGCAGTATCAAACAACAAATACAACCCATTCAACTTTTCGATTCAGATCCTTTTCGATTGCTATTAACTAGTTCAATTGGAATTAGAACCATGTATCTCGATTACAAGCGCATTCGTGGTTATCTCGTTTTTAGTAATCGACTTCAAATACAAAGCGATGAGAAAAACTGGTCTAAGCAATCACCTAGATATGCAGGAACTCTCATGTATTCACGCATGAATGCTAAGAAATGGAGATGGAATTATGGATTAGCCTATTCGTATGTGTACGGCAAAGGATTTCTATTTCCATTGCTTGGCTTTATTTACAAACCCGATTCTCATCAAACCTGGCGAGCGGTTTTGCCCTTTTTATTCAGCTACCAATATAAATCTCAATCCAATATTTTCACGTTGGCTTGGCATCCTGCAGGTGGTCGAAATGCTATCACATCACCCTGGGGAACTTTTGATGGAGAAAATCTGCAACTGAATTTTCGTCAATCATTATTAGGCTTTAGATATGGTAGACGACTCTTTCAAGGAGGAATTATTGGTTTGGAAGCTGGAATATGCAGTAAAGCTCGTATTACGTTGGATTCCGACACTTGGACAAACAACCTACAACTAAGTTTCGAACCCGGGTTTTATAGCGGAATATTTTTCCGACTTCCATTATATCGAGTGAAAGGTTCGAATCCCAAAGAATTGTTTGATGATTATGAATTATTACTGGATAATTTCTAAAAACAAAAAGCCCCGAAAATCAAAAATTCTCGGGGCTTTCAATTTTATGAAAAGATTAATTAAATTACTTTTTCCATTGCACGTTCGTAATGACCAGCTTTCAATTTGTCTTTAATGCTGGAGAATGCTTTAATGGTGTAATCTACATCTTCTAGTGTATGAACAGCAGTAGGAATCAAGCGTAACATAATCACGCCTTTTGGTACAACTGGATAAACAACCATAGAGCAGAAAATATTGAAGTTTTCGCGTAAATCGAAAATCAAATTAGCTGCTTCTGGGATTGATCCATTCAAGAATACTGGAGTTACAGGAGATTGAGTTTTTCCAATTTCAAATCCTTCTGAACGTAATTTTCCTTGAAGTGCATTCGTGATTTTCCACAAATTATCTTTCAATTCGGGTTGAGTACGTAGTAATTGAAGTCGTTTCAAAGAACCAACTACTAAAGGCATTGGTAGCGCTTTTGCGAAAATTTGAGAACGCATGTTGTAGCGTAAATACTCAATCACTTCTTTTTCACCAGCGATAAAGCCACCAATTAGTGCCATCGATTTAGCAAATGTACCGAAGTACAAATCCACACCATCCATGCAATCTTGCTCTTCGGAAGTTCCAGCACCTGTTTTGCCCATTGTACCAAAACCGTGTGCATCATCAACCAATAAGCGGAATTGGAACTTTTTCTTAAGCTCAACAATTTCTTTCAACTTACCTTGATCTCCGCTCATACCGAAAACTCCTTCGGTAATAACCAAAATAGCTCCGTTTGATTCAGCAACCAATTTAGTAGCACGTTCTAATTGAGTTTCTAAGTTGCTGATATCATTGTGTGGATATACATAACGTTTACCCATGTGCAAACGAACACCGTCGATAATACACGCATGAGATTCAGAATCGTATACAATCACATCGTGACGATCAACTAAAGCGTCAATTGCCGACATGATACCTTGATAACCGTAGTTTACCAAAATAGCATCTTCTTTCTTCTCGAAATCAGCTAATTCGCGCTCGAGTTGCTCATGTAAATCGGTATTTCCCGACATCATTCGAGCTCCCATTGGCAAAGCTGCACCATATTGAGCTGCACCTTCTGCGTCCGCTTTACGAACTTCTGGATGATTGGCTAATCCAAGATAATTGTTCAGACTCCAATTGAGTCGTTCTTTGCCGCGGAAAATCATCCGTGGTCCAATTTCACCTTCCAGTTTAGGGAATGTAAAATATCCGTGTACTTCTTTTGCATAAGATCCTAGCGGACCTGGATTCAACTTTAGCTTTTCAAATAAGTCCATGATGGGAGCGTGTTAAGCAATTCGCCCGCAAAATTAAGAAATTTCATGTCTCGCATAGGAAAAGTCACGAACATCCGTTTGTCAACAACCCTTTCTGTATTTTTGTGCCATGAGATTTTTGAAACACCCGCTTATTTTTCTGCTTTTTATTGCTGTTATTTCTTCGTCATGCAGTGATTATCAGAAGATTCTGAAAAGCAACGATTATGCAGCCAAGTATGTTTTGGCTAAAAAACTTTACGATAAAAAAGACTATCAGAAGGCTTATCCGCTGTTGGAAGAG
>DAOOQW010000239.1:0-3609 GCA_035388945.1 Flavobacteriales bacterium
TATGATACCTGTACATGCTGATATAGAACCTCCTTGACCTAAAATAATAGCAGGTGTACAAGGAATACATGAAATACTTGCGCTAAAACCTGTACTTTGAACTGAACCATCAGAATGAAATAATAAGGTCATACATCCGCCCGAAGCTCCTGATGTAGTTACAACTCCAGGATTAGTTGCTCCTGTATATGATCCTAATACTGCACCTAATGTACTATTCCCATCATAAACAGTTAAATAATCATAGCCTGATTCTGTTCCAAAATCAGTAAAAGTCAATTGTATACATTGTCCACTACCGGAACAAATTGTTTGAACAACATCAAGCCCGTCTACATAGGTACCATATCCACCTGGATTCTCAATTGTACCAGCACAATCCGTAATGGTACCTCCCGCAGCACCCATGATATATGTTTGCGCTTTTGCTGGACTTATTCCAAATAAAATAAGTAGCAAAAAGGGAACTATATAGCTAAGTTTTTTCATGATTAGTGCTGAGAAGAATTAGTATTCATTTCATTCTTGATACGTTCCAATTCCACATCTAATTCCTGATAAGAAAGGATATCAATTGGATTGCCTGGCACAGTCAAATACACTCGTTTACGAGTTTTTGCTTCACGAACATACTGATACACATCAAATGTTGCTGTATCAATTGCAGGACATTCTGGACAAGGTTTCAAGGTATTCACAAACCAAGAATTCTGGAAAATGAAGTTTAACTGAGCTATATTCAAAGCATCCATTTGAGCTATCTGTTCAGCAGAATAATAGCGAGATGCACGAGAATCTAATTGAGGAGTTGTGCTAGAGATTTGCTGAGCAAATAAGGCACTGCCCGCAAATAGGGCTAAGAAAAGCAATGTGTGTTTCACAGGGTTTGTGTTGGGATTACAAATATATCAAAATATCAATTCGAAAAGCACGTATGTTGATTAGCACCTATTTAGCAGGTATATCAAAGGTTTTCGAGTAGATAATCGGTCATTTTTGTGTACAAATGTAATCGCGTATTTCCACCATAAATTCCATGATTCTTATCTGGGTAAAAGAACAAATCAAACTGTTTATTCGCTTTTACCAAAGCTGTTACTATCTCTACCGAATTTTGGAAATGGACATTATCATCACCCGTTCCATGTATCAATAAGTACTTGCCTTTTAAACGTGCTACATGGTTGATTGGTGAGTTATCATCATAGCCCGATTCATTCTCCTCTGGAGTTTGCATGAAACGTTCTGTGTAAATAGAATCGTAAAATCTCCAGTTCGTTACCGGTGCTACTGCAATGGCCATTTTGAACACATCTGCACCTTTGGTTATACATAAAGAACTCATGTATCCACCGTAACTCCAACCTTGAATTCCAATACGTGAAGCATCTACATACGGCTGTGCAGCCATGTATTTTGCCGCTTCAATCTGATCTTCCGTTTCGAGCTTTCCTAATTGCTTATAAGTCGATTTCTTAAAGGCTTCACCCCTATTTCCTGTACCACGATTGTCCACCGAAACTACGATGTAGCCTTTTTGAGCCAAGTATTGATACCACATGTAGTTGGAACCTTCCCACTGATTTTCAACCGTGTTGTGTCCAGGACCACCATAAACAGTCATGAAAACTGGATACTTTTTACTTGCATCAAAATTAGATGGCTTAATCATCCAGCCATTCAACGCATTTCCTGTGCTCGTTGTAAAACTGAAAAACTCCTTTTTTGATAATCGATAAGTAGCTAGCTTTTCACGCAAAATCGTATTCGTTTCCAATGAACGAATCAACTTTCCTTCACCCGAATATAAACTGTAATCAGCCGGAGCATTTGCACTGCTCTGATTCAACACGAAATAGCTGAAATTACTACTAAACTCAGGATTCTGATGTCCGTTTACTGGCAATAAATTCTTTTGTCCTTTTCCGGTAAGCTTCACCGTAAAAAGACTTCTATCCATAGGCGTTGGAGCTGCCGCTTGAAAATACAATGTGCCTGACTTTTCGTTGATACCATAAAACTCCGTGATATCGAAGTTGCCACTACTCAATGCGCTAATCTTCTTTCCATCCATCCCATAGAGATACAAATGGTTAAATCCACCTAGTTCAGATGACCAGATAAAACGTTTGCCATCAGCCAAAAAGCGAAGATTATCGTGTATGTCGATATAGGTTTCGGATTTTTCTTCCAACAATGTTCGGATGCTTCCTGTTGCTGGATTTGCCAACAATAATTCTAAATGATTTTGATGACGATTCATGCGTGTTACACACAATTCTGAACCATTCGAAGTCCACTGTAGACGTGGAAAATACAGGTTTTTATCATCGCCAGTTTGCATTTTCACTGAGCTGTTTCCGGATACTGAATACACATACACATTCACCAATGAATTGTCCTCTCCTGCTTTTGGATATTTGAACGTGTATAATCCCGGATACAAACTACCATAAGTTTGCATGTTATACTCTTTCACTTCCCGCTCATCGAAGCGTAAATAGGCGATTTTAGAACCATCGGGCGACCAGAAAAATGCTTGACTCAAGGCAAATTCCTCCTCATAAACCCAATCGGTAGCACCGTTGATAATTTCGTTTTGCTTTCCGTCTTTGGTGATGGCTGTTTCTTTCCCGGAAATCAAATCTTTCACGAAAAGATTATTTTCGCGCACAAAAGCGATCTGCTTCCCATCAGGAGAAAAATCAGCATACTGCTGCTTTCCTGTGCTCAGTAAACTAGCCGATTTCTTTTCTAAATCAATCACCACATAAGCGCTACGGCTCGAATGACGATAAATAGGCTCTGTTTCGGTAGGTACCAATAGCTTTTTCTCATCCTTACTAAATGTGTACGAATCGAATTGAATGGATTTATTTCCAGGAAGTGTAATACTAGCAGAAGTATAAATATCGCCCACTTTCAAACCCGTTGAATAGGCATATTTCTCAATACTAACGCCTGACTCATCTATTTTCAAGGTGCTGTAATGCTGTCCGTCTTGCATGGGTGAAACGCCCATAACCATAGATGGTCGAAACGTTGGACTTGCCCAAATTTCTTGTAGGGAAAGATCTTTCAGAGGCTGAGCAAATAAGCCAGCATGCAGTACTACAGCTAAGAGAATCAGCAATTTACGCATAGATGTTTTTTTTAAGGACCGTAAAAGTAACAGAATCATACCGAACACAAATGCTTACAGGTAAATTCGGAGGAATCAAATCATTCATTCACATTCGGGTATGAACAACTCCTAAGAAAAACCGAATACTGGCAGTTGGTTTACAATACTTTTGAATTCGTTCCCCATGAAGATCAACTACTGGCATTTCGAATTACCTTTTCAATATCCATTTTCCATTTCGGGTGGAAGAACTAAAACGCATCAACCTAGCTTGGTTGTATGTATTGAACATCAAGGTTTGAAAGGATTTGGGGAAGCTCCGGCAATACTTTACTACAACATTCCGGTAGAAAAAATGATTGCCGATTTAACCGATCGATTGAAGGAATTAGAAAACTTCGATTTTCAGCATCCTGAATCGTTTGGAGCATTTGCATTTTCCTTATTTCCGGAAAACTCTTTCCTCGTTTGTGCTCTCGATATGG
>DAOOQW010000240.1:0-3589 GCA_035388945.1 Flavobacteriales bacterium
GGGACTTTCAGTCCCTGTGGCGAACCCGCCGACTTTAGTCGGCGGTTGTTCAGTTCCAAAATCTGATTCAATTGGCCAATTTCCCGTCATATTAACTCCTTATGCATCCTTAAAAATCGCATACATTGTGGTGTTAGATGCTTTTATTAAATGGCTAATTTCCTGTTCAGGAAATTGAAATATAGGCGATATCATTAGGGCTTCTGGCATCGCCCTTTTTTAGAAACTCGTTCATTAAATTGTTTTGCATAGTGTTTAGTGTTATTGCATTGAATTGCCATTTTTCCACATCGTCATGTTTACTGCACCAGCTATGGTGCTTTTTGCTCGATTAAAAGCGATTTTATTTGTTTTGCCCTCAACTAAGCTCCAGCAAAGCATGGCTTGTGAGAATTGTGAGGCCACCGCAGCATGAATTGTTTCTCTTGGCGCTATAATAGCTTTGCAGAACCGGTTTTTAGAAAATTCACCTGAAAACGATTGGCAGCCAGTCTCGCAGCAAAGAGAAATAAATACTGCCTGTGAATTTGATTTTTCAAAAATTTGGGAGAGTCTGTTGTGATAGACCTCCCCATCAACAGCAAAATGAATACCATTAGGTGATCCATGCCCAATAAGTATAACATGCGTGTATGCTGGGCCATTATTGGTCCACCACAAGTCTAGTTCAGTGGTGGAACGCAATTTGACTGCTACGACTGCTGAATCATCAATCAATAATCGTGAAAAATTTAGCAACGCTTTTGTTAACGGATCTAGCGTTGTGGTTTCTGTCGAAAAATCGCCAATTTCGATGATGGACAGCCCAATATTTAAATGCACTTTTGAGCTAGCTATTTCTGTAAATTCTCCACTTGGCAGTGAAATCGTTACCTTTCTCAAATTTTGTCCTACGATTTTTGTCTTGTAAAGTGAACGGGAAAAGCTGTTCGGATTTGGCAAGAGTGATGAAGCTACATATGCATCTTGATTAATTTTGAATTTTGACTTTGCATTTTTAGCATTATCAGCACTCATATTGCCATCCTTATTGTTGCGACAAAGCAATTGCCATTTCTAATCGAAGCAAAATGATAGCACGCACTAGCTCGAAGCTCAGCCTCTTTGATAGTATTGAGGAATCTCCAAAACTTCCGATTTGATATGTGATTCCACGTTGATCTTCGAAATTTTTGACATAATTTCCTCTGGAACGCTGATCGACAAATCTATGGCATTTCTTGCATCTGAAAGGATTACTAATACATTGCCTGAGATTTCTCCGCGTGAGTTTCTGGAAAGCGCTAGATGTGGGTCGATGGCGATTTCTTTGCTATATACTATTTGCCCTGAATCATCCAGCATTTCTATACTGAGGAAAAATGACAAATTTTCCATCGCTAAAAAGTGGTTTGGCTTCCAATCGCGATCCCTGCCCATATCATTAGAAAGTACCTCGGCTGCAACATCCATTCTTGACATTTGGAATGTTTCCGTTGATATTGCCCATGAGTTTGGAAAGATTGATTTAAGACCATCATAATTCGGAAGACCACCACATGAATTACCTAAAAATCGATATGCTCTTTCTCTTGCATTTTTGTCGCTCCAGTTAATACAGGATTTAGTTTCTTTGCAAGTCGAAAAGGATACAATCGATTTCGATAGGGTATCGCCTGGAACATATGTTCCATTATCCCAGCGAGCTAATGTTGTCGGCGCATAATCATTCAGCAAATACAATGATCTTTTGTTTCCGATGTTTTCTCCAACAAGATCCAATCGCTCTTTCAATTTTGCTATCCATGACTGGCTCCATCCAATCTCAACTTTAATTGCCACGTCGCATGAACGATCATTTTGCTTCATTGCTTTTACGGTTGGACTTCCAATAATGGTAGTTTCAAATGCTGATTTCGAAAGCTCTTCCACGCTAGAACGCAATACAGCAACTTTAGCATTTGATATCTTAGAATTATCGGTCGCAGTTTTGATGGATTTCCGAAAATCGACTGTGGTGCTATTGCAAAACAATGATGAAGAAAGCGTTAAAATAGTCATGAATGAACGTTTTGTTTTGGAAAAAGAATGCATTGCGAATCTCATGTAAATCTCCTTATGTTATTTCTTATACGTTTTGATTTTGTGCCATGTATGACCACAGTGTTTGCATCCGTAAGTGATTTTAACTTTACGGCACTCAACAAGAACCTGTTCCTTCCTGTGGTGTGTTGCGATTATTCTACCTTGCCTATCCTTGGTGTGATCCTGTCTATTTACAGTTTTTGTTTCTATCCATTTTTCAAGCTCTTCGTAATCAGTTTGAGCCCTAGCCCACCAACGAAAACAGGATGGACAGCTCATATACTCGCCGTGCAAAAATGTCAAATACGGAATCGATGAAATGAGGAAGGCAACAAATGAGTATTCAGTCCATATTGCACCAAATCCAATACTCGCCATTCCAGCCAAGGCGAATCCATATCCGATTTTGGTTTTCTTATTAAAATACTTTTCATTGGCTCTGCTTCTAACGATATCACGAATTATTGCAATTACTGTTGCTACGGCAAGGAGACTAAGGAAAAATAGCATGAGCTTACGAATTTGGGATGGAGTCAATTCAGCTTCCGGTCTGTTTTGAATCGAAGAACCCTTTTCAGGAAGTTGGCCCCTTCCAGAATCATTACGTAGCTCATGTTGAGCTTGTTTTTTGGTGGACTCCTTTTTTGCAGTCTTTTTTGTGACTGGTGCACCAGAAGTATCTCTCAAATCAGGAATAGACTGAATTGTAGAATCATTCTTTGTCTGAAGCTGGTTGTTTCGACCGGAAGAATCGATACTCCGCAATAAGCGATTTTGTTCTTCAAGCCATCTTCTTGCACACTCAACATCTGAACATGTTTTCCGTATGCGAACATCCTTTAGGAGAATCTCTGCCATCAAATTCTTATTGTCGCCTCTTGATTCAATAGATTTCTGAAGAGATATATATTCTGTATTAATCACTCCAAGAGCCGGATTGGAGCATACAAGGGAATCAAAAGGAGTTTCTGTATTTGGGCAAGAAAATGCAGCCAAAAAAGCAATTATCCAATAAATCATTATCCTCACACCTTTCTGTTTGTTCTTTAGTTAAGCGACTAGGCTGTTCTGTGGTTTATTCGATTTGATTTGCAGCTCATCCACCCGGAGGGTTTCCCTAACGCCCCCTGTTCACCTAGTCGCGCACATCGGCATAACAACGAGGCGCGATCTAGGTGGAACGGGCGTGTTAGGGACGATCAGCTGCTCATCTCATGATGTTCAGACAAATTTTGGCTCTATTCTAAGCTGGTTATCGAATTGCGTTCTATTCCATCGAATACAGCGGAAAGTACTCGATCAATAAAATTATCATCGATTAGGATTTCTGGTATAGGAATTCTTGACTCACCACCCAAAGTGAATCGATCAAAATCAATCGGACCAAAATATATCCATCCGTTTATGGTTAAACGAAATTCTGACAGATACATAATATCTTCAAGAAGTCCTTTGCTTGTGCCAAAGTTTACCTTGTAGAGGGGTGGCATTGCATCCATGGTGCTCGTAATAAAATCTATTGCAT
>DAOOQW010000241.1:0-3589 GCA_035388945.1 Flavobacteriales bacterium
TAGAAGCTCGGTTATTCAAGACTAGTTTAATAGGTACTGAACACTTATTGCTAGCCATCTTAAAAGATGAAGACAATATTGTCACAAAAACCTTAGAAAAATTTAATGTGGATTATACAACTGTACGAGATGAGCTGAAGAATTTGCTCACAGAAGAACCACGTGCCCAAGCTTCCAACAATCCGCTCGACGATGATAATGACGACGATGCTGGATCATTTGGTGGCGGCGGAACCAAAAAAGTGACTGATACAAAATCGAAAACTCCGGTTCTAGATAATTTCGGTCGCGATTTAACAAAAGCTGCCGATGAAGGAAAACTTGACCCAATTGTTGGTCGAGAAAAAGAAATCGAACGTGTTTCTCAAATCCTTTCTCGTAGAAAGAAAAACAATCCAATTCTAATTGGTGAACCAGGTGTTGGTAAGTCGGCTATTGCTGAAGGACTTGCACTTCGTATCGTTCAAAAGAAAGTATCTCGTGTTTTATTCGATAAGCGAGTTATCACATTAGACTTAGCTTCTTTAGTTGCTGGAACCAAATATCGGGGTCAGTTTGAAGAGCGTATGAAAGCGGTATTGAATGAATTAGAGAAATCGCCAGATGTGATTCTATTCATTGATGAGATTCATACAATCGTTGGCGCTGGTGGAGCAAGTGGATCATTAGATGCATCTAATATGTTCAAACCAGCATTGGCTCGTGGAGAAATTCAATGTATTGGTGCTACTACGCTAGATGAATATCGTCAGTATATTGAGAAAGATGGAGCGTTAGAACGTCGTTTCCAGAAGGTGATAGTTGATCCAACTTCGGAAGAAGAAACTTTCCAGATTCTCAATAACATCAAAGGAAAATACGAAGATCACCACAACGTAATTTACACTCCTGAAGCTTTAAAAGCCTGTGTAACATTGACTCAACGTTATGTAAGCGATCGTCATTTACCAGATAAAGCGATTGATGCTTTGGATGAAGCAGGTTCACGTGTACACATTACTAATATACATGTACCACAAAACATCCTCGATATTGAATCTAAAATCGAAGAAGTAAAAGCTGAGAAAATTCAGGTGGTGAAAAGCCAGAAATATGAAGAGGCTGCCCGACTTCGCGATAAAGAGAAAACGCTCATTGAACAACTCGATGCAGCGAAAAAAGCTTGGGAAGAAGAAACCCGAAATAATCGACAAACAGTTACAGAGGATAATGTTGCCGAAGTTGTTGCGATGATGACGGGTGTTCCAACGCAACGAATTGCTCAAAACGAAAGTTCTCGTTTGGTTAAGATGTACGATGAAATCCAAGGGAAAGTAATCGGACAAGATGAGGCCATTAAGAAAGTAGTAAAAGCCATTCAACGGAATCGTGCTGGATTGAAAGATCCGAATCGTCCGATTGGTTCATTTATCTTCTTGGGACCTACTGGTGTGGGTAAAACTCAATTAGCTAAAGTGCTTTCGAAGTACTTATTCGATAGTGATGATGCACTCATTCGTATTGATATGAGTGAGTACATGGAGAAATTTGCTGTTTCTCGTTTGATTGGAGCGCCTCCAGGATATGTTGGTTATGAAGAAGGTGGACAGTTAACAGAAAAAGTTCGTCGCAAACCATATTCAGTTGTCTTATTGGATGAGATTGAAAAAGCTCACCCGGATGTATTCAACTTGTTATTGCAGGTTTTGGATGATGGTCAATTGACTGATAGTTTGGGTCGTAAAATCGATTTCAAGAATGCCATCATCATCATGACTTCGAACATTGGTTCACGTCAGTTGAAAGATTTCGGACAAGGAGTTGGTTTCACAACTACTGCAAAAGCAACTTCAGCTTCTGATCACGATCGCGGTGTGGTTGAAAGTGCATTGAAAAAAGCATTTGCTCCTGAATTCTTGAATCGTGTGGATGATGTGATTATGTTTAATTCATTAAGCAAAGAAAACATCAACGAGATTATTGATATTGAATTAGCTCATTTGTATCGTCGTATAGAAAATATGGGATACAAAATCAAATTGGAAGATTCGGCTCGTGATTTCATTGTGGAAAAAGGATACGATTCTCAATTTGGTGCTCGTCCGCTAAAACGTGCGATTCAGAAATACGTAGAAGATCCTTTGGCAGAACATATCATTGGTTCTACCCTAACCGAAGGAGATTCTATCAACCTATCGTATGATGAGGAATTGAAAGAGATTCAGGTAAAAATCAGCAAACCGAAAAAGAAGAAGAAATCGGAAGATCAAGCTGAATCTGAATAGGAATTAGTACTAAAACAAAAGCCCCGGTAGAGTTGAATCTATCGGGGCTTTTTATTTCAATTCAGTTGAGTAAAGTAAATATTAAGTCTAGCAATTTGTGCTAGGAATTGAACTAATATGCCTTCGCTAAAGCTATGGCATTGATGGAGGCTACTGCGAAAACCAGGAAACCACCTAATTACTCAATACGCTTAAAGGAATACACAAAACCTAATCCTACTGAGATGAACTGAATTTGTCCACCTAGATCTGCTTTTTCATACGATATAGCGCCACCATCGAGGGCAATCTGTTCAGGATGAAAACCTGCAAACAAGCGTGAATAGGAAACTTTGATGGACATGGCAGCATGATCTTCGAAGAAATACATGAAGTTCACAGCTGGCTCGATCAATAAAGCATTGTAGTTATAAACCGATTTATTTGGAGGATTTGGATAGTCTTTTTCTAAGCTGCGAATATTGGCATAACGTACTAATGAATAGGCAGTGCAGAAATTAAAATTAAACAAGGAATAACCACTGATCCACTTATCGTAACCGAGCGTAATTCCTGGACTAAACATATTATGTGTAGTGTGAATGGGAACTGAGATTACAGTTGTCCCATTTGCTCCTTTAATAGTATCGAGATCGTTGAAATTAGAAGCGTTTCGAGAAACCTGATATCCAGTGTAACGAAAATTCAAACCAACATTTACACCTTTAGCGATGTGAAAAAAGGTGCCCACATTCGCATCACCTACACTGTTAAAGGTAAGTTTCATGGCGCGAGGCGTAGTTAGAAAACCTAATCCACCATCGAACCGAATTGAAAATGGAATGGTACGTTGTTTTACTGGAGTAATACCTTCCTCCTGCCCGTTCGCTTGGGAACTAAAACAAATTAAACTCAAAGCCAGTAGGCTCAGGCAAATTGTACGACAGGAGAAAGGTCTATTTTTCATTAATCTTCTTTTGGAACAACCATAGCTGCATTGATTCCCATGTTTGAGAATCCTCCATCGTGGAAAAGATTCTGCATGGTAACCATACGTGTATAGTCGGAGAATAGGCTGATGCAATAATTAGCACAATCTAAAGCTGAAGCGTTTCCAAGTGGTGCCATGGTATCGGCATAGTTGTAAAACTCTTTGAAGCCCGGTACGCCGCTTCCAGCAGTAGTCCATGTTGGAGATTGCGAAATGGTATTTACACGCACATGTTTCGCTTTACCGTAATGGTAACCAAAACTGCGGGCAATCGATTCAAGCATCGCTTTCGCTTCGGCCATATCGCTATAATCTGGGAAAGTACGTTGAGCAGCAATGTAGGTTAGCGCAACCA
>DAOOQW010000242.1:0-3564 GCA_035388945.1 Flavobacteriales bacterium
CCCAAAACTCCCTTTTATCATTGTCGGTAGCTTGAATTAATTTAACAAAATCAAAACCTTTGATTTTTATCGGCCGTACTTTCTTCATTTGCTCAGAGTTGTATTCACTAAAGGGATTATTATCTCCAATTTTTTGTGCCAAAGAATGTAACTTTAAAAGCGTAAAATCTTTACTAGTTTGAGCCGTAGTTATTGCAGGAAAAGCAATAAGTGCCAAAACTAAAACTGCTGCTCGAATCATCTTACTTTACTTTAATCTATTCTTTACAAATGCAAAATCTGGCAATACCTTCGGTGTGAGAAGTGTGGTAGACTAGCCTGTGTTTGCGAGGAAGCGTGAAGCGCCTCGCTGAACATGTTGACGAGGCAATGTCTCATCCAGCCCATGGCGGGACCCCCAACCACGAAGTGCTATAGTGGAGGCAATGGTCCACTATATTAAGTTTGTTGCAACATTTTCTCGTTCATTCGTATTTCATTGCAAGGGGATTGCTTCACTCAATCCCACACCCCACGCTTCCCTGCCTGCCGGCAGGCAGGAGTTCGCAAACGCGATACTTGCAGCGAAGCACACCCAAGCCCACACACCCGATTAACTATTAACAATTAACCAATAACTTAGTAATCCGACATCTCACTCCACAACTTATCAAACTCACTCATAAACGACTTCACCACTCCTTCTTCTTTCATAACAACAACATTCTCGTGGTTAAATCGCGCGGCACTTCGTGTCCAGTTATAGCTTCCACTTAATACGGCATCGGTATCCACGATCATAAATTTATGATGCATGTGATCACTCGTCTGATCCATCTTTA
Source organism: Flavobacteriales bacterium (assembly GCA_035388945.1). Classification (GTDB taxonomy): domain Bacteria; phylum Bacteroidota; class Bacteroidia; order M30B66; family M30B66; genus CALQRR01. The sequence continues at coordinate 822 of DAOOQW010000242.1, forward strand.
CCGAAATTCCTGCTTTTGAAAGCTTTTCAATATCCGAACCCAGATCAAACGATTTATCATTATCCGTAAGCACCATCACGTCCACTCCCCTTCTCTTTGCGCGTAATATGGCTTCTGTTATGATGTCATCACTAATGGTAAAGACACAAATCTTCAATCGTTTTTTTGCAAGGTTCAGGTGCTGAACAATAGCATTGCGACAATGATCGCCCGGACTAAAATAACTATCGTCCGATTTCGATTTTTCCAATGGATAGTTGCTCAATACATTGCTGGCATCTTTAATCCATTCCAGTATAAACCGATAGTTTTTATCATTTACCTTCTCGTTCGCTAACTCAAATACTTTGGTTCGAAGGAAGGTAATTTGATTCGTATCAAGGAATTGATCTTCTAAAGCTTGCGACAATGATTTTCTTTCTGGCTTGGAAAGAAAATCATCGTCAAGACTTTGTTTTAATTGATGAATGATGTGATCCATTATCCATCAACTTTTTGATGCTTCAATGGCTTGAGAAATATCAGCAATGATATCACGAACATCTTCAAGACCAACTGCAATCCGGATAAGTCCGGGAGTAATACCTACTGCCTGACGTTCTTCTTCGGTTAACTTCGAATGGGTTGTCGATGCCGGATGTATGGCAATGGTTCTGGTATCACCTAAGTTTGGAGTATGTGAAATCATTTTCAATGCATTGAGAAATCGTCTTCCCTGATCAAGTCCATCCTTTATTTCGAAGGTAACAATGCCACCGCCTAACTTCATTTGTTTTTTTGCTAATGCATGTTGAGGATGCGATGGTAGAAATGGATATTTCACTTTCACTACCTGCTTATTGCCTTCAAGCCACTTAGCAAGCGTTAACGAATTTTCGCAATGGCGATCCATACGCACGGCCAGTGTCTCTAAACTTTTAGAAAGTACCCACGCATTAAAAGGCGACATCGAAGGACCTGTGTGCCGTGTAAAGAATCGGATTTCTTTTATCAATTCTTTTGTGCCCAATATAGCTCCACCAATTACTCTACCTTGTCCATCCATGAATTTGGTAGCGGAATGCGTAACAATGTGCGCTCCCCATTTTGCAGGTTGTTGTAAGTAAGGTGTAGCAAAACAATTGTCAACGTTCAGAATCACATTATGCTTCTTCGCCAATTTACCCAACCATTCTAAATCAATAAGATCTAAGGCTGGATTGGATGGTGTCTCCACAAAAATCATCCGCGTGTTGGGTTGAATTTTTGATTCCCATGTTTCTGGTTCACTGATATCAGCATAACTATAGGTAATGCCAAACTTTGGAAATATAGTATTGAGTATTTGATGTGTTGATCCAAAAACTGAACGGCACGCCAAAACATGATCACCTGATTTTAATAATGCGGCCATGCTGCTATACATTGCAGCCATACCTGAAGCAGTAGCAATGCCGTCTTCAGTTCCTTCCATCAAACAAAGCTTTGCGATAAACTCATTTGTGTTTGGATTGGAATATCGGCTGTAAATATTGCCAGGAATTTCATCGGCAAACATAGCGCGAGCCTGCTCAGCATCATCAAATACAAAACTGGAAGTTAGGTATAGTGGCACAGAATGTTCACGAAAATCAGAACGCTCGTGTTGTTCGCGAATAGCATCAGTCTCAAAGTGTCTTTCAGTTTCTTCCATCGATGTATATAAAAAATTATGAATTAATGATTTCAAAAGTGTGGGTAACCTTGGCGGTTTTCTCAAGTGTCTTGGCTACAGAACAATATTTTTCCATGGAAAGCATTACCGCTTTCTCTACCTTATCTGCATCCAGGTTTCCATAGAATTTAAAATGGGCGTGAATTTCGGTATATAATGACGGCTCCACATTCTGTTCGCGCTCGCCTGTTACGGTAATCTTCAGATCCTTTAAATCCTGTCGTTGTTTTTTCAAAATGCTGATCACATCAATCGAGCTGCAACCCCCTAATGCCGCCAACAACATTTGCATTGGGCGCATGGCTAAATCACTTCCTCCAATACCAGGGGAACCATCCATCCTCACGGAATTACCTAATTCATTCGTTGCCTCCATCAGGAAGGCATCGTTTACTCTGTTTAATTCTATCGTAATCATACTGTTTCTGTTTTCATTGGTCTCGCTAAGCTACCCACCACCATACCTGCCAAACTCACTAATGTTGCAGGTATCAAACTTGGCCATGATGTTTCATAAATTTCAAATATAATCCAAGTCACTATTCCAAGCACCATTGAAAGTAAAGCTCCAGTTGTATTGGCGCGTTTCCAATACAATCCCATTACCAGCGGAACGAAAAGCGAAACTAAACTTAAAATAGATGACTCACCCACCAATTCATAAATGTTTGATCGCATACATGCCATTACAGTGGCAATGGTGCTGAATACTAATACCGAAATGCGAGTCGTCATGAGCAGTTGCTTATCCGTGTACTTATCACCAAGAAGTGGCTTCATTACGTTCTCTGATAAAATGGATGCGGGCGCAAGAATTGCTGAACTGGTTGTACTCATTATGGCTGATAGCAATGAACCAAAAAACAAAATCTGAATAGGAAGTGAAGTATGTGCCAGCACCATATTAGGCAGTGCAAGTTGGGTATCACCTTCTGCATATTGCGGATACAAATGCTTGGTGCACAAACTTATAAAGAGCGGTAGCATTGCAATGGTTAAATACAAAACAGCGGCAATGTAGCACGACCTTACAGCAGTATTTGCTGAGCC
>DAOOQW010000243.1:0-3532 GCA_035388945.1 Flavobacteriales bacterium
AAGTTCTTTTGCTAACTCCGCAATAGCTGCATCTTTAGCATCTAAGCTTTTCGAAGGAAGACTACTTCCAGTTAGTTTGTTGTAAAGATTTACAACAGCAAGTCCTAATTGAGAAGGTTTTAATGCAATACGTTTATCAGCGTTTGAACCTGTTACGGTCAAAAGTGATTCAATTTGAACGTGACGAGACATTTTTTTCTCGTCTTTATTCAATTTGCGTGTTTCAGCATATTGACGAGCATGTTCAACTGGGCTCAGCCAATTTGCAAGGAAATCACATCCAATTCCAACAATAAAATCAGCTTTATCGAAGTTGTATGTTGGGATGAATGATTTTCCGAAAGAAGCTAAGTTTGAATCAGCAATACCTTTATACGAAATTGAATCGTAAGTAACAACTTGGGTTGTTGGGTATTTAGTTGTGAATTCAGCAATTGCTGATTTCATGGAAGGGCTGATCAAAGACGAAGTTAATATACGAATTGCTCCACCAGCAGCTGCAATGCTAGCTAGTTTTGAAGTTACTTCTGCATCAACAGCTTTCCAATCACTGTCTTTATTGTTTAGCATTGCACCTTTAATACGGGCGCTATCGTAAAGTGAAAGTACAGAGGCCTGCACACGAGCATGTGAACCTCCTTTAGTAATAGAACAAAGCTCGTTACCATCAACCTTGATAGGACGACCTTCACGTGTCTTAACTAAGACACCTGCATAATCATTACCATCCCAATAAGTGGATGCATAATAATTAGCAACGCCTGGAGTAATTTCTTCTGGTTTATTAAGATAAGGAATTGCCTTGCGAACAGGAGTTTCACATGCAGCTAATGAAGCAGCAGTGACACTAAATCCTAAAAACTTAAGAAAGTCTCTACGGTTTGTTGATGAATCCACGATGCGCTCGTCACCGAGGAATTGATCAACCGGAAGGTCTTCTGCAAACTCATTTTGCTGAAGTTTTACAAACTCAGGGGTTGCCTGAAGTTCTTCTATTCCTTTCCAGTATTTCTTCGAATTGCTCATACTTCGTAAAAGTCCGGTTTATGAAGGAGGATGTGGATCAATAATGACATTTAGAACATTCCAAACCACCGATTTTACCAATCGTGAATTTGTCGCCTTTTTTGTATGCTGGGTCGTTTACAAATTGCTTATGTAGCTCTTCGTAATACTTGTTGTCCTTGTAATCAACTTCCGTTTGACGGTGACAATCAATACACCATCCCATAGTTAGTGGAGAATTTTGTTTTACAACTGCCATCGAATCTACTGCTCCATGGCATTGTGCACATTCAATTTTACCAACTTTTACGTGCTGGCTATGATTGAAATAGACGTGATCAGGTAGATTATGAACTCGAATCCATTGAATAGGCTTCTTGTTCGGGCCATATACACGTGTTTCTGGATTGTAATCTAGAGCGGTGTATATTTTCTTAATTTCTTCTGTTCCAGTTGTTGCTCCTTGTTGAATGTATGCATGACAATTCATACAAACATTAGCTGAGGGGATATTAGCATGCTTAGATTTCTCAACACCACTATGGCAATAAACACATGCAATTTTGTTTTGACCAGCATGGATCTCGTGAGAAAATTTGATTGGTTGTTCTGGTGCATATCCTTGGTAAACACCAATGCCCATTAGTCCATCCCATCCTTGTTTAAGAACCCAGCTAACTAAGAGAAGACTAGCTATAGCTACTATTTTTTTGTTTTGAGATGCCCAGAAACGGAAACGTTCAATTGGACCTAATACAGGTTTAGGCTCAATATGAATACCGTTTTTCTCATTTACTAATGTTTCCAGAGATGCCTTTACAGTTGAAAGAACATTAATGAGAACAATAAGTAAAACACCTAGTCCTAATAATACATAGAAGTATGTTTCATTGCTAGCTGGTTTTGCCTCAGTTATTGAGGTCCCTGCTGCATTTCCATCAGTTGGAGTTGCAGCTACAGGAGCATCTCCTCCTTTATCAGCCCAATTGATAACTGCTAGAATTTCAGCATCAGATAAGGCTTGAGCAGGCATTGGAGAATTGCCATAATCAGCAAAAAGCTTATTTGCATAAGCATCACCTGTTTTAAGAAACTCCGCAGAGTTCTTAATCCAAGAAATTAGTTTTGCTTCATCTGTCCAACGGCTTTTAACGCCTTTAAGACCTGGACCAACTAATTTCTGATCAGTTGGTTTGTGGCAGGATGCGCAGTTGCCTTTAAACAACTTTGCTCCATCTTGAGCATAAGTTGTATTAGAACTTAGAGCAACAGCAAAAAAGACTGCCAGAACACGTAAGATATGGGAACGGAATAGATGCATAGACCAGCAGGTAGGATGACCCCTATTTCAGTTTTAACGGCTGCAAATTTAACGGTTAACCCTTTCCTTTAAGATTTTTTTTGAGTTTGTTGATAATTTGGAACGATTCTAAATAAATGAAAAGTTGTGCCTCTTTTGAATTGTATTCCTTTTGTCCAATAATTCAGCGACTTAAGGTTGTGAAATTTTGTAAAGTCATTTGTTGAGTCCATAATATTAACAAAAACATAGGCTTATTTGTGTAAAAAACCTGATTAGTTTTGCTGAAAAAAAGCAAATGAACATTCGATTTGAATCATTTATTAAAATTTCCTACCTGATTATAATCTGTACCGTCTTTTTTTCATTCCAGATAAAAGCTCAAACGAACGACTCCGTTAATACTGTTACATTAAATAATCACTCAATTCTAAATGACACACTTAATAAAGGTTCTGTAAAATATAATTTACCTAATGGCTTTATAGATTTAATAGAATCGTATAAAAAGGCAAATTATGCATCTCCCGGAATCGATGGGTTTCGCGTTCAAATTTTATCCGATGCTGGTAATAATGCTAAGGAAAGAGCTCAATCATCATTAGTTGAGTTTGAACAGAAGTTTCCAGGTATTCCGGTGTATCTAACTTATCAGCAGCCTAATTTTAAAGTTAGATGTGGAGATTTTCGTACAAAAGCAGAAGCCCGAAGACTGCTAAACGAAGTGTCTAGTCAATTTCCGGGCTCTTATGTTGTTCGAGATTTTATTAAAACTCCGAAAGATTAAAGTTTTCTCTTAATCTCTACATTTTCATATCCTTCAATGATATCACCTTCTTTGATATCGTTGAAATTGTGAATGTTTAATCCACATTCGTATCCAGTTGCAACTTCTTTCACATCATCCTTGAATCGTTTTAAAGATCCAAGATCTCCTGAGTAAACAACGATTCCATCACGAATAAGTCGGATTTTAGTGTTCCGAGTTATTTTTCCATCAAGCACATAACAACCTGCGACAGTTCCAACTTTCGTGATTTTAAATACATCACGAACTTCAACATTACAAACGATTTTCTCTTCAAATTCAGGAGCTAGCATTCCTTCCATCGCAGATTTGATTTCCTCAATTGCCTTGTAAATAATTGAGTAGAATCGCATGTCGATTTCTTCGTTCTCAGCTAATTTTCTTGCACTTGCTGATGGTCGAACTTGGAATCCTATAAT
>DAOOQW010000244.1:0-3416 GCA_035388945.1 Flavobacteriales bacterium
GGAATTCCTTCTAGTAAGATCTACGAATACCTTGGAATTGGTCGTCCCGTTTTGGTTTGTCCGGGTGATGATGATATTCTCGATGAAACGTTTTCGGCTTATAACCAGGGACATATTGCCAATACAACTGAAGAAGCTTATCAGACTTTACAAAACGCATTCGATACGTATCTACAAGGCAAGTATTCTGAGCTCAAGGCCGACAGATCGTACACAACGAAGTTTGCCCGATCACGTCAGGCGGGCGTTTTGGCGAAATTACTAAATGAAGCCTCAGAAAAGTCCGGGCATTCCGGGCAATAAACCACCAGCAACAGAGCGCATTTCTGACTCATTCACACGTTCAGCTTGTTCGAGTGCACGGTTCACGGCAACTTGAATTAGGTCTTCGAGTTGTTCCGAATCGCCAGTATCGAGTAGTTCGGGAGCAATATTCACGGCAGTAACTTTCTTGTTACCGTTCATGTGAATTTTGACTTTCCCCTGATCGGCATCGCCCGTTACAGTTATCGCATCCAAACGAGCTTTCACTTCGTCCATCCGCTTTTTCATTTCCATGAGTTTGTCGAGCATAGCTGAGATTTTGCTGCAAAACTAATCAAACCGAAAAAGAAAAGTGCGTAGAATTTAGGTGGATATTTGCAAAAAACACACATGGAAGCAACGATTGATATCAGCTTGTATCCTTTGGATGAAAAATATGCAGCAATCATTACCGACTTCATTCTAAAACTCAAGGATGATACCGATTTGCGGGTTGAAGTAAATGGATTGAGTACTCAAATTTTCGGGAGCTATGATTACTTATTCGAAGTACTTCAAACCACGTTAAAGCCAGTATTGATGGCCTATCCAGCTGTAGCGGTTTTAAAAATTGCTGCTGGAACACATACAAAAGAGCAATTACCAAGTACTTTGAAGTAGTTTTCCGAAAAACGACATTTTAATCGAGTTAAAAACTCGAGGTTATTAACCAATCCACTTATTAACAGTCAGTTAATAAACCCAATAACATTCAAACAAAATTAGGTTTTAAGGGGCTTACATGAAAGCCCACAAGTTGATAACCTGGTGCATATCGAGTTCAAAACTACACCTCGATTTTTCTTGCTTAGTTCCTGATTTTGTGCACCTTTGATACAGCAGATGACTGCAACGTTCTTTAACGCATAGGAAATTCAGTTTACTGAAAATCTCAAAAAAACAGCAATGAAAATTGCTGCACGATGAAAACCAAAAGTTAAGATCACCACGTGATTCCTCTTTTGGAGAAGAAGGCAACCGATTCTTTCATCTATGTGATTTCGGGAAGAATGTTTTAAAATGGACAGATAGAGCGCCAATCTCAAATCAAATGTGTTGAAATACATATTTGACTAGTTCTTGGAAGAGCCCATCAACAAGTTTTAAATACATTGATAATCTGTTCCGATTAATTGTTTGAAACAGCAATTTAAAAAGACAGAGGAGAACGACCACAGCACAAACCAGGCTCTTTTGAGAGTCGTGCGATTAAAGATAGTAGTTCAAAAGCCAAACTGATTTGTTACGGCAAAGAAGTTTGAAAAAGGGAATTCTGGTCAAACAGGATTCCCTTTTTTTATGTGTTTTTTTTGAGAAGAATAGAAATCAGCCAGACTTAAGTTCTTCGATTTAGAACTTCAAATACACATAAACCACAGCATATACGAAAGTCATGAGAAGAATACCTTTTCCTGTTTTCTCGTAATATCCTTTTTGCATGTATTGACGAAAAGGAAGGATATTTCCCACTAAAGCCAAAACAAGCATGGTAGGTTGATCAAAACGAGGTTCGGTTTTGCCCGTATTAAGGGTAATGGTTACGAAATTTTCGAGAATGAGGTAAATCACCATGGGAATGACGGCTCCCAGCAATGCTCCGAAAATGAAATTGTCTTTCTTAAACATGTTGCTCCCAACTTTTGAAATGGTTCAAAGTAGTATGAGCAGTAATATCGAACTGACAAGGCACAACCGACACGTAGTTATTTTCTAAGGCCCAAATATCGGTATCGGTGCCTGAATCATAATTTTTGAAGATTCCGGTTAGCCAGAAATACGGTTTTCCCGATGGATCTTTTCGCTCTTCGAATTCCTCTTCCCAGTTGGCAATTGCTTGTCGGCACACTTTAATTCCCTTGATAAGTTCTTTACTCACATTGGGAATATTGACATTGAGACATATACGATCGGGCATTTCGTTTTCGAGCGCTTGAGCGATGAGAATACGAGCTACATCTTGAGCAGCCGAAAAATCTGCATCAATGGAATGATCGAGTAAAGAGAAACCGATAGAAGGAATTTGCTCCATAGCACCTTCCATAGCAGCCGACATGGTTCCAGAATAAATCACGTTAATAGAAGCATTCGAGCCGTGGTTGATTCCAGAGACCAATAAATCGGGTTTGCGATGAAGTATCTTGTTAACCGCCAACTTCACGCAATCGACAGGAGTGCCAGAACAAGCATATTCAATCACCCCATCAACCTTAACTGGATTTACGCGAATAGTCGCATTGATTGTAATTGCATGTCCCATTGCCGATTGCGGTTTATCGGGTGCTACAACAACTACATCTCCAAATTCCTTCGCAACAGCAACCAAGGCTCTAATGCCCGGAGCGGTAATGCCATCATCGTTACAAACCAGAATCAACTTCCTTTCGGACATAATCAAAATTTTGCAGCCAAATTAGGCATTTTGGCAAAGGGAGTAGAAGAATTTCCTTCGGAAAAAGGCATAAAAAAACGATGTACTCGAATGAATACATCGTTCTCAATAAGAGTATTGTATTGATTATCGTTGCATGGTATTAATACCAATCGATTTTCCACCTGCGTTTTTCAATCCAATTGCGCGGCAAGCAGCCCAAAGAATGGTAACTTCTTGTCCGGTTATAGCAGGTCGGAGCATATCAAGTAAAGTTTTCAAATCACCACCACCACCATATTGATTGGCAATACGAACTTGTAGGTTTTTATTGTCGTGGGGCACAGGACCGGGTAAATCAACTACATTCCAAGTACGTGCATCGGGAGTACGAATTAACAATCCAGCAGGTGGATATAAACGCATATTTGGTACAGTTGAGAATGGACCAGCTTCTTGATCCGGATCTAAACCGGATACAATTCCTCGGTCGATATCTCCACCTAAGCCATCGCTAAGGGTCTTCATATTACACGTATAAAACTTAATGCTGCATTTGGCTGGCAGAGTAACATAGCCATCTTTCATTTCCCAAGATCCATGGCCACTTAAAACGATAACTTTTGACATACTTAGATGAAAATTAATGGTAAAACAAGGAGTAAATTGACCTATCGGTATTTTCAAATATAAATATATCTACCAGAATATAGGGTGATTAAGGAACTATGTGATAAAATAATTA
>DAOOQW010000245.1:0-3414 GCA_035388945.1 Flavobacteriales bacterium
GTTGATTAATACAACAAATTAAGGTGTATGAAAGTGCTAGTTCGACTTTTCGTTTTAGGTTTTGCATGCATCACTAGTTTTTTGAATGCTCAAGTTGCCCCTGTATATACTGATCCTTTAAATGTTATTACTTCAAAAGATCCGGTATTAATTCAAGCGATTGAATTTTTGAGATACGGAGATTCGGAAGGTGCATTAAAGATTTTATTGAAGAATAAAACAGGGTCGGAAAACTCGTATGAATCGTATTTCCTAAAAGGAATTGCCTATCGTCAAACTGGTGATTTGACTAATGCTATTCACGCATTCACACAATCAGTACATGAGGATGGGTTTTTTATTCCTGGATTTTTTGAACGAGGGAATTGCTATTTGTACAGACAGAATTTTGGACTAGCAGTATTTGATTACGATCGGGTTTTATTGTTAGATAGTACATTTTTACCTGCTTATAATAATCGAGCTTATGCCCGAATCCGAAACTATGGAGAGCAAGGAAATCCTACACAACAGTTGCGATTTGCAAAAGAGGATTTGAATAAGATCATCGAAATTTCATCTGTCCGTGGAGACAAACCAAGGTTTGAGTATTTCTTTAATATTGGATTGATAGATCTTTATTCATCGGAATATAAACTGGCATCAGAGAGTTTTAGCAGAGCTATTCAAGTAGATCCATCTATTTCCAAAGCTTATTATTTTCGAGGAGCTTCATTATTCTTAGCTCATTCTTATGAATTGGCTGCCGTAGATTTTAGAACTTCCGAGGAGATGGGTTTTGTTCATGCAAATACTCCTGAGTTTTTAAGGATTATCGATTTGGTTGAACAATATCAACAAGAACATAAAGAATGAGTCAAGGGAAATTCCCCAGCAAACTTGTTGATAGATTAAGAGATAGGGAACAATCGGGTCTATTCCGGAGCTTAAAGCAAACGGATGATTTGATTGATTTTTGTTCGAATGATTATCTAGGACTTTCTTCCGAGCGGTCGATTCACGAACGTGTAAGCAAACTTATTTCAGAGCAAGGAACCCGATTTAATGGATCAACAGGATCGCGTTTAATTCGTGGAAATACATATCAAGCGGAAGAATTGGAAGCTTGGCTGGCTCAATTTCATCGTTCAGAAGCTGCCTTGATATTCAATTCAGGATTCGATGCCAATTTGGGAATTTTCTCTAGTGTGCCTCAGCGTGATGATACGATCTTGTATGACAAGTTGATTCATGCTTCAATTCATGATGGTATTAGGTTGTCGTATGCTAAGTCATATTCCTTTAAGCACAACGATGTAGAAGATGTGAGGAGGCTAATTCGCCAATCAACTGGACAAGTTTATATAGCTGTAGAAAGTTTGTATTCGATGGATGGAGATATTGCTCCTCTTGCCGATTTAGCGTCTTTATGTAAAGAAACTGGTGCATTGTTGATTATTGATGAAGCCCATGCTACAGGTGTTTTCGGCCCAGAAGGCAGAGGTTTGGCAATTGAGGATGATATCCTTGAACAATGTATAGCTCGGATTTACACATTTGGTAAAGCTATCGGGGCTAAAGGAGCTGTTGTAGTTGGGGCATTTTCGCTCAAAGCTTTTCTCATCAATTTCGCCCGATCATTTATCTATACAACGGCTTTACCTATTTATGATTTGTTAAGTGTTCAAGCAGCTTATGATAAATTACTGAAAGAACCAGAGCGCCGAGTAAGTCTGTTTGAGCGAATAAAGTTGTATAAAGATTTAATGAAATCGCTGCCAGATTTAGATTTTATTCAAGCAGATGGTCCAATACAAGGAGTTATTTTCGGTTCGAATCAAGAAGCAATTCGAGTTTCTCGATTGATGCAGGAAAGTGGATTGGATGTAAGACCGATACTTTCTCCGACAGTGCCGGTTGAAACTGAGCGGATTAGAATTTGCATACATAGCTTTAATCAAGTGAATGACATGCATCGTTTGTTTGAAGTTTTACGTAATTCTTAGATGCTTGATATTTTTTTAGCATAAACGTTTGGAGATTTCAAAAAACGTCCTACTTTTGCGTTCCCAAATTTTAGAGCCATGGTAAGAACGTATCAGCCCTCGGTCCGGAAGAGAAGAAACAAACACGGGTTCCGTGAACGCATGTCGTCCGCTAATGGTCGTCGTGTATTGGCTGCACGTCGTGCCCGCGGCAGAAAACGTTTAACAGTGTCTAGCGACAAGCTGCACAAACGTTAATCTGAACCGATATTTATCCGGAAGCGGCCTTGTGCCGCTTTTTTTATGCCCTCCAATAAGGTGCTAGGAGTTTTGTTGCTTTGTCGCTCAGTAAATTGTGACCGGCTTCAAGTTCAATAATTTGAATCCCAGGTAGAAACTTAAGTGCTGCTTTACGTGTCTTGGTAAACGGAATGACTTTATCGTTTCTTCCAAGAATACACACTACTGAGATTTTTCCTTTTTTCAAATACTTCTTGATAATATCATACTGAGGAATCGCAAGCCTGTATGCCATCCACGCATCATATAATTGTTGTCTTTTTTGGAGTGTGCTGATTTCGTTTCGATAAAAGTCAGAGACTTTTGTGGGGATAATTTTTAGCCATACTCCCAGTTTTATTAATCCAAATGCAAAGCCTGGTGAATGTATAAAAGTTCGGAACAACGCATTTCCTATGGCATTGTTGGTGAGAAGCCTATACAGTGTTGAAACAGGAACACCATCGGGCGCTAACAGAATTAATTCGCTTATGAGTTCGGGAAACCAACTAGTAAGACTAAGTGAGATTCTGCCTCCAATTGAGTAGCCAACGAGACCTATTTGTTTTTGTCCTGTCTTTTCTAAAATGGAATCCAACCAAACCTGAGCGTAATTCTTATCGAATAGAAATCCTTTTTGGAAAGAGTCATTGTTTCCATGATAGGCTAAGTCGATGGCTAAAATGCTGTATTTGTCTTTGCAAATTTCTGCTAGGTGATGGAAAAGCGAAGCTTGTTGTCCATACCCATGTAAAGCAATCAACCATGTTTTTCCTGTGCCGAAGCGAGTTGCTTTCCATTGAATATCCCCGGCTTGAAATTCCATAGCATGAATTAAAAAATGAAAGTAGTTTAATCTCTAATCATTTCAAATTCTACAAACCTTAGACTGTTTTTGAATTAATACCTTTGAAGGCTTGGAAACGCTACTAACCCTTTTTTACCTGATTTTATTCCTGTTCATAGTCAGGTTCTGGAAAGGATTTTATTTGCCTGGTCTTCCAAATTATTCAGCTGTTGTAATTTATTTAATCAAGTTTGCGGCAGGTGTAGCGTTAGCTTGGGTTTATAAAGAGTATTATACCGATCGTTCAACAGCCGATATGTATAAGCTCTTCGATGATTCGAAATTTATGTACGAGGCATTATCAGATAAGCCAGCTGATTTTTT
>DAOOQW010000246.1:0-3403 GCA_035388945.1 Flavobacteriales bacterium
AAGCCCATACTTGGTAATCGGTTCCGGTAAACTGACAAAATACTCCTAATGGCAACAAGCATCCACCTTGCATTTGGTTCAGGACGCTACGTTCGCAGAAAATAGCATCTTGCACATTAGTGTGATGAATTTGAGCAATAATATCCCGCATTTCGATATCCGATTCTCGGGTTTGAAAAGCAAGAACACCTTGAGCAGGAGCCGGAACGAAAAAATGTGGAGGAAGAATTTGTCTTTGCAAATCGCTCAAATCTAAATTCAAGCGATTGAGACCAGCAGATGCCAAGACAATAGCATCGTAATTTCCCTGACGAAGTTTATCGACACGAGTAGGTACATTACCACGTAAATCGGTAATTTCTAAATCGGGGCGAATGGCTAGTAATTGAGAACGACGTCGAAAAGAGGATGTGCCAACACGTGCATTCATTCTGAGCCCAAGAGGCAAGGTTGATTGATATGCTTCGGGGCGGATAAGAATAGATTCGGAGCAATCTTCGCGATAGGAAACACCTGAAATGGTGAGTCCGGGAGGAAAATTAGTAGGGAGATCTTTATGGGAATGTACGGCGAGATCGATATTGCCTTGAAGGAGAGCGTCTTCGAGTTCTTTGGTGAAGAAACCTTTTCCTTCTATTTTATCGAAAGAAAGATGTTGAATTTGATCCCCTTTGGTTTTGATGATGGTGATTTCGACTGAATGGCCGAGATCTTCGAGTTGTTTTTTGGTGAAGTGTGCTTGCCAAAGGGCTAAATCACTTCCTCTGGAACCGATACAAATTTTTCGAGCCATGACTAATGCTTCTCCAGCATAATTTCCTTTGCCATTTTCATGGGAACGCTGATGTATTTTTTCTCCATATATGTAAGCACTTTTTCAAGCACTTCGCGGGAAGCGTCATCCATGTTTTCTAATTCCCGTGCAAATACCGAATTGGTAGCAAATTCTCTTATTTCGCGAACTTTCTGAGGAACTTCCTGCATAGCACGTTCTATTTGACGTTCACGGAACATATCGCGAAATTCGGTGCAATGCTTATCGATAATCTCTTCGCACTGAAATAAGGCAGAATGGCGTAATGCTAAGTTTTGTTCAGCTGCTTGGCGAAGGCTTTCTACTAAGATAGGAGTCACGTTAAATTCCTTGTAGATATGAGGATCAACATCATAAGGAATAGCTAAATCGATTACAACTTTTCGATCGGTGTCGCCTTGCAATAAATGTGCGTATAGAGCAGGGCTAACCAAATGGTCAGAAGCAGCGGTGCAAGCAACAAGCACATCAAAACCTGAATTGAAAGAACTTAAATCTTCCAATGGTAAAGCAATGCCACCAATATTAGCAGCAAGTTCTTGAGCTTTATCGAAACTCCGGTTAAATACCGTAAAATTTCTAAAACCATGCTTATGCAAGTACTTACAGAGATTGTTGTTTGTTTGGCCCGCGCCAATAATGATAAACCTAGCTTCAGTTTTAACCTGAAGAGATTTCAAATGACGATAGGCCAACGAAACAACCGAAACTGGATTGCGAGCAATGGGAGTATCGGTAAAAACCTCTTTGGCCGACTCTATCACTTTACGCATCAGCAAACGAATAGAATCCCCGCTTAATTTTTCTCGTGCAGAATCTTCGTGTGCAGAACGAATTTGAGTAATAATCTCACGCTCGCCAACAACCAAAGAATCGAGCGAAGCTGCAACATGAAACACATGACGAATGGCTTCATCGCCTTCCATCACTTGTGACTGATTTAACATGAGGGTTGAATCTTCTTTCGTCCAGCCGGGAAATAATACTTGGAAGAAATGAAGTAAAAATGACGAATCAGCCTTTCCGCTGTATATAAAAACAAATTCTACGCGATTACACGTACTCAAATAGAGCAACTCATCAAGCTTTAGCTCTTGCTTCAAGACAGAAAGGCGTGCTGCTCTTTCCTCAGGAACAAGGTGATAACGCCCAACTTGATCAAGTGGCGTTTGACGATGAGTAAATGCGATGACTTTGAATTCCTTCAAAACACAATTCTATGCAACAAAAGTACGAGAGGTGGCTCCGAAGAATGTCATTGAATTGTCAAAGCAAGCCACAGCAGCCTATTTAAACTAATTCCAAATAAGCCAGATTGAAAATGTCAAATAATTGTCTGTATAATATTTACGCATCCAAAGTTCAACCAAAAATAACCAAATTTGAATAATACCTATGGGGTATTTCAGCTACAAATCACCATTAAAAGAAAACTAAGGCTTAACATATTTAATTGATTTCGTGCGAATTGGGAAATCAGCAGTTTTAATTAGATTTATTTGTGACTTTTTTTTCTCTTTTGTGAATGAAACTTAAGTCTTAAGAACTCAAAATTTGTAGTTTTGTCGTTCAACCATCTACAACACACCGATGAAAAAACAAGCAGAACGACTCAGACTAATTCGGGTTTCGAAGAGTATGAGTCAAGAAAATGTGGCTAAAGCTTTAGATATTACCGTTGGAGCTTATTCTAAAATTGAGCGCGGGGTAACGAAACTTAGCTTGAACCGTTTAGCTGATTTGGCTAAAATTTTTGACATTGAACTCAATGATTTTATCCGCTACCTAAATGGTGAGCAGGATAGCCTTGATCGTAAATTGAATATTCCTGGAGCTGGCAGCACATCAAATTTTGGCAGTTCTAATACAGCAGTAGATTCTGAAGTTGCTTTGCTTCGTAAAATCATCAACCTATATGATGAAAGTAAGGAGCTTAACACCAAAGCGGTAGTTCGCAATATGTTTGAAAACAACAATGTGAATATTGGTAACTTCCTTGATGTATTAAAAGATTGCTCAACCAATTTGGCATCCCGCAAATTAGATGGAAACCAAATTACCAACTACAATAAAGGCATTGAGCGCATTGTAGAACTTTTAAGCTAAGAATAATCCTCATTTTTAAAGGTCTGTCGGGTTGCTGGCAGACCTTTTTTATTTTGGTCAAGTTCAATTTTTAGTACGTTTGAACACCATGCACAAAATCTCGGCAGTCATCATCACCTTTAACGAAGAACGAAACATCAGTAGATGTCTAGATTCTCTTCAAGGTATTGTCGATGAAATTGTTGTAGTGGATTCCTACTCCACCGACCGAACACAGGAATTAGTAGAGAATTCCGGTGCTCGATTCATTCAACATACCTTCGAAGGTCACATTGAGCAGAAGAATTACGCTCTTTCTCAAGCAAGTCACGATTGGGTGCTTTCGTTAGATGCAGATGAAGCACTTTCCGATCAACTCAAAACTGCCATCCGCCAAGTGAAAACCTCGATTAATCACGACGGTTATACGATGAATCGCTTGAGTAATTACTGCGGACATTGGATTCATCATGGAAGTTGGTATCCCGATACGAAACTGAGGCT
>DAOOQW010000247.1:0-3403 GCA_035388945.1 Flavobacteriales bacterium
AAAAATAGAAGAGTTGGCCGAAGCCGATGCGCTCTATAAAAATCCTAAATCAACATACACGCAAAGTCTTATTGCCTCCATTCCTCTTGGTCGCCCTCAGGATATAGACCGTGCCATCGAATTAAGAAAAATCTAATTTTCCCCAGTATGGAAATCAGCACGGCCGAATTTGTAATTAGTAATAGTGATGTAGAAAAGTGTCCGGCTCCTCGCCTACCGGAATATGCCTTTATTGGGCGCTCGAATGTGGGCAAAAGTTCGCTGATTAACATGCTAACTCGAAGAGCTAAACTGGCTAAAACATCCGGTCGGCCAGGAAAAACTCAATTAATAAACCACTTTCTGATAAATAAAAACTGGTTTCTTGTCGATCTTCCAGGTTATGGATTCGCTCGTGCTAGTAAAGAACAAAAAAGCGTTTTTGGTCAAATCATCACCGATTATATCGCCAATCGAACGAACTTGATGAATCTGTTTGTCCTTATCGACATTCGTTTAGAACCGCAAGCCATCGACCTCAACTTTTTTCGTTGGTTAGGTACTAATGGGATTCCTTTTGTGATAGTTTTTACCAAAAGCGACAAGCTTTCTCACAACCAATTACAGTCGAGTTTAGCTCGTTACAAAAGAACTTTGCAGGAAGAATGGGAAGTATTTCCGACACACTTCGTTACCTCATCTGAAACCTCTTTAGGAAGAGATGAAATATTAAAATTCATCTCACAAACCAACACACTTTTTACTTCGTACTAATCGAAGATTGTAAGCGCGCCGCGTTTTTCGAATGTACTATTAGCCGTCTTCGCAGATAATACCATCATGTACGTTCCTGCTGGAACTCGTTCTCCACTGCTGGTTTTTCCATCCCAACTTAATTTCGAAGCATTCGTTTCGAAAACGAGAACACCCCATCGATCAAAAATCTTCAAGTTAAACTCCTGAACACCACTATTAATCAAATAAAGCTCGTCGTTTATTCCATCTCCGTTAGGTGAAAATGTATTCGGTATCACCATTCCTTCAATCACTTCAATTATTCCGCTGGCGGTATCAGAACAACCAAATTCATTTACAACCTGTAATAAAACAGGGTAAACTCCAGGTGCATCAAATACCACTTGAATAACCGAATCAGAATAGTTCATCAAATTGGCAATTGACCAATATTGCCCAACGGCGCCAGAACTTAAACTGGTTAAGGTGAACGGAACATCTTCATAAGGTAGATCGGGTGCATCAATAACGAAATTAGCAACCGGATTATCCCACAAAATCACCGAATGGCTTGCAGGAAAAGAAGAACATCCCGCACTATCCGACTGGAAGGCTGAAACTAAACCATTGGATTCTTCTCCCCAATTAACAATTAAAACACTGTCGTTTTGTTGTACAATATTGCCAGATGCTAATGTCCAATTGGTGACTAGGGTAGAATCGTGTGTAATAGTAAACGTGCGGTTTAAACTTTTTTTACAAAAGGCCGTATCGCCCGATATGATTGGTCTTGAAGGTCGTCCGCGTACAAGCAAAAAGGCTCGACTATCAATGGCAGTCGACAAGGTGTGATTAACAGCAGTTATCCCGCCGGATACTAGTGTTGTTGAAGACGGAACTAGTGTCCAAACGCCTGTTTGTTGAGGATTTCGCTGTGCTAAGAATGGAAAACTATTTACATCTGAAGTTGCCACATTCATACTAATCGAACTTCCTGCAGCTAAATCACCATAAAATAAATGGAAAAATGATGCATTACTCCGACATATGGTTGTATCGACTTGCGTTCTAGGTAATCCTTCTGTACTTGCATCAACCGCAGCAAAACGAACACCGGCATAAGTAGAGTTTCCTGCAGGATTTATAAAAACAGGTTGGTAATTCGACAAGCTACCAACGGGATACAGATATTGAACACCTGTTTGTAATGCCCGTTCCAAACTTCCAAATCGATTCGAAATTACATATCCGCTGGTTCGTTCAATCGCCTGAACATCATTAGAAAGAACTCGAATACGTGATGAATCAGTTATTAAAAGTCGGTCGCTTAAATCAAGCTCTTCTGCTTCGGCTGTTTGAAGTAAATTTTTATCTCCTGTGCCCGAGAGCTTCAATTGACCAAAACGGCAAACATGCGTGCCTTCAATTTGCTGTGCAGCACCATTAAATTCAACAAGCGAAATTGGATTAGCTTGAAAAATCGAATCGTTTACCCAGTTTCCCTGAATAAAGACTGAGCCGGAATGCTCGAGTTGTCCTTTGTTTATAAGGTCTCCAGAAATATGTAATTCTGAAAAATTTTGGAAATGAGCTTGACTGTCGAGTGCAATACTTCCATTAATGCTCACTTGCAATCCCGGACCAGCATAAACCTCTGCTCCAATTACTTGGCAAAGAGTCTGTGCGCCAGATTTAGTGGCAAATAATAAAAGAATGCACCAACAGAAATGCCTCATGGTTTTTCTTCGGGTGTTATAAGTCCAAGTTTTTCGGCATAATAAGCACCAAAATCACGCATGGTTTCGGCCATCGCAATTTCTCCTGTTGAGCGCTGCAGCGTATCTGCCATTAGAAGCAAACTTTGGTGAATGAATTTTTTCATGTCGTCCACAACCATTTCTTTCGTCCATAAATCAACTCGGAGCGTATTGTCTTCGGTTGGATCCCAAACAGAAAGCATCATTGCTTTTGCTTCTTTCCCAACAACCTGATTGTCGGTGGCGTCCCAATGAATTTTTTCTGGAACTTTATTGGCATCTAATGTTACTCGAAGAATGATATCTGAAGTGTTTTTTGTGCTCATGCGCGACCGGGTTTGTATCCTGAAGAGTTAAAAATTTTATGCGCATCCTGATCGTTGATTAATTCGGGAAGCGTGATGTTTTGATATTTGTTCATGTAGCTTTTTACAATCTGAAACCCAAGCCAAATACCTATTCGGGAAGGAGCTTCCTCGGGAAATCCTTTTGTAAACGGACCATCATTGATGTAAATCAACTGGTCGTTGAAGTCTTTAGAGAAGAATAGTTTTCGATCGATGAAATGACTCCAGATTCGAGCTTCATTATCTGCACACCAACTGAGTTCTTTCTCGGTATATCCTAGAATATTCCACTCGGTTTTGTCGGGTAATAGTTGCTGACTTAAATACATCATTTTGCCATGATAAATCATATACGAAACGAGGTCTTCTTGTGAGGCATCCATCTCAAAATTGCTCATCAACCAACCCCGAATGGCATCAGGAACAATCATGGTTCGATTCATTTTCGAAACCTTGTATTTAGGAAGTGACAGCAATTCATAAAACTTGCAATTCTTGCCAAGGTACATGTCAAGACCGATGGCTAGGTTCGAATCCGAAACAACTACATTATAATTAAAACCAGAAATGAGCGTTGATACAGCA
>DAOOQW010000248.1:0-3336 GCA_035388945.1 Flavobacteriales bacterium
ATTATGCTAATCAGTATTATCAACCGGTAAATCCACCTTTTTATGCGAATCACGCAGGTGATAGTAATTTAGTAGATCCTAACCGTTGGCAGCAGATTTTCCTTGATCAGTACATTGACCAAAATGGGAATGTGTACAATATTTCACCGCCATTCTTAGGTGCCGAATGGGGAAATGTTCATCCATTTGCTCTTACTGATTCGAACAAAACGGTACACTCTCGTGATGGTCATGACTATAACGTTTACCTCGATGCAGGCCCTCCTCCTCTTTTGGATTCAACTGATACATCCGGCATAACTTCCGATTATAAAGCAGGTTATTTAATGGTGAGTATTTGGCAAGCGCAATTAGATACAGCCGATGGCGTGATGTGGGATATTTCTCCAGGCGCAATTGGGAATATTGCTTCGTATCCAGAAACCTATACAGCTGGAATGGAATTTTACAATTTCATTGATGGTGGTGACATGGGAACTGGGCGAGCTCTCAATCCTAAAACAGGACTTCCATACGAACCCAATATTGTTCATCGAGGTGATTATGCACGTATTCTTGCTGAGTTCTGGGCTGATGGACCTAATTCAGAAACTCCTCCAGGACATTGGTTTACCATTTTGAATTATGTAGGTGACCAACCTCAATTTGAGAAACGCTGGCGAGGTACAGGTGAGATAATAAGTGATTTAGATTGGGATGTTCGAAGCTATTTTGCTTTATCTGGTGCAATGCACGATGCAGCTATTGCGGCTTGGAGTAATAAAGGATGGTACGATTCACCTCGTCCGATTTCGATTTTACGCTGGATGTGTGGAAAAGGACAATGTTCCGATTCGCTTTTACCAAATTATCATCGTGCTGGCACTCCACTTATCCCCGGTTATGTGGAATTAGTTATGCCGGGTGATCCACTGGCAGGCGTGAATAATGAGCATCTGTATAAAATTAAACTCTTCTCTTGGAGAGGTCACGATTTTATCCCTGATCCGGATGTAGATATGGCAGGTGCTGGTTGGATTTTAGCTGAAAACTGGTGGCCTTACCAACGTTCTAGCTTTGTAACTCCACCATTTGCTGGTTATATGTCGGGACACTCTACGTTTTCGCGTACAGCAGCCGAACTCATGACCTTAATGACTGGAGATCCATTCTTCCCAGGAGGCATGTGTGAATTTCATGCAACTCAAAACCAATATTTGGTATTTGAAGAAGGTCCAAGTGAGGACATCACCATTCAATGGGCAACTTACCAAGATGCTTCGGATCAATGCAGTTTATCACGTATTTATGGAGGAATTCACCCTCCGCAAGATGATCTTCCTGGAAGAAAAATGGGAATGTTCTTAGGTCCAAATGCACTTCAACATGCTGAAGATATTTTCCATGCTGGTTTGCCTTTTGTTCAAAATGTAACAATCGATCAGGATTTAATTTCGGATCAATTGGCGGAAGGATTTGTCACTATTTCGGTGACTTACAATGAAGACATGGATCAACTTTCTCAACCAACTATTGAGTTTTTGAATGCAGTTGTTTCTCCTTCATTAACTTCTTCAACAGTAAACTGGAGCAGTGCTAGAACTTGTCAAATCTCCTTCTTGGTTAGCGATTTAGATACAAACATCACTCAAGTTGGTGTTAAGGTTTCTGGCGGATTAGATTTAGAATCCAACGAACAGAAGGCTTATTTCCAAAACAATTTGTTTGATATTGATACTAGAAACCCAGTCCTAACTTCAAGTTCAGCTTCTAATGCGCTTGTAAATATGAGCTTAGTGGGAAATGGAACTTTTATGGTTGAGTTGACTTATGACGAACCCATGAACACTACATTAACACCTTCCATTGTTGTTAGTCCGACTACAGTTACTTCTGCATTGGCATTCAATTCAGGAATGAGTTCTTGGATTAATGATACAACTTACCAAGCAGCTTATGATGTAATTGGAAATGTGGGTGAACCGGGAAACATCAATTTCAACTATGCATTAGGACAAGATGCTGCAGGTAATTTCCAATTTGCAGAATCTTCCGAATTTGATGTCTTTGTTGATACGCGTCAACCACTTGTTTCCATTCTTACAGCTAATGCTTATGAATTAACCGAACAGGAAGTAGGCTTGGAAGCTTTAAAGTTCATTTCCATTTTTGATGAAGAAATGGATCAAACTATCACACCTACTATAACATTCCCAGGAAATGCAAGTGCTCAGTCATTGCTATTATTCAACCAAGATGCTTCGTATTGGATTAATGAGCAAACGTATCTAGCTTCGTTCGACTTAGATTTCCAAAGTATTGATGTGTTGGATATTCCAGTCCTTGTAAGTGGAGCGGTAGATTTAAGAGGAAATTCTCAAGTTGCAAGTAGCAATGCTGCATTCCTCGATTTACTTTTAGATACGACCAGTGTTGGCATGAACGATTTAGCTACTTCGTTTGGAGTTACGAGTACTTATCCAAACCCTGTATTATCAGGAGCACAGCTCTTTATTAGAATACCGGGCGAAGTAGAGAAACTACAGATGAAAGTTTATGCGATGAATGGACAATTGATTCGTAGTGAACAGATAAATTCAATTGCCAATGGCTTGTATGCTGTTTCAACTAACAATCTTTCGGCAGGACTTTATTTTGTTCAATTGAGTGATGCGAAAAGAACAGCTACATTCAAAGTACAAGTGACTGATTAAAAATTCATTTAGAACGAAATCAAAAAATGCAGTCGGGTTATCCTGACTGCATTTTTTTAAGTTATTCCTTAACGAACCTCTTCACAACTGGCTCATCTCCTTGTTTATAGCTCAGCAAATAGAATCCAGAAACAAGATTCGATAAATCTATTTCTTGGGTTTTAGATTCAGTAAGAGCAAATGTTTGGATGAGTCTTCCGCTTAAATCGAATAGATCGAGCTTTTGAATAGCTGATTTTAGATTGAGATGAAGAATTTGTTGAACCGGATTTGGATAGAACGTTTCCAAGTTTGCTTCTAGATCAGCCATTCCAACGATACCGGGTAAAATTTGCGTGCCCATTTTAGTGCAGCCATGCATATCGGTTATTTGGTATTTAGCATGAATGTTCATGGGTGATTGAATACATGTAAATGCCTTATCATCAAGAGATTGAAATGGAATTGTTTCACCCTCATAAAAGAAATCCCATTGATACTGATAAGGAACGGTACCACCTTCAGCAACCACGAATCCTGACCAAGCATTCGGACAAGTGGTTTGATTAAATTCAGCATACGTTCTAATCGAATCAGGTTGGTCGAGTTCTATTGTTTGAGAGAAAGAACATCCTGCAACATCGGTTAGAACATACTCATATTC
>DAOOQW010000249.1:0-3320 GCA_035388945.1 Flavobacteriales bacterium
CGAGGCAGTCATTTTCGAAAAGCAAGGTGATCTGGGAAAAGCACTACAAATTCAAAAAGAATTTAATGAATTATCAGAAGGTTTATATCTCGCTTCGCTAACCTTACAGAATACTCAACAGCGCATACTCAACGAAATAGAACAGAAGAACAACGAACTACTAGAGAAAAATAGTACGATATCAAAGATGTCGAAAATGCAAATCGGTTTATTCATAGCACTCATTTTATTGCTTATCGGTGCTGCCTTTTTGTATCAACTAAATAATCAACACAAATCCGATTTAATCAAAATAGCTAAACAATCTGAAGAGCTTTCTGAAACAATCCAGTATAACGAAATACAGAAGAAAGAACTCGAAATCTCCAATGACACACGTACTAAATTATTAGGTCTTATTAGTCACGATATTCGTGTTCCTATGTACAACTCTTTAGCTTTGGTAGAGGCCATGCACGATTACAAAGGCGATCCCAAACGTATGAATGAGGTTTGTACTGAAGTGCTTTCTGGATTACGAATTACCACTCAACTCATCGATAATCTATTATTCTGGTCTCGAAAAAACGCTTCCCAAATTCATGCAGAATTCGAAATTCTCAATCTTAAATCCTGCATCGAAACCGAAATGAAGCTTTTTTCTATCATAGCTGCAGGAAAGAAAATTGCTGTGATAAACGAAATTCCCGATAACCTAAACGTATACGCCGATAGTCAACTCATTCGAATGACCATACGAAATCTAGTCATGAATTCTATCAAGTTTACTCCCGATGGCGGAACTATTAGCATTCATGCTAGTCGAATAAACGGACATACCGAAGTACGCGTAAAAGACACAGGCTTAGGCATGAATAGCGACCAAATTGCTCATCTATTCGATGAAAAACATGCCTTCAGCACCAATGGAACGCACGGCGAAATGGGAACTGGATTAGGTTTAATGATGGTGAAAGAATTTGTAGAGAAAAACAAAGGTATTGTGCATGTAGAAAGTGCTCCCGGACAAGGAAGTACATTCAGCTTTACCCTTAAACCTGTTTAATTCAAATTCAATTCTTCTATCGAGTTTACGGGACTTTCACACATCATCCCTTTACACAAATAAAACTTAGGCTTTTCTCCCGGATTTCTTCCTTCAAACAAAGGGAGTAGGGTAGTAGTTTCGCTTGCTGCAAGTAGTAAATTAGGTCGATACTTTTTTCGAATCTGTTTGGCTGCTTTTATTGCACCAATTCCACTGATGACTAATTCTCTAAAGTCATATTCTTGCTCTAATACCAATAAGCCCCAATTCGAATAACCCGGGCCATAGTTAATCAGTTCATCTCGCACAGTTCGTAACATCGAATTCGTTTGTTGCATCCATTCGGGTTTGCCCAAGTAAATTCCAAGCGTGTGAAGATTTCTCGCCATCATTGAATTGGACGCTGGCTGAACATTATCCGAAGTCTCTAACTGCTTAGCCACCCAAACACCATGTTGCGACGAAGTGAAATAAAACAAACCACTTGCACTTCGTTCAAAATCGCCTAAAACGGTATACATCAAATCACGCGCTTCCAATAACCAATGATCCGAATAGCTTGCTTCATACAAGCCAATCAAGGCATCTATCATAAAGGCATAATCTTCTAAAAATCCAGGAACGCTGCGTTTGCCATTTTTCCAAGTATGCCACAATCTGCCTTCTTCATCTTTCAGTTCTTGTAAGATAAATCGAGCTGCTTTTTCAGCATCTACCAGTAATTGTTCTTCATCAAAAATGCGTGATGCATCTGCCAAACCGCGAATCATCATCGCATTCCAACTACATAATAATTTGTCATCCAATCCTGGACGAACGCGCTTATCTCGTGCTGCCATCAATTTCGAATTAATCTTCCGAATATGATTTTCCAACTCGATTTCATCTAGTTCCAGAACTTCAGCTACAATTCGATTTTCATCGCGCCGCAACAAGATGTATTGCTCATGTTCCCAAAATCCGAAATCATTCAAATTATAATAAACACGTGCAACAAGGTATTCTTCTTCACTCAGAACTGCCTTCAACTCATCCAATTTCCAAGTGTAAAATTTTCCTTCAACTCCTTCGCTATCAGCATCTAATGCCGAGAAAAAATAGCCTTCTTTTGATGTCAGTTCTCGCTTCACAAACTCAGCTGTTTGCATACAAATAGCCCGATAATCTTCATCGGCATACTGCTGATATGCTTCCGCATACAAACTCAGTAATTGCCCATTATCATACAACATTTTCTCAAAATGTGGAACCTTCCACCACACATCCGTCGAATACCTCGAAAAACCACCGCCAATCTGATCGTAAATTCCACCAAATGCCATCTTTTTCAAGGTCAAATGCACATGCTCTAACACATGCTTTTGATTCGTCAACACCGAATAACGTAGCAAAAACAAATAATTCGAAGGCAAAGGGAATTTAGGTGCACGATTCGGACCTCCTTCCTCTTGATCAATCATTCCCAGCCATTTTCCCACACTTTCCTGCAAATCGTTTTTACTAATCGATTCTACTCCATCTTTCACTTTAAACAATTCCATCTGCTCAATTCCTTTGGTCAAATTGCCAGCATATTCTTGCACTTTGTCCCAATCATTTTTGTAAAGCGAATCAATCTGTTTCAACACATGCTGCCAGTTTTCCTTAGGAAAATAAGTACCTCCGTAAATCGGTCTTCCATCAGGTAAAGCAAAACAGTTTAATGGCCATCCACCTTTTTGTGTCATTAATTGAACAGCTGCCATATATAATTGGTCAATATCAGGCCGCTCCTCTCGATCAACTTTAATACACACGAAATGTGCATTCATCAAAGCCGCAGTTTCCTCATCCTCAAACGATTCATGTTCCATCACATGGCACCAATGACAAGCCGAATAACCAATACTTACTAATAAGGGTTTGTTTTCACGTTTGGCTTTTTCGAGCGCTTCTTCTCCCCAAGGATACCAATTAACCGGATTGTGAGCGTGTTGCAACAAATACGGACTGCTTGAATCAATTAATGCATTCGTGAATTTGAGGTTGGGTGTCGACATGCCAAATATTTTTTACAAACCTACAATACAAAAGCACCGAAATTCACGAAGAACTTCGGTGCTTAATTAAGCTGTTAAATTCAAGAAATTAACTGTGCATTTACAGAAATAGTAGTATTGAGCAACTTCGAAATCGGACAGTTTTTTTCAGCATCAGCTACAATTTCATCAAATTTCTCCTTCGAAATTCCTGGAATATTGGCCACTAATTCTAAATGCGATTCTTTTATCGAACCATCTTCAAACGTAATGGT
>DAOOQW010000250.1:0-3301 GCA_035388945.1 Flavobacteriales bacterium
CCCTGTATTGTTTGCTGCCGCTTTGTTATTGATTTTCGATAGAAGCTTTGGAACAAGTTTTTACTTGTCTGATATCTACATAGCAGGAGAGGCGCTTTCCAATACCGGAGGTAGCCCTGTTTTGTTCCAGCATTTGTTCTGGTTCTTAGGTCACCCTGAAGTGTACATCGTATTGCTTCCTGCTCTTGGTCTATCTTCTGAAATCATAGCGACTAACGCACGTAAACCAATTTTCGGTTACAAGGCCATGATCGGATCTATGCTTTTCATTGCTATCTTATCGTTCATTGTTTGGGCGCATCACATGTTTGTAACCGGTATGAATCCGTTCCTCGGTTCGGTCTTCATGTTGCTTACGCTGATTATTGCAGTACCCTCTGCGGTGAAGATTTTCAATTATGTAACCACATTATGGAAAGGTAATATCCGCTTTACACCCGGTATGCTTTTCTCAATCGGATTGGTTTCGTTCTTCTTAACGGGAGGTATTACAGGTATCTTCTTAGGTAATTCTGCGGTTGATATTCAACTTCACGATACCTATTTCGTGGTGGCTCACTTTCACTTGGTAATGGGTAGTGCATCGTTCTTTGGTATGATGGCCGGGGTTTATCATTGGTTCCCAAAGATGTTTGGACGCATGATGAACGGCAAATTGGGTACGATACATTTCTGGTTAACTTTTGTTGGTGTATATCTCGTGTTCTTCCCAATGCATTACATAGGTATTGCAGGTTTCCCAAGACGTTATTATTCATGGACGAATTTTGATACGTTTAGTGGTTTCACAGATTTGAATATGCTGGTAAGTGTTGCCGCTATTCTTACCCTGAGTGCACAGTTTATTTTCTTATTCAATTTCTTCTACAGCATTTTCCGCGGTAGAGCAGCTTCAGAAAATCCATGGGAGTCTACAACCTTAGAATGGACAACACCGCGTCATCCGGGTCATGGAAACTGGGTAGGTGAAATACCTTCTGTTTACAGATGGCCGTATGATTACAGCAAGCCTGGCTCGAAAGAAGATTTTATTCCGCAGACTATTCCATATTCTGAAACTCCCGAGTCTAATTTACCTCACGAAAACGATCTTATTAAATTGGAAGGTGATGGAGATGATGCCATTGTAGTGAAGGCGGCCCTAAGCACTAAAAAATAATTTAGTATCAAGGTTCCAGATTCAAGGTTCAAAGTTATAAGCATTGAACATGGAATCTGGAACCTTGAACTTTTATAAACTATGAGGTCTTTTCGCAGACTATGTCTTTCTACACTCATCGCAGTTTACATTCTCATTCTTGTCGGTGGTGTGGTACGCAGCACAGGCTCAGGCATGGGTTGTCCGGATTGGCCAAAATGTTTTGGTAGCTGGGTTCCACCAACTGATGTGTCTGAGCTTCCTGAAAATTATAAAGAAATCTACGCTGCTTATCGCGATAAAAAGAATCAACGTTTTGCAAAATACCTTACGACATTTGGTTTCGATGAAACGGCTTCAAAAATCCTTACTAATCCTCAAGTTCTTCACGAGAATGATTTCAATGCAACCAAAACATGGATTGAATACATCAATCGTGTAGTGGGTGTGATCATTGGGTTATTGATTTTTGCCCTCTTCATTTTCTCTATTCGCCTTTGGAATAAAGAACGCAAGCTTACTATGGCCTCTTTTGCCACCTTAATTTTAGTTGGATTTCAAGGATGGTTTGGTTCGTTTGTCGTATCCAGTAATTTAACCGCGTGGACGATCACGGTTCATATGTTCCTGGCTTTAGTCATTGTAGGCATTCTAATTTACTTGTTCAAGGAAAGTAACTACGGTCAAAACATTACGATTGCCTCTACCTATGGATGGGTACTGGCGTGCATGGCTGCTTTGTTAATTCAGATATTTTTTGGGACACAGGTGCGCGAGGGCATTGACCGAGTGGCCTTGACTTTTGAGCGTGAATCATGGATTGACAACCTTGGAAGAGATTTCGTTATTCATCGCACATTCTCCTGGATTGTGCTCATTCTGCATGTGATATTAATATTGAAATTGCGGAAAACCGAGGCTGCAAAAATTTTCGCACTAGCGTTAATCATGTTACTTTTGGGGACTGTTTTAGCAGGTGTTGCAATGTCCTATTTTGCTGTTCCAGCGTTCCTTCAGCCGATTCATTTGCTTTTGGCGACCGTTACCTTTGGAATACTCTTCATGTTGATATTGCGAGTAAACATACGGTCTGAATCAGTGTTAAATAATTGAGATGATTACAGGAGGTATAGATCAGCTAAATGGAATTTCACTTGCACGCGCAAAAGGTAAAGCCTATTGGGAGTTGTTGAAACCTCGTTTGTCTTTTCTGGTTGCATTCTCCTGTGCGTTTGGTTTTGTATTAGCATCCTCCCGGATCGATATCCTTACCTTATCGATGCTTTTCATCGGAGGATTTTTGCTTTCCGGATCTTCCGTTATTGTAAATCAAATTATCGAAATTGATCTGGATAAACTCATGGTGCGAACCATGAAAAGACCGTTACCAACAGCACGGTTGTCCATCCGCGAAAGCGTAATATTTGCCATTGTTTGTTTTATAGTTGGCGTAGGAATTCTTATTCTCTTTACCAATTGGCTCACAACATCCTTGTCGATTTTGTCGATGGTGCTTTACAGTTTTGTGTATACTCCGCTAAAACGAGTTGGACCGATTGCTGTTTTTGTTGGCGCAATTCCAGGGGCATTACCTCCGCTTTTAGGATGGACTGCTGCGACAGGATTAATATCGCATGAAACGCTTATTATTTTCGGGATCCAATTCATCTGGCAGTTTCCGCATTTCTGGGCCATTGCCTGGGTGTCGGATGATGATTATAAAAAAGCAGGATTTAAATTACTTCCTTCCGGAGGAAAGAAAGATTTGAACACTGCTGTTCAGATTATGATTTACACCATGTTCTTAATTCCGATGGGAATGCTTCCGGCTACCTTTGGAATTACAGGAATTAAATCGGCTATTGTTGCTACGATTTGTGGTGTGTTGTTTTTTGCACTTACCTTTTCATTGATGAAATCAGGTGATCGGAAGTCGGCTTTGAAAATTATGTTTGCATCGTTTTTATACTTGCCGATTGTGCAGATCGCATATATGTTGGATAAGGTTTGATGATTTGTTGATGAGTTGATTTGAGACTGAGAGGAATTTGGTGAGGTTGATTTGGATTAAAGAAAAATTATGGCGGCAGAGATTAAAATAGTGGAGGAGGCGGATAAGCCCATTGGCATGAACCCGAAGAAATTCGCGCTGTGGTTATTCAT
>DAOOQW010000251.1:0-3268 GCA_035388945.1 Flavobacteriales bacterium
AAAACTCCGATCGGGATAACCTGGGCGAATGAGTTTGTACCCTTTTGCAGCAGCTGCAGGGTTTGTGGGACTTACATTCACCAATCGATTGTACACTTCCGAGTCTGTTCCACTCAAATTCAAATTTCCTGAATTGTCAACTCCATTATGGCAGCCAATAGCACACGAATTTTGGAATAAAGAGTTGATTTGAGTGAATGTACTTTGAGCCTTTAATAGGCTTGTTGCAAATACAACTGCAACAACAAGTAAAAGTTTTTTCATGGGTTGGGTTTAGTCATATGATTCGAACCGGATTTGTTTTTTGTCCAGTACAAATTCTTGTAAATGTTCTCGGGCTTCTTTAAGCATGTTTGCCCATCCGCAAAGATAAAATAGATGGTCACCTAGCATAGGAAATAATTCTTTGTAAACATCATGCACATATCCCGAACGGCCAGCCCAAACTTCGCGCGATAAAACGGGAATGTAATTGAAGCTAGCTTTTTCTTCCTGTAGTTTGAGGAATTCCTCGTGGTAGAGCAAATCTCGTTGACTTCTCACTCCAGCAATGAGTGTTATTTCTTGATGAGGTTTTTCTTGTTGGAATATATCTAGAATCATCGACCTAAAAGGAGCAATGCCTGTTCCCGTGCAGATAAAACATACCCGACGGTTGAGGTTTTCATCTAAGCGAAATTTTCCAAGTGGAAGTGTTGTTTTGATTTTAGAACCAACTGTTACATCCCGAAATAAATGTGGTGTTCCCAAACCTTGTGGATTCATCACAATGATGAGTTCTAAGGTATTGTCGCTCGATGGGGGAGAGGCAATTGAATAACTTCGGTTGGTGTATTTGCTGTCGATTGGTAGATCCAACATCACAAACTGACCAGCATGAAAATCTAGCTTTACTTCACTGGGATAGCGTAAAACAAAGCGTTTCACATCTGGAGTTTCGTCCAGAATCTGAATTACTTCACATTCATAATAGGTATACGCCATTTCAAACCAAGATACTGAAAATATTCATCCGGCTCATTTTCAAAAGATTGAAATGGAGCAGACTCCATAAAAAATGCCCGGGACTTTCACATCACCGGGCACCTTCAATCAATTGAATGGTTTATTTCTCAACTCTACCATTCAAGTATTTACCAAAGAAACGCTCCATCTCACGATAAAAATCCATTCGGTTTTCTTCGTTACCAAAGCCGTGTCCTTCGTTGTCTTTCACCATATATGGCACATCAATTCCGCGTTTTTTCAAGGCTTCAACCATTTGGTCCGATTCAGCTTTCGCTACACGTGGATCGTTAGCACCTTGAGCAATAAAGAGCGGACATTTGATTTTATCTACATGAAAAACGGGTGAAGCAGCCGTCATCAATTCTTTATCTTTTTCAGGATCACCTACCATTTCGTACATCATATCGAGATATGGTTTCCAATAAGGAGGAATTGTACTCATGAATGTGAAAAGGTTTGAAACACCTACGTAATCAACTGCGCACGCATATAAATCGGGTGTTAATGTGATACCAGCAAGCGTTGCATAACCACCATAAGATGCACCATAAATAGCTACATGTTTTGGATCAGCAATGCCTTGTTCAATGAGCCAATTCACACCATCGGTAATGTCGTTTTGCATGGTTAAACCCCATTGCTTGAAACTAGCTTCCCAGAAAGCACGACCATAACCAACCGAACCTCTAAAGTTCATCTGCAAAACTGCATATCCACGATTCGCTAAAAACTGAACTTCCGGATTAAAGCCCCACTCATCGCGAGCCCAAGGTCCACCGTGCGGATTAATTACTACGGGTAGGTTTTTAGCTGGAATGCCTTTCGGTAAAGTCAAATATCCATTAATCACTTTGCCATCGCGAGCAATGTACTTGATAGGCTTCATTTCGGCCATATCTTCTTCCTTCAACCAAGGACTGATATCAGCCAATTTTGTGAATGCTCCAGTTGTTAAATCGTAGAAGTAATAGCTTCCATAAGAACGATCGCTCGAAACGGTAATCAGTAATTTATCCTCGTTGCGATTTTGTCCAGCTAAACTAACTTCATAGCCAGGAAAACGGGTATCTAGTTTCTTTTGAAGTTCCTCACGTTGTTTATCGAAAAACTGGTAGTGACTTTTATCTGTATCATACACAACGCCAGTAATGACTTTGCGTTTGCGGCTACGAAGCAAAGTGCTTACATCTACTTCGGGATGCTCGTATAAAGAAGAAATCTCTTTTTTCGCTACTGGATCGTATTTGATAATCGTTGATCTATCGCGTCCAATGTTGGAAGAAACAAAAAGCAATTTATCGTCGAAATCGAAATACAGCGGACTAAACGATTCTTTGAAATTGGTCGAGATAAGTTCGGTGAATTTTTCTGTGTCGTTATTTCGGTAAAGCACGCCGGTGTTGATTCCATCGGTGGTAGTAGCAATACGAATAACACCTTTATTGTCGGTTTGCCAGCCAGTAATATTCCCTGGGTTTTCGCCAACCATTGTTAATTCACCTGTATTGATGTTGATACGGTAAGCATCGTAAAATTGAGGATTACGTTTGTTCAGACCGATAATCATCTCATTGTCGTTATCGTACAAATCGTCGATGATTTCGGCACGTACATCTGCACCTTCCGTGAGTTCCTTTTGGTTTTTACCATCCGAATCAACGGCAAACAAGTGAAAATTTTCGTTTCCACCTTTATCTTGTAAAAAAACTAAGCGGTTATTATTTTTCCAAAAATATCCTTGGATATCGCGCTCTTTAGCGAACGTAACTTGTACTTCACCTGGTTTACCAATTTCTTGAACGAAGATGTTCAAGCGGTTTTCCCAAGGTTGCATAAAGGCAAGATGTTTTCCATCGGGAGAAATTCGAAATGCGACTTTCTCAGGATTACGGAAAAAATCCTTAAGTGGTATTACTGGAGCCTGCTGAGCCTCGGCATTGGCAGGGATTCCGACTACGAGTGTAGCCATAAGTATCGATGCAATAAAGTTTCTAGTTGTAAACATAAGGGACAAGAGTGTATGAAAGGGGCAAATTAAAGGTTTCTTGTTTACTTGAAAATCATTTGAAAAAATGAAATGTCGTTTGAAATTTGAAATTTAGTCTGTTCTCAGCATTAGTAGTTTGAAATGAATAATTGTTACAAAGGAGCATTATTTTTGGGGCTTCCCCCGTATTTGCTACGTTTCACTTCACAAATTCGGGGTCGCGTCTTCGCCTTTACTCCTCCTTCGTGCGGGGTATCGGCTCAACCGTAAACC
>DAOOQW010000252.1:0-3260 GCA_035388945.1 Flavobacteriales bacterium
TAAAACATTAAAAAGCCCTGTAACATCATCGTTACAGGGCTTTTTTTATATCAGTTTGCTTCTTGGACTTTGTATGAGCGGTTGAGGCGGTAGCCCGCAGTGTGCGCCGTAGTGAAAGCGAAGGCGAACAAGAGGACTTATAGCCCACATAGTGGCAAGCAAAAGCACGACCCGAAGGGGCATACCCCGAAAAAGAATCAGAATAGACCGTTAATTTCGGCGTCGATGCGGTTGATGATTTCTCCTAAATGCTCCGGATTTTCGCTGAATTTGTTTTCATCTACATCCACAATCATGAGTTTTCCAACGGTGTAGTTCGAAATCCACGCTTCATAACGCTCATTTAAACGTTTTAAATAATCGAGGCGGATCGAGTTTTCATAATCCCTTCCACGTTTTTGGATTTGATTCACCAAGGTTGGAACACTTGCACGAAGATAAATCAACACATCTGGCGGAGCGATAAAGCTCGACATGAGGTTGAATAAAGTGAAGTAGTTTTCGAAATCGCGTGTGGTCATTAAACCCATCGCGTGCAGGTTGGGAGCGAAGATATACGCATCTTCATAAATCGTACGATCCTGAATGACATGCTTACCGCTCTTACGAATGTCGTTAACTTGATTGAATCGAGAATTCAAGAAGTAAATCTGCAAGTTGAAAGACCAACGTTGCATATCTTCGTAAAAATCGTTCAGATAGGGATTGTCGTCTGCGTCCTCGAAATGGGGAACCCAGTTGTAGTGTTTCGACAACAATGAAGTGAGTGTGGTCTTTCCGGAACCAATATTTCCAGCAACAGCTACATGCATAGTATTTATTTGAGCCGCCTAAAATACGCCAGTTCCTTCGTTTTCAAAACCCGAATGTTAAAAAACACCCAATTTGAGTTTTATTTCTTTCGATTTAAATATAAATCACTGTAAATCAACGACCTTGATAGAGTAAAGAAGAGAGTTGTGACTCATTAAAAACTTCGTTAGCTATATCTCGTAAGTCTTTGGAACTGAGGGATTCAATTTTCTGAACTACTTCCTCAAATGTATCTATCTTATTGAATATCAGGAATGTCTTGGCAAATCCTAACATTAAAGAGGAATTGCTTTCTTGGGCAATTGCCATTTGACCGATTAATTGATTTTTGGCTTTTTGCAATTGTAAAACGCCTAATTCCTTTTCTCGAAGCTTCTTCATTTCGATTAATACCAATTCTCGACACCGATCTACCCAAGCAGCTTCGGTTCCCAGATATACACTCCACAATCCAGTATCACTGAAAATTGCATAGCCCGAATCGATATTATACGTCCAACCATATTTTTCTCGGATGGCTAAGTTGAGTCTTGAACTCATTCCTGGTCCGCCGAGTAGATTGTTTAGTAATATCAATCCAGTACGTTTAGGATCTTTAACCGAATACGCCAAATTGCCCATTACTAAATGCGCTTGATGATTTTTGCGTTTTTCGATTTGATGGGTAGGAGCATAAACAGGAACCGGTTGTCGATTGAAATTTCGAAGATTGGCAGGTTGCAATCCAATGGTTCGATCGATTTGTGCTTTAACTCGAGAAACGGGGATGTTTCCTACAAATGAAAATACAATTTGATCGGTGTTCCAAGTGCGGCTAATAAATGATTTAATATCAGCAGGACTGAATTTTTTCAAATGAGCAGGAGTTCCTAAAATATCGTGTCCGAGTGAATGGTTCGGATAGATTTGTTCTTCAAAGCGATCGTAAATTTCTTCGGAAGGGCTGTCTTTGTAGGAATTTATCTCATCGATGATGACCGTTTTTTCTTTGTTGATTTCCTTTTCGGGAAAACTCGAATGAAAGGCAATGTCGTTGAGTAAATCAATTGCACGCTGATAATGAGCCGATAGAAAAGTGCCGTATAAAACAGTTTCTTCTTTGCTGGTATAAGCATTAATTTCTCCACCCACATCTTCCATTCGACTAAGAATGTGATAAGCTTTACGTTTGGGAGTACCTTTAAAAACAGAATGTTCGATAAAATGTGCTAAACCGTGTTCGTGATTCAATTCATCGCGACTACCAGCATTGATAAACAAGCCACAGTGAGCAACCGGACTATTTACTAAAGTGTAAATAACACGGATTCCGTTTGATAATGTCCAGGTTTGGGGTTTATTCATTCGACGAATGTAGTTCAGGATCGGTCACAATGCGCTGAACACGACCAACTGTTCTATCCACTAACATCACTTTTATGCCTCTCGAATGGTAATCTTTACTGGTGAGAATCCAACGAATGCGACCTCGGGTAAGCAATCCCGTTTTTTGATCCCGTTTGGTTACGATGTCGACCAATTGATTGAGGTGCAATTGATGACGGTAACAGCCATTACTTGACGCTGCAGTCGCAGGTTGAGCTTGCATCTGGAGTTGGAATAATGGTAATGAGTAATGTGCTTAGGTATTCGGTACGAAACTTCATTTTAAATGTCTTTCCAGATGCACCTTTACCTTCAACGACATATTCAGGAATTTCTTTTCCATGTATATCACTTTGACTAAAAAGCACATCGCCATCAGCAATTAGTTTGAGAATATCTTGGTCACTGATTTTATTGCAATCGAGCAGACAACGAGCTTCAGTAGATATTTTGACTGGATGTTCTTGGAGTGATTCAAGCACTCGCCCCTCGGGAGTCCAAGCTGGGAAAGTTCTACCACGAAAAAGGAATCCCCAAACAACTAAGCTTCCAAGAAGAATTCCGAAAATAAATAAGCGAAGACGACGACCAAAACTCATGCGGCAAAAGTAGTAGAAAATGTTCGGGTAAGCCTCGACTCAAAATTGAGTTGCAGCAATAAGTAAATCAAGGTCTTTATAGGGAATGTTATACGTTTCGCCAATGTATTTATGGGTGATAATACCATTATATATGTATACACCATTTCGAACTCCAGCATTCATTCGCAAATAATTTTCGATACCACCTTTTTCTCCCATATCTAATAAAATAGGAGTGAAGATATTACTCAAAGCGAGCGAAGCTGTTTGAGATACGCGTGATGCCACATTCGGTACACAATAGTGTGTAACACCGTATTTTTTGAAAACCGGATTAGCATGATTGGTCACTTGAGAAGTTTCGAAACATCCACCTTGGTCAATTGAAATATCCACGATGACTGAACCAAATTTCATGTTGCTCACCATTTCATCGGTAACGACAATGGGTGTTCTACCTTCTTTTGCACGTAATGCTCCAATAACAACATCGGCAGTAGC
>DAOOQW010000253.1:0-3251 GCA_035388945.1 Flavobacteriales bacterium
GTGTTACTGAATAATCGATCGGTTTGATTGGCGAATGTATATTTTGAATTGATTGATAATTTAGGAAGTGCGGCGTATGCATTTTGACGCATTTTCCAACGTGCAGCTTCTTCTGCTTTGAGTGTTGCTTGGTAAGATGGACGGTTTTCAGCTTTTATTTCGGGAAGATTTGTTAAGCTGAGTTCGGCGTATTTACTGAGCTGATCGCTAATTTGTAAATCGGAATTGGGATTTAAGCCGAGAAGAATGCAGAGGTTTTGTCGAGCTACTTGCAGATTAGAGCGAAGCAAAAGTGTTTGTTGCAAGTTGGCATTTTTGAGATTTTCACTTCGGTTGATTTCTACTCGGCTAACGAGTTGTTGTTCGAAACGCGCTTTGGTGGCATCATATAGTGTAGTTGCAGAGGAATCGAGTTCCATATTAAGCACCAAAGCTTGTTGAAGAACCAGAACATTTAAATAGGCTGCAGTTACTTTCTGAAGAGCGAGTCTTTGTTGAGCTGTTTGTTCCAGTTCAACTTGTTCGCGTGTGAGTTTTCCTGCACGAGCTTGAGCGTATTTATCGGGGTGAAGAAGCGGTAATTCAAAAACGGCACTGGCATTACTGTTCCAAGCTCGACCAAATTGAACGGATTTGAAAGTGCCAGCTGGTCCTCCAAAAATTTCTGCCGGGATAAGCTGAACGGGTAGTTTTAAGTTATAATCGCTATTTCCGGTTAGGCTGAGTGATGGATATAATCCGCTTTGAGCAAGAGCATTATCGGTTTGAGCGATTCGATTTTGCAATTCGGAGGAGCGGATTGAATTATTCTGCTTTCGAGCAAGATTAAGTGCATCTTGAAGTGAGCTAAGTTGAACCGTTTGAGCGAATGTGCTGAACGAAAACAACAACAGATAAAGGGAAACTATCTTTTTCATATTGAAAATTGCGTGGCAAAGGTGCATGGACTAATAGCAGCTATCAAACAGGGCGCAACGAGGCGGAAGATCG
Organism: Flavobacteriales bacterium; assembly: GCA_035388945.1. Classification (GTDB taxonomy): domain Bacteria; phylum Bacteroidota; class Bacteroidia; order M30B66; family M30B66; genus CALQRR01. The sequence goes on from DAOOQW010000253.1 coordinate 991, forward strand.
TACATCGAAGCAAAAAAATGCATATTCGTGTAAGGTTATTTTTATAGCAACGACCAGATGTGTAATTGAAAACAAACAGTTCAAACAATCCGGATGAATGGCTGTTTTAGATTCAAGACATACAAATTTTAAATTTTGTCTCTATGCGACTGTGTATTTTTTCATTTGTTTTACTGATGATTTTTTCTGGCGGATGTCAGAGTCAATCGAATCAATCAACACCAACTAAATCTATGAGCGACAACAGCACTCAAGCCAGCAATCCGTATTATTCTCGAACCGACACAACTCATTTGAATGTGAGCAATGCAGAATGGAAAAAAGTATTGAGTCTGGAAGTTTATGAGATTTCTCGTTTAAAAGGAACGGAGCGTGCTTTTACAGGTAAATATTGGGATACAGATAAATTGGGGAATTATTACTGTGCTGCTTGTGGTAATGCTTTATTTAAGTCGGATGCTAAGTTTGCCAGCAGTTGTGGATGGCCAAGTTTTTACGAAGCACTTCGCACGAATAGTGTGCGATATGAAGAAGATCGTACCTATGGAATGGTTCGGGTTGAAGTACTATGTGGGAGATGCGATGGGCATTTGGGACATATTTTCGATGATGGTCCGGCGCCAACTTTTAAACGGTTTTGCATGAATTCGGCGGTATTGGATTTTGAGCCACTGCCTTAGTTTATTTGAGCTATTCTGATGGATGAATTAATTGTGGAATAGGTATTTCCGTTACATATTAATTCATGTTGGATGTACGTTATTAGGTTCAATATTTCTAACGGTTGCTTGAAAGAATAAACTTTCTTTGGAAATCTAAAGCCTCTGTTTAGGCTGCAACAGGGATTGAAAGGAGCTCCTGCGACTTGAAAGCCCGGGGTTTTTAATTGTAGCTTGCGGAGATTAAAAAGCGTTGCCCAAATGAAAAAAATTATTCGAGTTTTACTGCTCATTTTTTACTTGGGAATTTCTCCCATTTTCGCGCAAACTACAAGCTGGCAGCATCGTTTATCGGAAGCGGCTATTTCGTTAACGCAACAAAAAGTTCAATATGATCCTACCTATTTTCGCATTTCCTATCCGATGGGTGATGTGCCAGCAGATAAGGGAGTTTGTACAGATGTAGTAATTCGAGCGTATCGAAAGCTGGGAAAGGATTTGCAACAGTTAGTACATGAAGATATGAAGGCGCATTTTAATCTTTATCCCAAGCGTTGGGGATTAAAAAAGACCGATTCTAATATTGATCATCGTCGCGTACCCAATTTAATGGTGTTTTTTGAACGTTTCGGAACGGTAAAACCCAAGAGTAGCAATGCAAACGATTATGTAGCAGGTGATATCGTTTGTTGGGATTTAGGCGGAGGAATTACGCATATTGGATTGGTAATAGAAAAAAAATCACCCGATGGAAAACGTAGCTTAATAGTCCATAATATTGGGGCTGGACAAGTGATGGAGGATGTTTTATTCTCCTGGAAAATAATAGGTCATTACAGCTATGGCGGAAAGTAAACGCGACTTAGGACAGGTGCTATTAGAAGCACAGCGGAATGCATTTGTTTTATTTAGTACAGCAAAATCGCGCGGATTAATTTGTGCTGGGAAATCAGAGCGTGATTTAAACAATGAATTATACGATTTAGCTTTTGAATTGTATGGTATTCGAAAATACTGGCATAAGCGAATTGTACGTTCGGGAGCAAATACTTTGTTTCCTTATCGCGAAAATCCACCAGATTTAATGTTGCAAGAGGACGATATTTTATTCTTTGATTTCGGTCCTGTTTTCGAAGATTGGGAGGCCGATGTAGGGATGACTTTTGTGTTGGGAAATGATCCCGTAAAATTAAAAATGTTGCACGATGTAGAAGAAGCCTGGAAACGTGGAAAGACTTGGTACGAAGCACATCCAGATTGTACAGGTGCTGAATTATATGCTTTTACACATGATTTAGCTTTATCGCTCGGATGGGAATTTGGAGGTCCGCATTGTGGTCATTTAATAGGGCGATTTCCACACGAACGAATTGAAGGAGAAGAAAAGGTAAATTATTTGCATCCCGAAAATCATATACAGCTTGATAATCCTGGTAAGACAGGGGAGAAGCGTCATTGGATTTACGAGATGCATTTAGTTGATCAAGCTAGGCAAATTGGAGCATTTTACGAGGCAATATTGACATTGTGATTAATTATATTTGCAGCTCTTAATGCTTGATAGAGATGTCGCTTGTGATGTGCTAAATAAAAATCCAATAC
>DAOOQW010000254.1:0-3230 GCA_035388945.1 Flavobacteriales bacterium
TTTGTAGTATTTACGGATCTTACCGTTTACCGGTTTTTCTTCTTTTTCAAGAAGTAACAAACGTAATTCTGGTTTCTCCTGAAGCAAGGTAAAAGCTGTTGCTAGGCCAACAATTCCTCCACCTATAACAATACAATCGTGATTCATTCAATTGATTTTGGAGCACAAAAATACATGCTTTAACCACCGAAAACTAAAAAACCGGCTTGCTTAATAAGGCTTACCGGTTTTTAACAACAAAACACTTGTCTTAATTTCTTTCAAATGCCACTTCAGGGGAACTTATAACGAGTTAGGCACCAGATCATAAGTTCCTCTGCTTCAGGTTCGACTAAGCGTTGAAATGCTTTACGGAGTTCTTTGATAAACAAACTTGCATCAAAGCTAACGTTCTCTAAAATGACTTTACTGTATTCGAGCATCGACATAGACATAACACAAACTATTAAAACGTTCAACAAAGCCAGTTTGAAACGAATTATTGCCGGAATATTGTCCGGAAATGGTAGTATTCACAAAGTTTAACACTTTGTCAACGCATCGTACACTGGATAGTAAATCGTTTTTCGATAGTGTGATTGTCTTTAGTTTGAATTCATTATGCTCCCATTTTCATAACTACATCTCTGTAGTAACGAAAACGAATTTTAGCAGGGATAAGACGTGGATGAAATTGTTCATCCAGCTTCTCTTTTACCCGTGTACGCAATTCTTGTCGTGAGGTTGCAGAAACGAAAATAGATTCTCCAACAGCACGTGCAAAAAGTTCATTTTCAGATTTTTCTTTCACTAGAAAAACCAAACGGGTATGAGTTGGTTGATCAGCCCAATTGTAAATTAATTTCCAATGTGCAGCAGCACCTAACATCACAAATACATGGAAAATCTCATGTGATCCAATAAAACCTGGAACTAACTCAGGCCAACGTAGAAAATCTATTGCTGCTCCAATAGAGTAAAACAATCCACCTAATAATGCGAGGCGAATTGCCATGAAGCCATATAAACGTCCTGCTTTTAAAATCGATGCTAATGCAGTCCATCCTAAAGCCATAAAGACACTTAATGTGGCCCACTCGGGAATTTGATCTATTAAGATTACTGTCAATAAAAGTCCAACAATTGCAACTACCCATAAATAAATGAGCATTCCCCATCTCCACCAACCTCTGAACATTATAACGTGAATTGGAGTTGCTGTACCTGCAATCATGACGAAAATCGCAGCATAATCGAGTCTACGAAAAACTTGTCTACCTAATCCTGGCTCCAATGCATGATACACACCACTCATGGTAAACATGAGAATAATACCAATCATAAAAACGATGAGTGATCCGACACGAATTTGGTTACCCCAACCACGTCGAATCAATATAGCGCCTGTACATAAAGTTATCAGGGCTCCCAGTAAATGAGTCCAGCTCGATATCGGTTGGTAAAATCCCAGCATAACCTGAAGTTTAAAATCATGGATAGTTCCTATACCAATCCTTGAATTTAATGTTGCCGGAAAAAAGCCACGAAACTTACATCTGAAAATCTCTTATTTCAGTGCTACTGTTTCGAATAATATGTTTCGAATTCTTATTGAAGTCTTAAACGAGAACCTCCCAAATACCTCGAATCGGAATAAACATCCACCTGATAAATTCCTTTTTGAAGCTTCTTATCTAGGTCGAATCCTAATTCCATCCGATCGGCTGCGCCCTTTCCTTCCCATTTAGCTAAAGCTGCTGGTTGAATGGTCATATTTTCACCATCTAATGAAAGTGTAATTGGAAGTTCTTTTCCGGGTATGCCTTTGCCTTGCTGAATATCAGTAAGAGTTACATACAGTTTTGAATTAGGCTCTAAAGTGCCTTTTGCGATAGTAAACTCAACGTGTATTGCACGTGTATTACGCGCATGTACAGTTAATTTACCAGTAAGTGACCGACGAGCTTCCACATCAAACAGTATTGCTTTATTCACATACTCATCCAATTGAGTAGTCAAACGACTGTTTTCTTGTTCAACTGAATGTAGATTGTGCTTTAAATGCTGATTTTGAGATTGAAGCTCGCCTGAACGTTTTTCTAATTGCTGAAAAGCTTGGTCTTGTTCAAATTTCAACGTTTGATAAGCCGAAACAGTTGTTTGCTGCTCCTCACTTTCCTTAATTTTCTCTTGAAGATTTTTATTTGATTTTAAGGCTTGAACTAATTGATTGCTCAAATCAGCTAATGAGTCAATTCTAGCTTGGTTCAAATCGTCAGAAGCACGCAATTTATTCTTAACGATTCTGATTTCCTGCAAGGCAAAATTACGCTCATGTATAATCGATTCTGAACTAACACGCTCAGCACGGAGGTCGTCCAACATTCCTCTATTATGCACAAATAAAGCTCCAGCTCCAACTAGTAAAGCCGAAAATGCTGTCAACAAAAAATACTGAAAACCCTTGTTAGGTTTTAATTTAGAATCCCCCGAATATAACATATTTCAAATCTGAGAAAATTAATTGACATAACCATTCCTCTCAGATTGAAATTGCATTAAGATTCTGAAAAAGAAATCTTCACAGTTGTACCTTCTCCCTTTTGAGATGTTAGAGTGATCTCGCCTTTATGTAATTGTAAAATCTTTTTTACCATGGCTAAACCCAATCCATGTCCAGGTGCATTAATGGAAGAAGGCGATCGATAAAATGGCAAGAAAATTTTGTGGTGTTCATCAGCGGCTATACCGGATCCTTTATCCTCAACAATAACAGACTTCTCAGAATGTTCAATGTCGAAGGTAATTTTACAGCGTTGAGGATTACTGTATTTGAGTGCATTTTCGACCACATTACCAATAGCAACCCGAATAAGTTGCTCATTACCAGTAATCATAAATTCGAATTCCGATTCTGGTATTCGAGAAAATCCAATTTCGATTTCAGCTCCAGGATAGCGTTTCAACATTTCCGATTGAATTTGCCATAAGGTTTCATCTAAACGAAATGGACGAGCATCGAGATTTTCAGCTCGAGAATCAGCCTGAGCCAATAATAGTAGCCTGTTTGCAGTTTGATTGAGCAAACTCAAATCTTCCTTTAATGAGGTAAGAATGATTTGATATTGTTCAGGAGTTCTTTCTTTTAAAAGTGCTACTTCCAACTGTCCGGATAATACTGTCAAAGGTGTACGCAACTCATGAGATGCATTAGCTACGAATTGTGTTTGCATTTGAAAAGCTTCCTCTAT
>DAOOQW010000255.1:0-3226 GCA_035388945.1 Flavobacteriales bacterium
CAAGGGGCACGTTATCAACAACTGCCGATAATACACCAATACAAATAACGATCAGGTCCTTATTTCCGATGGCAGTATCCATCCACGTTGCCACGTTTTTAAGCACGTGTAACGACTCCAATCCGCTTACTGCTAGAAGTATTCCCAGAAAGAACAATAAACTCGGCATATCGATTTTCATCAATGCATTAGAAGCTGAATACTTCTTTTGTTCTTCTGTTCCTTTTTTCCGATGAATTAGGTCGGCTGCAATCCAAATAATACCAAGGGCTAACATCATTCCTACGTAAGGAGGCAAATGTGTTAATTGCTTGAAAACGGGAACCAAAATCAATCCTCCTAAACCAAGTGAGAATATGAGTTTGTTTTCGGGCGCTAGTTTTTGTTTGGTTCGATCTGGCAAGTCTCCTTTTAAGGTCTTTTTTTCGAAAAGGCTAACGTAAAAGAGTGGAATGAACATGCAAACTAAGCTTGGAAAAAAAAGCACTTTCATGATATTCAAAGTACTTACTTGACCGCCAATCCACAGCATGGTTGTAGTAACATCACCTATAGGAGACCAGGCGCCACCTGCATTTGCCGATATAACAGTCATGCCGGCAAAAAACAAACGTTGTTTCTCATCCGGAATTAGCTTTCTCGCTAAGGAGACCATCACAATAGTTGTGGTAAGGTTGTCGAGAATTGCTGAAAGGAAAAAGGCCAGAATTGCCATTATCCACAGCAGTTTTATCTTACTCTTTGTATTGATTCTATTGGTTATTAGATTAAATCCGTCGTGAGCATCAATTACTTCAACAATGGTCATAGCACCCATCAAGAAAAATAGAATTTCGGCAATGCCCGTGAGGTGATGTTCTAATTCACCGGCAACATCATCGGATGTCCAGCCAATTCGATATAATGTCCAAATCAAAATCCCCATTAACAGGGCAGAACCAGATTTATTTATTTTGAGCGGATGTTCGAACGCAATTGCGCCATATCCAAGGACAAAAACTGCCAGAATAATATTCAGCATGTTGGATTTTTTTAAATAAAAAGAGCCTTACAGAACGAGGCTATCGAGAGTTGGGGGAAACGAAGATAGCAGAAACCCTAAAGCTTGAATGTGACCATGGGGTAACTTTTTGTAGTCCATAAATGCTAAAACCACTATCTGGAACGTAGCGCCAATGAAGCTCTGAATCAACTAGGCTTGAGGATTCATTTTTAAAGGCTTCCACCGAATGAATAATACCAGATGAATCACTAACTATAAAGCGCTTAATGGGCAACTTGGGATCTATGGTAGAATAGGTGATTTGACGCCATTCTGCTTGTTGAGATGAGTCGACGGTGTATTTTCCCGAATAAGACGATTTGTTTAGTGTAATCGAACTAAAAACACCTAATTCTTTCTTCCAGTCGACTTGGTTAAGTCGTTTTTGTTCGCTTTTCCCTTCCGATTCAACGGTTTTAAACAATGCCAACTTTGAAGCACGTTTTTCTAATGCCTCTTTTTCGAAGAATGCTGGATTGTCGAAATACTCTGTACTTTTCTTTTTATTGGGCGCAGTTGAATTACAGGATGAAAATCCTGCAACAATTGCAATGACCAAAAAGGCTCGGAGTAGCAAACGAAATTAGAAGTTGAACTGAATTCCTTGTGCTAAAGGCAGCGCTGTTCCGTAGTTGATCGTGTTTGTTTGGCGACGCATATATGCCTTCCAAGCATCAGAACCAGATTCACGTCCTCCGCCAGTTTCTTTTTCACCACCAAAAGCACCTCCGATTTCGGCGCCTGAAGTACCAATGTTCACATTAGCAATACCGCAATCAGAACCTGCAGCAGAAAGGAATGCTTCCATTTCGCGCATGTTATTGGTAAAGATTGAAGAAGAAAGTCCTTGTGGAACCCCGTTTTGAAGTTCAATTGCTTGATCAATCGTACTGTATTTGATCAAATATAAAATAGGTGCAAACGTTTCTTCTTGAACAATGTGGAAATGGTTTTCGGCTTCAATGATACATGGTTTTACATAGCAACCACTTTCATAGCCTTCTCCCGTTAACACACCACCTTCAACTAATACTTTTCCGCCTTCTGCTTTTGCTTTCTCGATAGCGTTGCTGTAATCTTCAACAGCTTTTGTATCGATCAATGGTCCAACGTGATTGTTTTGATCAAGAGGATTACCAATGTTTAACTGGCTGTATGCTCCTTTAAGTACTTCACACACTTTATCGTAGATGCTCTCATGAATAATCAAGCGACGAGTTGATGTGCAACGTTGTCCGGCAGTACCAACAGCACCAAAAACAGAACCTACCAATACCATTTTCAAGTCGGCATTTTCGGTAACGATGATTGCGTTGTTTCCTCCTAATTCAAGGATTGAGCGACCAAATCGACCGGCAACTGTTTGAGACACGTGGCGACCGATACGAGTTGATCCCGTGAAAGAAACAAGCGGAACGCGTTTGTCGTTGTTAAGTAAATCACCTGCGGCATTACCAACTACTAAGTTAGAAACACCTTCTGGTAAGTTGTTTTTACGCAATACTTCGGTGATGATATTTTGACAAGCAATAGAGCAAAGCGGAACTTTAGAAGAAGGTTTCCAAACGCAAACATCACCACAAACCCATGCTAGCATTGAATTCCAAGACCAAACAGCAACTGGAAAATTGAATGCTGAAATAATTCCAACGATTCCGATAGGATGCCATTGCTCATACATGCGGTGAGATGGACGTTCGCTGTGCATGGTAAGACCATATAACTGGCGAGATAGACCAACTGCAAAATCACAGATGTCGATCATTTCTTGAACTTCACCCAAACCTTCTTGAAGACTTTTCCCCATTTCGTAGGAAACTAATTGTCCAAGTGCATCTTTCTTTTCGCGAAGCGCATCGCCCATTTGACGAACAATCTCTCCTCGTTTTGGAGCTGGCATTAATCGCCAAACTTTAAAAGCTTCTTCTGCTTTTTTGATGACCATTTCGTAGTCAAACTCTCCAGCACATTTCACTTTAGCAATTAAATTCCCATCAACAGGAGAATAAGATTCTATCCATTTTCCAGAACCTTCGTACCATTGAACACCAGTTGAAACGCCAGTATTTTCAGGCTCTATTCCCAATTGTTTTAATACTGGAGAGATATTGATTTGTGATGCTGTTGCAGTTGACATAGCAGGTGAATTTTGTGGTGCAAAAGTATGAATTATTCAGGCTCGAC
>DAOOQW010000256.1:0-3219 GCA_035388945.1 Flavobacteriales bacterium
TTCTTGTCTTGAAACAAGAAAGTAACCAAAGAAGTTCAAGTCTGGACGATGCTGCATACGCACAATGCCTTTTTCCGACCATTTTACTTAGACAAGCATTTTCCAAATCTATGTCGAAACACACCCTCGCCGCCCAGACATAGCCAACGCACTGATCCGTTTCTAATCCTAATTTTAGTTTAAATAAGTTAAATTAAAGGTATTGCATATGTATTGATTATTGGGTTTAGAGATAAATATATTAAAGGATAATTCTAATTTTTAACTGCACAACTGATATAAAAAATCCCGAAATACACTAGCATTTCGGGATTTTTAATTGAATTATCTTCCAACAGGAGGAGGACCCATTGGATGTCCACCTGGACCGCCTGGGCCACCATGAGGATCAGTAGGCACTTCAGGCATTTTCATTCCATTAAATTTTCGGAATGTAAATGTGAATGTTAGCATGAAATAACGATTCAATACTTTGGTGCGGTTATCTTCCACATACGTCTCGGTAATGCTTCGGCTTATGCTTGTATTCTGATTCAATATATCGAAAGCTGTAGCGCGTAATTCCCCTGATTTTCCTTTCAAGAATTTATATCCAATTCCGGCGTTCCAAAGGGTGAAGTTTTGATTAAATCCAGTACCTAAACCATCGTAACGAGAATGGTTAATTTCGGTGTTTAAGACTAGACCTTTCCACGGTAACCAATTCCATTTGAATCCGGCAGTTTGCACTACGTAATTGTTATTCAGTGTTGGCTGTAAGGTGCTTTGAACTTGATTCCAGCCTCCATTATAAGTTAGGGTAAAATCGATTTTCTCACTGATATTACTAGCTATTACTAAGCCTCCATTGTATGTGATTGTGCTAGTTTCGTTTTTCAAACCGTTAATTTCACCGGGTTTCAATGTATAGTTTACACCACCTTGTAGATTTAGCGTGCTTTTTATCCATTTTACTGGCAAACTATACGTTAATAGAGAATTTACACTCATGTAACCATTCAAATTAACAGGTCGTGTTAGTTGTGAACCTTTTCTAATTTGAATACCATCAAGAAGCGTGTCACTATTTGCTAAGAAAGTAGAATTAGCAATGTAATTATTGGTAAATGTGCTACTGATATTAGCAAAGAAGGCCCGACTACTTTTCAAATTAGCAGAAGCAAAACGGGTGCTTATTGATTGAGAATATTCCTGTTTTAAATTTGTATTTCCTGTTGATAGTTGAAGTGGATTGCTATTATCTACAACACTTTGCAATTGCGAAATAGAAGGAACGTTAGTATTGCTGCGATAAAAAACACGAAGATTTGTAGAACTACTGAATTTGTAATTCATCATCGCAAAAGGAACGATGTTATTAAACGTACGTTTGATGGCAAATGCTTGAGGAAAGGTTTGTGTTCCATCTAATACTACTTGTTGAGCGTTGGCATTAAATACCATCATTAATTTAGCAGTACGAATACGAATACCGGCACCACCTTTTTGAGTTGTGATCGTATTGTTATACCGATTACTCAATAAGGTATCGAAAGAAGTAAATTCCTGACTTAAGGGATTTAGTCGATTTGTTTCTTTAGATGAATTATTGAATGCCAAGGTCGGAGAATAATTCAAAAACAATTGAGCAACCTTACCCAAAGGCTCGGTAAACATGATGTTGCTGGAGTAATTCTGAGCATTACTGTAAGTTCCAGATTGCTGTTTAAGTGTGATGGTTGTGTCTATTAATCCTAAAAATGAATTGGATGAACCTAAGCCTGACAATCCATTCTTCTCCGAATTATCCGAATTCAACGTAAGTGAAATGGTACGTCCGAACTTCTTGAATTTATGACGTAATAATACGTTATGGCTCATTGAATAGCCCGTATTTCGTGAAACATTGTTTGTAGCAGTTGAACTAATTGAATCAATTGCATTTCGGATGGTGTTACCCATTACATCCGAACCATTTTGATTTGCTTGCCAACTTAATCGTGGAGTGTAAATAATGGAATTATTGGTATCTAAATTTATTTCAACACGTAGATTTAAGCGGTGATTTAAGTTATTACTCCAACCTGTATTTGATTCACTATATCGTTGATTAGTGGAATCATTTAAATAATAATCCCGATCAATATTTTTACTTGTAGCATTTGCACTGTTATTGAAAAAATAGCTACCGCTTAGTTTTACTTTCGGACTCAATGAATCACTGTAATTTAAGCCTAAGGAATGCGTGGTATTAATACCGTTTGATTGTCCTACCATGAAATTAGAAGGGTCATTTGCACCTGGCGCCATTCCCATCATACGGCCCATTCCTCCGCCGCCCATTCCGCCGCCGCCGCCGCCGCTTCCCATCACTCCTAATAAATCTTGGCTGGAGAAGTTTTGTTGATTGATGTTATTGCTTTGACCTAAAACAGTAAAACGACGATTTCCTTTGAAAAAATTCATGTTTAAACCTGCATTGTAGCGGTCGTCGGTACCACCACCAGCATAAATTTTCCCAAACTGAGCATTCTTCATCCCCTTACGTGTAACTACGTTCATGGTACGCTTGGAATTACCATCATCAAAACCACTAAACTGGGCTTGATCGCTCATTTTATCAAAAAACTGAATTTTATTTACCACTTCAGCTGGCAAATTTTTTAATGCCATGGATGCATCATCACCAAAAAACTCTTTCCCATCGATGAGTACTTTTTTCACCTCTTCCCCACCCGCTTTCACAACACCATTGTCGACCGTGATTCCTGGCATTTTCTTTACCAAATCCTCAGCTGTAGCGTCTGGATTTACTTTGAATGCATCGGCATTTATTTCGGTTGTATCGCCTTTTTGAACAGCTCTTTGTTGCGCACCTTCCACCTCAATTCCTTTGAGATTTTTCATGGTGCTTTCCATAGATTTGGTACCAATGTCCTTGTTTTCGTTCATTCGAACAGGAAAACGCATGGTAGAATAGCCAACAAAAGTGACTTGAGCGCGATACATTCCTCCTGGAACATTGGGGATGATGAAATTTCCATTTGCATCTGTTTGAATACCAGTAATTAAAGTAGAATCGGGCATTCGATATAATCCCACATTGGCACCGACTATTCCTTCGGAGCTAACTTTATCAATAATTCGCCCTTTCAACTCAAACTGTTGCGCCGATAGGTTTATAGATAAAACAAGGATTGAAAGGAAGCTGAGTATGTTTTTCATTTATGTTATCAAAGA
>DAOOQW010000257.1:0-3189 GCA_035388945.1 Flavobacteriales bacterium
TTATTCGTAAATGTGTATTTTTCAAAGGTGCTCATGAGGGCTTCGCCGTTGCATACTTTCTTGTGTCAAGACAAGAAAGTATGGCGTCGCAGACAAACATGAATGATAAAAAGACAATATGCGCTAACAGTCATATTTCATTGCTTTTTAGAAGTAATTAAATTGATAAGTCAATCGAACAAATAGTATTAGTTGATAAGCTCATCTATATTCAAAATCCATAAAAAACTCCCGCCAACCTTTCGGATGACGGGAGCTCACAAACACCTTTCTGAGGATCAGGTGAAATTATTTACCAAAACCAACCACTCGGATGCCCGCAGAAAAAGCAGTAAGATCTGGACCTTCGTTCTTTTGGAATAGTGGTGTTAAAGCGTAGTTAGCGAATAGAATAAATGAACCGTAACCAACACGAACAGATGCATTAACGCGGAATGGATTCAAGTTGAAATCATCGTGGTTATGACTTTTTTCACGATCTCCATTTTCATTCACCACACGTTTGTTGTAAGAAGTGAATTTCCAACCAGCTGTAACTCCAGGAGAGATGCTCAAACGTTTTCCATTACTGAATTTGTTAGTAGCAAAAGTCAAGTATAAGGGAGCATTCAAATAACCAGTTACCAATTTACTTTTATCATAATCTTTTCCCGCTTCTACAACAGCAACGGTAGGTGTTGTATCTGATAACATCTTTACATTTTTATCAAATCGATAATTGTTAATCTCTGCACCCAAACCAGTTGTTACATAGATGTTGTTTTTCAAAATTTTACCATGCACTTCCCAAAAGTTAAAGTTCACAGCAATCGATTTGTTGTAGTTTAACGAGTATGCCGAGTTCACGCTATCCATGTTGAAGCTGTTATTAGGATTCATATAGCCATTAATCGCCATTTCAAATCCCGACCAGATACTTTGTGGATGATCCTTTTTAGGTTTCTCTTCTTCTTTATTCTGAATCTCTCCATCAACAATTACATCATCACCAATCTCCACCTTCGATTTACCATCTTCTTCTAGAATGATAATCTTCTTATTTCCGAACTTAATTCGTGTGGTATCTCCATTCACTAATGCATTCGATTTTTTAACTTCTCCAGCACCAGTTACTTCTACTTCCATTTTCTCAGGCTCGCCTTGGTGATAAAGCGTTCCAGCTCCGCCCACATTTCCTTGTATCGACTTGCTAGCATTTATTTGAGCATCTCCTGATCCTGATAGTTTTACAGTAGCATATGATACAGGCATTTTATACGCTCTCAAATCTCCAGCTCCCGATACATCTGCTTTTAAATTACTCGCTGTACCACTCAATTTAACATCAGCCGATCCAGTCACATTCACATCTACATCGGTGTAGTTCAACAATAATGTAGCATCGCCTGCTCCAGAATTAACAATCGCTAAACTGCTACCTTTTAATGTATCCGAACTGTATACATCCGAATTACCATACACCTCAATGCGTGAAAGTCCTTGTGTGTGCACGTATATATGTCCTTCCGATCCGCCATTAATTTCAAGCGTTCCGTTTTTAACCGAGTACTGAAGTGAAGTTAAATCACTCGCCGAAGCACTAATTCCCGATTCATTGGTTTGATTTACATATACATCAACAGCACCTTTTACTACAAGTGTGTTAAATGTTTCTAGTGGCTTGCGTTCCAAACTTCCCTGAGCGTTCACGCAAGTAGCAGCAAGTGCAAATGCCGCAGTAAAAAAGAGTGATATCGTTTTCATAATTGAATGTTCTTGGTGGGTTTCGGTCATAAGAAGATTATTGGTTATTCTTTGTTACAATTCCGGTAACATTTTCTTAAAATAATTCACAAAAGCCTATTTTTATGCGCATTACAAAACAGGGGAAGCTTCATTAAACCTGATACATTCTTTATTTGGGGCTTCCCCCTGCTAAGCATTTCACTCGTTTATTTCTTCCTGCAAGGGGGCGCGTCATCGCTCAATTCTTCGCTCTACCGCTAAGCCATTTCATTCCATAAAAAAAGCGCCTCGTTAATATGTAACGAAGCGCTCCTCTGCTAATTTTCTCTTATCGGTTAGTTGATCTACTAAATTCCAGCGAACCAATACTAAATCCTGTAACCCGACTTCCCGTTTGTGTTTTCTCCCGGTTAATATTCACATTGCCTCGTGTGATACGCTCAATGCTCTTATAACTGGTTTCAGCTAATCCATCTTCCTTGATTACCTGTATCGGTTTCTCTACATCAATTCGCTTGTTTCGAAGCAATCCTTTTGCTTTTTGAATTACGAATTCACCCGGACTTAAAAACTCTGGCTGATTCTGAGCCGTTGGCATCAATGGTTGAATGCGAATATTTTGCTCGGGACTTATCGCTAAATAATCATCCGGAAGTTCAAAATCTTCCAATATCAAAGCTCGCTTAGGAGTTAAATCTGCTACGCTTTCATTTAACTGAATTTCAGGTACGACCTTTTCTTGATCTATGCGTTTAGGAGAGCTTTCTCTTGGTTGAACTTTCGGGTTTACTGGAATCATTTCATTGCTTTCAACTTGCTCAACAGCTTTAACCGGACGAACAACAATACCTGTATCAGGACGAATACCTGCAATACCAGTTGGAACTTCTTCCCGATTGAGTAGTGTAAATGCCCCTATTAATAAAGCAATAGACGCTGCAGCTGCAACCCAGCGAGTCCAAATTGGCATAACTCTACCGCCACCAACTTGCTGATACAATTGATCTTTAGCAGGAAATTCCAAATTTTCTTTAACAAGTACTGTTCGTTGAAATGCTTTCCAAGCGTAAAGTTTAGATGCATCGCCTTCCATACTTTGTTCAAAAGCACGACGATCATCTTCACTCAACAAACCTTCAATTGCTTTAACAGCTTGGTCATCAAAACTGCCTTCCAATTGAAACTGTTTCTTCAAGGAAGCTTTAGCAGCAAACTCAATTTCAGGTTCTGATTGAAAGTAAGTAAATCCAAATGCCTTGAATTCTTTTTCCCAATGTGGTTTCTGTTGAAGTATAAAATCTAACTCGTTCTTCTCTTCCGAGCTAATTGACTTATCATAGTAAGCTAAACACAAATGCTCAAAATGTTCTTTTACATCTGCCTCATCTTTGAGCAAACTACTTTTGAAATCAACTTTCACGGGCTCTTCAGCAGGTAAAGTGAATTCCATTAAGCCTTCTACAT
>DAOOQW010000258.1:0-3187 GCA_035388945.1 Flavobacteriales bacterium
ATTAAATTGAGAGCAAATTCCTATCAAGTCAACTGCTCCAAATGGAATCATTTGTCCGATTAATGGAGAACCTGTTCTAACATATATGGTCGATTGTTCAAGTCCTGAACTGAAACCATAGGATGTATTTGCCGCAAATAAACTTCCTCCATTTCCGAATATTACTCCGTTTAGACGTACAAGCTCACTTTCATATTGTTCACTCAAAAGTGATGGACTTACTACTTGAGGCTGAGGTAATGCATTTCCAACTGAAACTGGAAGAAGATTAGTAACAGGATTAATTTCTAATAGTCCAGAAAATTCTACTAGTGTACCACTTACTTCAATACTATCTCCTATATTTAATTGGCTAGCAAAACTGCTACTATATATAGCTAATCCACCAGTAGGATCTTGGATGTATCGAATAATACCTATTTCGGATCCATTAGTAATGATTCCTCTTATTGTTACTGAACTGTTAAGAGCCTGAAGTCTTGCTTGACTAATTGTTGTTTGACTGTTAACAGATAACGAAATAAGAATAAAGAGAAAAAGAAAAAATCGATTGGTTGAAAGTTGCATACCCTTGTTTTATTATAGGTTTGAAAGAATTACCTACATGAACAAAGGTTATTGCCTTGAATCTAATTCAAGTTAATTATAAATTATGCTTAACAATCTTTAAGGTTATGAATACGTATTTGAATTGTTTCCTTTTCTATTCTGCATCCCCAAAAAATCCAGCATGGAAATTCACCAAATACAAACGATCCTGCGCACGCGTTGCCGCTGTATACAACCAACGTAAATAATTCCGATCAAGTAATTCTTCCGTCACATATCCTTGATCTACAAACACACATTTCCATTGTCCGCCTTGAGCTTTGTGACACGTTACTGCATAAGCAAACTTCACTTGTAAGGCATTTAAAAATGGATCTGCTTTCAACAGCTTCATACGAGCCGTTTTTGTTGGGACATCCGCATAATCCTCAGCTATCACTTCCCGTAATTTCTTCTGCTCGGGCCAGGGTAAACTAGCTTGTTCAATATCTAACGTATTTAATAAAACTCGAACTTCTAAGTCAGGTTCATCGGGATAATCAATCAGTCGAACTTGTGCATCCGCGAAGCGAAAACCACCTTTCTCATATCGTTTACCCAAGCGTTGAATTTCCATGGTATCACCATTGGCAATAAAGCCCGGACCGCTCGTTTCGGGAAGCCAGTGATAGTTATTCTTTACCACCATCAAATGGTCGCCGCTGCTAATTTCCTCTTCCTGCCAGCGAATTCGTGCCCGGATTTGTTTGTTATACAGATTCGCATTCTTGTTCGATCGGGTAACCACCAAAACTTCGTCGGTTCCATATTTCGAATAAGCCGAATTCAAGGCATCCTCCAATTCCATCCCACCAATACGCAGCACATCGGTAAATCCTTCCGCCACCAAATGAGGAAAAGTATTCACTCCTGCATCCAACTGATTTCGAATCTGTGTAGCATTAAACAAAATCCCACTCTCAAGCCGCTGACGCATCACTTCAGTAAGCCGACTTTCATCCACCTGCAAAAAATAATGATCACGTAGTTCTTTGCTATCGAGTGCCGGACTTTCTTCTAATCCAACGGGCGGCAACTGAGCGCTATCGCCAATCAATATCAATCGACATTCATCACCGCTTGTTACATATTGAATCAAATCGCCCAAGAGGTTTTGCTCGGTTTCGAAATTCTCTCCACCAATCATCGAAGCCTCATCCACAATAAATACAGTACGTCGATGCTTATTTTGCTGCATGGCGAAGTGCATTCCTAAATCACCACTTTGGGCAAAATAAATTTTCTTGTGAATGGTATAAGCCGGTTGACGCGCATAAGCCGATAAAACCTTCGCTGCTCGGCCTGTTGGTGCAAGTAAAACTGTCCTCAAACTCGTTAAGGGCAGCGTTTTTACCAATGATCGAACAATACTCGTTTTCCCAGTACCCGCGTAGCCTCGAATGACAAATACTCGGTTCGATTCAGGTTTACTTAAAAATTCAGTGAGGTTACGAAATAGCAATGCCTGCCCTTCAGTAGGAGGGAAGCCGAGGTGCTTTTCTAGCAGTCCGATAAAGTCGCTCTTGGTCAATCCGTGGTTTTGGTCTAAACTTGCCAAAGATAGCGAGCTCTTCTATATATAATGTTTCATCCAAGTCCACTTGTTCGATATGCCGACCCGGCTTTTACTCAGGAACGCACGCGTCATTGTCGATTGCGCTTACAGGTTTCGGAGCAAGAACTCACGTTGGCGGTTTATGATCCTTTGGCCGATACCTTTCCTTTGATTGAACGATATCCCATTCGAAAAGGATATGCGCAACTCAAACCTCAGGAAGCACTTGCCCGTATTTTACAAACGCATGCACTAACCCGCTTAGAATTTCTATCGGTCGAAATTATCCTCATCACCGAAACCTATACACTAGCACCGGGAGCTTTATTTGATGCAACTAAAGCAGAAGATTTACTTAAGCTAAATCATATTCTAAAACCCGACGATACGCTTAGTTGGGATCGACTTGAAGCGCAGGATGTGTATTTCATTTATGCCTATCCAAGTGCGTGGAAACAAGTCATTGAAACGCAATTTCCTCAAGCTCGAATTCGTCATTATGCTTCGATTTTAGCAAGTGGATTATTACCCGATTCGATTGGACAAACCACCGTATTTGTTCATGTTCAGGATTTTAGGGAAGATATAATTGCCGTGGTGGATGGAAAACTACGCTTGTTTAATAGCTACTCGTTTCAAAGTCCAGAGGATTTTCTCTATTTCATTTTGTTGGCTTACGATCGTCTAGAACTCAATCGTGAAACCGTTCATCTATGTTTATTGGGTGAAGTGGAATCGGGTTCAGCTATTTTTGCTTCTTGTCATAAGTACATTCGAGAAATCAGTTTTAAATCACGACGTTCGGATGGTTCGGTGCCTAATCCCGAGGGGGAAGTAGATGCCTTACCTGCTCATTTTTATTTTAATTTATTGCATTCGGGAGATGAGGATTATTAGCGGAAAATGGCGTGGGAAAATTATTCAGGCACCTGAGAATTTGCCTGTAAGACCAACGACCGACATGGCCAAGGAAAGCTTGTTCAATTGGATGTCGACCCGAATCGATTTAGAAGATGCACGGGTGTTGGATTTATTTGCAGGAAC
>DAOOQW010000259.1:0-3174 GCA_035388945.1 Flavobacteriales bacterium
TGCGGTTAGATTTATATCTGCATCGTATGGATCACCTTTGAAACTAATAACTCCGCCCTTTTGAACGACAAACTTTTTATTAATTACATTTTGAAGGGTGAATAAATAATCTCCATTATCAATAATATAATCCCCATAAATATTAAAAACTCCAGCTTCGGTAACCTCCATTCGTAAGTTCGCGGATCCACTACCTTTAATCATATCGCCCACTTTCGGGTCGAATAATAAAAATGCTTCTGCATCTGGTGTCACCTCCAAATTGAAATTAAGTTCATAGCCTTTACTGGTGACTTTTCTAGAACTCAATTTCTTAAGTTGCTTTACCTCGCCTTTTTTCTCAAAAGTGATGAAATCTTGCTGACTCACATCACTTGTTCCCGTAAGCGGTAGATAAAACACTGTGCCCTTCTCCGTTTTGGCACTAATGTTCATGACAATATTATCGAGCGGACCGGTTGCCGAGAATGTACCTGTGGCATTAGCTTTCCCGTAAAACAAATCACTTTGACTTTCATTTGTATTTAAAGCTTGTAAGGAATTAGCTTTCAGAAATACATCAAAATAAAAATCATCGAAGTATTGGTGACTAATTTTAATATCCAGTTTTCCTGAATTGGAATTCTCGTCAGTAATCTGAATATTCTTGGCTTGTATGAGGTTTTTTGTCACGTTAAATTCGTGCGCAAAGAAATATCGGGTATTTAATAATCCAATCGTAACGGCTGTTCGTTTAAGTGTGATTGTTCCATTGGTAATAGGCTCATCGGGCGATCCTGTTAGATGTATTGCTCCATCAGCTAAACCACTCACATCGGAGAAAATATCTTCGAGGTATTTCTTGAATAAGGATAGTTGGATATTATTCATAGCCAACTGCATATCGATGTTATTCTTTTGCTTGGAAGGAATATAATGTCCGTTAAAAGCTAATTTAGGAACAGAGCCTGCTTTAATTTGACCGTCTAATAATATACGTTCGGTTTTAGGATCCCATTTACTAGTAATTAATCCATCACCAATTAAATCACCATTTACACGAATATTCTTGACATCCAAATCACTTTTGAAAAATGGCCGACCCAATAAATCGGCGAGGGAAATAATTCCACGTGTAGAACCTTCAAGATGGATACCTGATTCGGCAATAAATGGATTCAAATTCCTCAATTGGAAATTATCGAGGATTATATCGAGTTCGTCTGATTCACGCTCACTTACTTTACCGTCTAAACGAACAAATTCGTTTTGATGCGTAAATGAAAGGTTATTGAATTGTACTAAACCTGTATCTATGACAATAGAATTTTCCTCATTCACTTGCCATAAGGTGTCTTCGATGAGGATAAGTGATGGTAGTAATTTTAGATTAATCTTGGAGCCTGCAAATGAAGCACGAGCATTTAATCGAGCATCAGGAGCATCCAAACTTTTACGAGATGCCCAGATAAAATTCAAATCCAAACTATCGGTTATAGCATCCGAATTCACTTGTACGAAATTCACTTGAACACTGTCGGTAATAAACATGTGTTGTGCACCAGCCTGCAATTTCAGGTGTTTGTTCTCGGCATGTGCATGGGTAGAAAAATGTTCAAATCGGACTCCAGAAACGAGCAACTTTCCAGCTTCTACATCCATGTTTAGTGTATTACTCATGGATGCAAAATCACCCGAAATTGTTGTTCCAGTACCTACTTTAATTGTTGGGAAAAATAAATCAGAAAGGAGTTCTATGTCTTTAATTTTAACCGAATACCGGAAGTTCTGATTGAAATCTTGCGCTTCGTCAACTTTAAGAGCTGTGTAACTAGGGAGAAAGCTATTTAAGACTTTAGAGATTGCATCTGGCAAACTTGCTAAACGGAATGCTCCACTGATATTCGCATCTAACATATCGGAATACAAGTGGATCGATTTTGCTTCAGGCTCGCCAACTGCTTCAAATAGCAAATCTTCCATTCGGTAACGTTGCGTACCATACAAAACGGATGTTTGAGCCATTTCGATTTGTCCTTCTACTTGATCAATCGTTTTCCCGGTGAACTTACTGTTGATTTCGGTGGATACGATTAATGCTGAATCACGTTGAACTAAATTCAAGGCTGTTAAATTGATCCGATCTACCCCTGCATGAAAATCAAAATCTGGCACCTCGGAAGAAAGATCAACTAAACCTGAAAAATCCAAACGCAAATTCGGATCATTCACTTTTAATCTACCATCATAAGTTTTCCCATCCACGATGCCTAAAGCAGTAATATTTGTATAGGTATATCCATTTAATTGAATGAATGGAATAGTGCTATTTATTTCAGCTTCTAACTGTTCTTCATTAAAACCAACACCATTTATTTCGGTAGTCATGGCTAGATTACCTAGGTGAGGTTTTAAACCTAGTAATTCACCTAATTGAACTTCTTGCGTTCCAAATCGTCCTGCATATGCATATTTATCTAATTCAGGTCGATACCAAACACGAAGATCGGTTGCCAAATCACCCACATCTGTCGAAAATTGCCCTTCTGCTTTTACATCATCCAAATAACCAGTCAAATTCCCGCGGTAGGAAATTAGTCCCAGTTTTTGAGTCATTTCGGGCAATACGAGTTTCTCTCCTAAATGGAAAGGATACATTTGAAGCTGCTCCAAATCGGCTTTAGAAGTTTGCAACTCAGCAATGTTATAATGGAAAAACATCTTCTCGGTATCGGGTAAACCGTCCATGATAAAGCTTCCAATAAAACGACTATCCTCTCCAAAACTCAACATCGTGTTGAAGCCCTTGAGATGATCAATTGTTCCTTTAAATCCTCCCGAATAAGAAATTTGTTGTTTCAAACCACGTAGTTCGGGTGCAAAAACGGCTAACTCATCCAAATCGATTGATGATTTACGGATTTTACCGCGCATCTGGACTTTTTGAATGAAGTCGCTTAGATCGTCATAGGTATCGTAATCGAAATGGACTTTCCCATCGAGTTTACTATTTGGTGTTTCAATAATGAGATTGGTAAAATCCATCATGGTATAGGCCACAATGAAATCGGCGTTGAATTTATTTAGTACAAAACCACTTTCTTCTCGGAATTTTAGATTGGAAATTTTCCCAGAAAGTGAGTCATCGATAATGAGGAAATTATTCAGTTTGGCACTGATGTCACGAATTCGAAT
>DAOOQW010000260.1:0-3172 GCA_035388945.1 Flavobacteriales bacterium
CGAAAGATAAAAGTTTACTCAACTTAATCGAACAGCTTGCCGATTCGGAGTTTCAGCTTAGTCAATCGGCTCGAAATTGGAAACAAGATTCACTACTCTACCGACAAGGTGCTGAATCACGAAATAGCTTCGAAAAAGCACAAGAATCCTATCAATATCAGGTTAAGAAACATCAGATCTTAACTGATAAATATCAACGAGAATTAGAAAATAGCAACGCTCAAATTCGCCAGTACGCAGCATCGGTCGAATTAAAACAGAAGAATTTAAATTTAGTTAGAAACACATACGAAATGCTCACCATCACAGCTCCTGAAGATGGTCAATTAAGTGCTTTTCATGTTGAAGTGGGTGAATACAAAAACAAGGGTGAAAATCTCGGACAACTCGACATTCAGAAAGGATATAAAATTCGCGCAAGCATTGATGAACATTATCTCCCACGAGTGAACAAAGGTCAAATCGCACGTTTCGATTTCAATGGTTCTACACATCAATTACAAGTTGAAGTCATCTATCCGCAAGTAAAAAATGGACGATTCGAAGCGGATTTAAATTTCATCCAAGCTGTACCATCCGAAGTGAGAAAAGGTCAATCGATTCAATTACAACTCGCATTAGGAGGAAGCAAACCCGCTTTACAACTTCCACGCTCGGCATACATGCAAAAATCAGGTGGAAATTGGGTGTATGTGTTAAATCCAGATTCCCAAACAGCCGAACGCAGATCGATTCGAACTGGCCGTCAAAACACCGATTCGGTTGAAATTCTCGAAGGTCTTTCAGAAGGCGAACAAGTCATTATTTCCTCTTACGACACATTTGGTGAAAGTCCCACACTAGTACTAAAAAACGAACACTGATGCTTATACAAACTCAGCAACTCTGCAAAATTTATCACACCGAAGAAATCGAAACGACCTCTTTGAATGATGTCAATTTATCGATTAGTGAAGGTGAATTTGTTGCCATTATGGGACCATCGGGTTGTGGCAAATCTACGCTGCTCAATATTTTGGGAATGTTAGATGCATCAAGTTCTGGAAACTATGTTTTTGCAGGTACTGATGTCTCCTCTCTCCACGAAAAACAACGTGCAGAAATCCGAAAAAACAACATTGGTTTCATCTTCCAAAGTTTCAATCTGATTGATGAATTAAATGTTCGGGAGAACATCGAACTCCCACTACTCTATCTCGGACTCGATGGGCAGGAACGTAAAAACCGCGTTGATCAAGTGCTCGAACATATGCAGATTGCCCATCGTGCTAAACATTTCCCACAACAATTATCGGGTGGACAACAACAACGTGTAGCCGTTTCACGAGCATTTGTAAGTCGACCAAAACTCATTCTAGCCGATGAGCCAACAGGGAATTTAGATTCTCGAAATGGTGAAGAAGTGATGCGCTTATTGACCGAATTAAATGAATCGGGAACAACGGTGGTAATGGTTACCCACTCGCCCGATCATGCTGAATACGCACATCGAGTAATTCAATTATTCGACGGAAGAATTGTTTCGGAAAACCTAAAAAGATCGTTCCATGCTTAAGCAAATCCTGCTCATCTCTTGGCGGACATTGCTTCGAAACCGGCTGGTATCAAGCATCACCATTTTCGGTTTAGCCGCAGGAATCACTTCGTGTATTCTAATATTCCTGTTTGTTGATACAGAATTAAGTTTCGATAAAGGCTGGAAAGATGCCGATCGAATTTATCGGGTGAATGAAGTAATTCAGTTGCAGGATAAACAAGATCCATTTGCGCTGACTTCTTTCATCGTTGGGGAAGAAATAAAAAAGAATGTTCCTGCAGTTGAAGATTTAGCTCGACTATATCTTATCGGCGAACAAACTGCTTGGTACGATGGTAAAAACTTCACGGTTGAATATAATTACTTCGCCGATTCTAGCTTTTTCAATATTCTCAATTTTCCATTTGTACAAGGCGATCCTAAAACAGCACTTAGTAAGCCTAAAACAGTCGTTATCTCGGAACGATTAGCACAACAAATATTCGGTGCCGAAGAACCTATGGGCAAACTCATTCGCTATGCCCGAAATTCGTATACCGTTACTGGAATAATTAAAACAACAGAAATACCCAATCACCTCTGTGATGTAGATGCTTTGATGTCGATGAGTTCGATGGCGCCAGAAACGCGTCAAGCTATGTCGGCCGACTACATGCAATTATCGAGTTTGACTTACTTAAAAGTTAAATCGGGAATTCAAAAAGCAGTACTTGAAAAACAAATTAACGATTGGTCGGAGCGAGTTATTAGTCCTTGGTTGAAGGAAAATCAATTAAATGGTAAAGTTGAGTTTCACGCGCAATTGGTTCAGGATATCCATTTCGACACATTTTACATTTATGATTTAGTTCGAAAAGGCAATAAAACCTATGTGATCATTTTTGCCTTGGTAGCAGTTTTCTTGCTTTTAATTGCCTGTTTCAATTACATGAATCTCACCACTGCACAAGCGGTGAAAAGAGCACGTGAAGTTGCGGTGAAGAAAGTGGCTGGAGCAAGCCGAGGACAGTTAGCTCGACAGTTTTTGGGTGAATCGTTTTTCCTCACACTAATTGCATTTTTACTCAGTATTGCATTAGTAGAATTGTTACTGCCCGGTTTTAATCAAATTACTGATAACGACAGTTCTTTACTGGATTCACTTCAAGGCGGACATTTTTGGATTTTCATTTTATTGATGTTGGTACTTGCTGGTTTAGCTGGCGGAAGTTATCCGGCCTTTTACTTAGCACGCTTGCAACCCATGCAGGTATTACGTTCCAATGCGATGAGCACAGGAAAAGGACTAAAAAATCCGGGACGTTCATTGGGTAAAATATTAGTCATTCTTCAGTTCGGAATTTCGGTGGCGATAATTACTGCAACTGGAGTTGTATTGATGCAATTACATTTCCTACGTAATCACGAATTAGGTTTTGACAAGGAGAATGTTGTTTCCTTGAGTTTTCCAGCCGGAGATACTGCATTAGCTTATAAAGTGGATGCGATGCGGAATGAATTGAAGAAAGATCCGAATGTACTTGGATTTGCTACTGGCTATCATGTTCCGGGTAAAAAAACAGGGCGAATTCTATTCTACTATTCGTTTCATGGGAAGCAAGAAAATCAGCCTATCAATATGAGTTTTGCTGATTA
>DAOOQW010000261.1:0-3164 GCA_035388945.1 Flavobacteriales bacterium
GATGTCTTTTTTAACAGCCTTTCCATTAGCATCAAATTGAGTTACCTCTTTGATGTTTTTACCAATGAATTTGAGTTCTGTTTTGGTGAGTTTGCCCGCAGCATCGTATGTGTAACGCAAATCACCACTCTTATTTCCATCTTCCGAAAACAAGCCGCTAGATTTTACATTGCCTTTAGGGTCAACTAAATCTTGCTGTTTCAAGTATTCTCGACCGCTAACTTCTCCTACGCCAAAAATATAACGTGTCTTAAGAGGAGGGGCTTGACGATGATCCTGTTTCTTAAACAGCTTGCCGGGATTGTCCAACACAAAACCATCTTGTGCGCCTGCTGAAAAACTCAGCAAACTCGCCATGATCAAGGCGGACAAACGAAATAAGTTGGCGTTTTTCATACGCATGGGGCATTAATTATAGAACTAAACTAACTCCTATTTTCATGTGAAACAAGTAATTAACAAAGTTTTCAACAAGACATACGGATAATTCTTTCCGTTTGTTACAATACCGACAGTTTTCCTTAGCCTATATTTACCGCTCTGCAGAAACATGATAAAAGACATTCACACACCCGAAGTAACCGATATTGCCATTGCTGTTGTGCGCGAAGCTGGCGAAGAAGGAGATGTTTGGAATGTGTATTTGGTGAACTTGAAAGATGTAGCCATAGAAAGTGTTTTGGTTAGTTCAACCGGCTATGGAACCGTCAATGATGAACCCGTTAAAACATCCGTTCTCCGGCATTTTCTCGACCGAGTTGGGCCGATGAGCTTTGTCAAGATTGAGCCAATTATCGAAGATGTTTTTGTTTTAAATAATGAATATTGGGTGAGTTTCTATATCGACAAAGTAATACATGATAAGAAATTCATTTTTTTACCAGGAACAATCAACGAAGCGTTTTTTACTTCCGTTCCAATCGTCTTTAAAAAAGGTGTGATGATCAAATAGGTCATCCATATTCAATTCTGTTATTAATCAAATCATTATGCTAAGAGAAATTCCTCTGACGGATATTCTATTTATAGATATCGAAACCATTCCAGCTTATCCCAGTTTTTCGGAAGCTCCCATTCAAGAACAGGAGTTTTGGAAGAAAAAAGCGGATACGCTCAATCGAAACCAGCCATACGATGTGGAAGAATTCTACCAACGTGCTGGAATATATGCTGAATTTGGCCGGGTAGTTTGTGTTTCAACAGGTAGGCTTCGCCCATTGACAGCCAAAAATAACCTTCGATTAGAAATTAGAAGTTTTATAGGGGCTGATGAAAACAGATTGCTTCGCGAACTAACCAAAAGCCTAGATAAATTTAATTCGCGAACACAACGCCTTTGTGCTCATAATGGTAAAGAATTCGACTTCCCATATTTATCGAGACGGTTCTTAATCAATCGACTAGAGCTTCCAAAATGTTTGAATAATGCTGGGAAAAAGCCTTGGGAAATCATGCATCTCGACACATTAGACATTTGGAAATTCGGAGATTATAAGCATTACACCTCGCTCGATCGACTGGCCAGTTTATTTGGAATCGAATCTCCCAAATCAGAAATGGATGGTAGCATGGTAGCAAAAGCTTGGTATCAGGAAAACTTACCCGATTCTATTAGAAAGTATTGCGAAGCCGATGTGCTCACGTTAGTAAAAGTCTTCTTACATATTCGGGATCAATCCATATCACGAGAAATAACAGTTGAATACTGTCGGTAAGCAGTCTGCGTTCTAGCATGTATTTGTGCTAACTTGCGACACGCATTTAACCTATGTCTTTCAAACTCTCTTTTTCTGCGATTGTTTTGCTTTTAGTTGTTTCCTCTTGTAGGGGAAGACTTGAAAAGCACGGTGAACTTTTCGCCGATATGATGAAGAACGAAGATGGCCTTTTTCGAGGAGTAAATATCGGCGACGATCCTGATCAGGTTCAACGAGCAGAAGGAATTGCACCATCCGACTTCAATCAAAACGTATATTCTTACGATGGTTCTATTGGAGAATCGGGTTCTTATACCATTCGTTACGGTTTCGAAAACGGAAAAGTGTACGAGATTTTAGTCAGCGCGACCTTCGATGAAAATGCCGAAGGTTTGAACATGCTTAACGGATTTCGTGATTATTACAACGAAGTGTATGGCCTATATGAAAAAGAAGGCGGCTACCTCGTGTGGAAAACAAAATCCAATTCTGGAAATCCAGATGTGATGATTGAAATGGTCGACGAAAGTGAGTTTAGCGACTTTGGTCAGTTTTCGCTTTCGATGTATCATCAATTACCTCCAGCCAAACAAGTTCCACTTAATCAGTAATGTCAGTCATTCTTGACATAAACAACTTAAGTGTCGAATTTGACTCTGGTCAAGGCGTTGTTCGTGCTGTTGATTCTGTCAACTATCAAATTCAGGAAGGCGAATCGGTAGGTTTAGCAGGCGAATCGGGCTCTGGAAAAACGGTATCGGCAATGATGATGTTGGGTTTGCTACCAGCAAATTCTGCAAAGGTTGTTTCAGGGGAAATTCTTTATACAAACGCAGAAGGAAAAACCATCGACTTAATTAAGATTTCCGAAAAGGAACGACGAAAAATTCGTGGTAAAGAAATCGGAATGATATTCCAAGAGCCGGCTTCTTCGCTCAATCCTGTATTGACATGTGGGGAACAAATAGCCGAAACACTTCGAACGCATCTTGGTCTTTCGGATTCAGCAGCAAAGACTCGAACATTAGAGTTGCTTCAAGAAGTTAAACTCAACGACGCCGCTCGAATTGCATCTTCCTTTCCCCACGAATTATCTGGCGGTCAAAAGCAACGGGTGATGATTGCCATGGCAATTTCGTGCAACCCGAGAATGCTCATAGCCGATGAGCCTACAACCGCTCTAGATGTTACCGTTCAAAAAAGCATTTTACTGCTCCTTGAACAGCTTCGCCGGAAATATGCGATGAGCCTACTTTTTATCACGCACGACCTTGCGGTATTGGCAGGACTGGCTGATCGTATTTTAATCATGCGACAAGGTAAAGTTGTAGAAGATAATTCCATTCGCGAAGTGTTTCTTCACCCTAAAAATCCATACACCCAAGGACTTCTTTCCTGCCGACCAACAATCGATGAGCGTCCCGAAAGGCTTCCTACAGTAGAGGAATTTCTTAAATCGGCACATAC
>DAOOQW010000262.1:0-3161 GCA_035388945.1 Flavobacteriales bacterium
TCGGGTAGTTCCGACTAAGGCTGTAGCAGGAACCTGAATTGTACCATTAAACACTTGAAAACCGGAAGCACCCGAATTGTATGCATATTCACCTGCATCAGAATAATCTAAATCCTGATTCCAATCTACCCAAATTCCGAAACCTTGTTGATAGGTTGATCCACATTGCATGGAAACATTAAACGAACAGCCTTGAGTAGCTGTAACAGTCATGTTTGAATAATAAATAAAATTATTTGGCTGCCCGTTACATGCAGTATTATTATTAACGATGTTGGTTATTCCGTTACTGGTAGAGAAATTATTAATGTAATCGGCAGTTGGACTACCAGTACTTTGCTCACAAGGGTAATTATATTGAGGTGCACAATATTGCCCATAGCTATTTCCTATGAAGCCTAAAAGCATCACAAAAAACAGTAAAGACAATTTAATCAAGCAGTTAGTGCGCATCGATTTGCTAAGTTAGCATTTCTGGATAATAAACAACAGGTTAAATTGAGATTAATCGTCCGAACCTTCCATCTTTTTGATGATTTGATTTATTTCCTTTTCGGTTGAACGGAGTTTAAGTTGACAAATTCCAATTAATTCGGAAGCACGCTTAACTTTTTCAGCCAAAACATCTACCGTAACCGCCTCATTTTCTATTGCTAGAGCAATTTCCTTTAATTCCGAAAAAGCTTCTTCATAAGTCAAATTGGTCGCCATTATTTTTTTGTTTTTTAGTAATTGTTACATCGAGTTCAGAGCCGTTCAAATATACCTGAACAGAATCACCTTTTTTGATACTTGAAGCATCTGTTAAAATTCGTCCTTGATCTAAAACCAAAGCAAATCCGCGTTTTAGAGTAGTAGCCGGACTTAATAATTTGAAAACGGTTTTATAATGCCCCAAATAGTTTTCTTGTTTTTGGGTAAACCGAGTTAAACCGGCTTGCAATTCTTTGATATAAGTAGAAAGTTCATGTTTTGCTTTTCCAACAATTAAAGCAGGTCGCGTACTCATTTGTCGAGATAGCAAATTCAGGTTTCGAGCATGAACATATACTAAACCTGTACTCTGAGAAATAACTTTCTGTCGAGTTGAATTTAGGGATTCAGAATGTTTTGATATCAATAATCCCGTTGACCTTTGAATCTGTTGGTTTGTGCGTGCAATTCGTTCCTTTTCACGTATTAATATTTGCTGAGAGCGGATGAGGATTTGATGTTGAAACTGCAAGATATTTTCCTCGAAATTCCTGTTGTGAGCTAAGATGAATTCAGCAGCTTTAGTTGGTGTTTTTAAAGCAGTATGAGCCATCAGATCACAAACCGAAACATCTTTCTGATGCCCTAAACCAGTAATGATTGGAATAGGGAAACGTGCAACTGCACGAGCAAGTGGATAAGCATCAAACATTAGAAAGTCTGTTTGAGCACCACCGCCACGAACGATTACGACAATATCATATTTCTTTTCCGCTCGAAAAATTTCAATGAGGCGATCGACTAGTTGTTTCCCTTGCTCATCGCCTTGTACAAGCGTTTGGAATAGGCGGATTTCGAATTGGTAACCAAACGAATTCTCGGCTAATGTGTGTCGGAAATCTTGTAACCCAGCGCTATTTTCCGAAGAAATAACTGCAATGTTTTGAATGACAACGGGCAATGGTACTTCTTGATTTCTCGTATGGTAGCGGCCTTGAATTAATTTAACCGCATCAGGATTATCAGCTAGAAGTTTAGCTAAAGTTGCTTCGCGTTGTTGTTGCAATTGACCAATGGTGAAGCTTGCATCAATTTTATTCAGATTAACTTTTAGTCCGTGAACGGGATGATAGTTTACCGAAACATTTATTAATACTTGAATCCCATTTTTGAAGACTTGTCCGGTTAATTGCTCAAAACCTTCTATTTCATATGCGGCTTGAGAAAAAGCTACAGCTGAGACTTCCGCTTTAATTTGTCCTGAACCTTCCTCCTTTTCAATTAAATGAAAGTAGAATGTGTGCGTTCGAGCGTAATGATTGAGGTTGGAGATTTCTGCAATAATCCAAAATGTTTGTCCGGCAAAACGATCTTCCAACGTTTGACGAATCAAAGCTGTAAATTCAGAAAGACGAATTCCGGGTTGGGTTGTGGACATCATTTGGAATCGTGAAAATACATTAAGAGCGCAGTCGAAAGACGATTGTTGAAGAATTGTTGCTTCTACAGATTTGCGTTCTTTGTTTTATGAAGTTCAAAGAGAGTTGGTTTATTGTGACCTGGTGGCTGATGATAATCGCTTCTATCCTACCCTTTTTGATACTTGCCTGGTTCAATTGGCCAGCATCGGATGATTATTTCGATTGGATGATAGTGCAAAATCAAGGTTTGCTTGATACAATTAAATCCTATTACCTCAATTGGGGAGGAAGATATACCAGCTATGCTCTTGTCTTTTTGCTGAATCCCTTGCATTGGGGAGAAAATTCGTCCATGTGCTGGTTGACTTTCCTTCAATTGGGAGTGTTCCTGTATTTGTGTTTTGGAATTAGTCGAGTCTTAGTAAGTACGAATTCTAGTAGCACTTTACGAGGGCTTTCATTTGGTTTATTGACCATTTTTTGGTGGGCATATTTGCCTCGTCCTGCTGAGTTATTGTACTGGTTTACAGGCAGCATGACCTACTTACCGGGTTTGTTGGGAATTTATTATTGGTATCATTTGAATCATGTTGAACGTTTATTTGGATTAACAAAGCGTGTAATTTGGTTTGCATTGCCCTTTGTTATTGCGGGAACAAATGAGTTAAATGTAGTGTTGATGGGGTTAGTGCTTTGTTGGAGTATGTACGATTCAACTGAGGATCGAAAAAAGTTCGTTCTGCCAGCTATATTTTTCTTTCTAGGTTCATGCTTCGCACTTCTCTCTCCTGGTAATAGTGGACGCTCTGGCTTTTTTGAAACTGCATCAGGATTGCCCGTTCACGACCTTGGATTTACACTTAAACAAAGTTCAATTTTAGCATTCGATTCTATTTCGAATCTACTATTTAAAACTCCGGTTCTGTTGATTGGTGCTGTCTTAGGATTTATTCCATCGGAAACATTAAAAAAGAAACATCCAATTGGATTACTTGTAATTGCTAGCATATTGGTTCCAATTGTCTTGTATACACCATTTTGCTTTGG
>DAOOQW010000263.1:0-3152 GCA_035388945.1 Flavobacteriales bacterium
ATTGTTCCTAATACAATACCAGCTAAAATAGCACCAATCGTCTCTGGAAATGGTTTTCCAAAGTGAATCATCACATATGGGATAAGTGGAATCAGGACTGCTTTGTTACCCAGATGTTTCTCAAATGAAAAAAGCAGAAAGCCACGAAAGAAGTATTCAACAGCTATAAACTGAAATAAATAACCTATCTCCCAAATTAAGAGCGTTTTAGTAAAATCTGAATCCTGTGGAATGAAAACGAACGGATAAGTGTTTTGAAATGATTTCAAAAATGAAGCTCCTATGAGAGGCAAAACCATGAATAGAAGCATGTATCCATAGATTTTCCAATGAGAACGTGGAATGTTAAGTTGAAACAATGAAGGTGAATCCGGCCAAACGAATCGGCGAAAAAGCATGGGGATTAATAAGTAAAAAAGCACACAACAGCCTGCCCAAAATAGCAACTGACGTAAACTAGCAAACACTCCAGTATAGAAATAGTCGGCTATTTGAAGCTGCAAACTTCCTGATTCGGAGTTCAACCAAGGTTCAAAAATACTCGCAGATCCAAAGTATGCTTTTGAACTAAGCATCAATGCTGCAAAGGCTGTGGTGAGAATTAATTGCCGGTCGCCCCGGTTTATACTTTTGACTAACAACAAGGCTTCCTTCATCGCTGTAAAAATTGTAAATAATTCTGTTTATAACTGCCTGTAGGTATAAATTTCAATGCCTCTGTTTTTTTTGCACATTTGAACGCAACGGATGAGTATGCCAGCATTCGCGAACGCCTTTCAAACATTGTACTTGTTGAACTCTTCTCCAAACCCATTATCCATACGTTTATTCAAACGGTTTCTTGGATTCATTTTCTTGTTTATTCTGGGTAATTCTTATGCTCAAGAATTACAGATTCTTGGTGTGGATTCTTCTCAATATCCTAACATCCGCTTATCTATTGCTTATAAAGGCAAAATACGATTTGAGTCGGATCAGTTAATCCTCAAACAAGACGAGAAAAATCTTCCCTTCACCATTCGTGAAAGTGCGCCAGGATCAGCACCAGAAAAAGGGCGTGCAGTTTTCTTCCTAGTTGAGGCTTCGGGAAACACCAACGGAAAAGGACTTATTGATCTTCGTGAAGGTATCATTGGTTCGATGGACAATCTCGACACCAAAGATTTGCTCAATATTGGTTGGTTTGGAAGCTATGATGCAGATAGCACCAACATGCGTCTTATTACTCCACATTTCACGACAGGTCAGGCGAATATTAGATCACTCATTTCTAGTAAATTATTCGCTAAACCAGATTCATTAAATAGGTCCGATCTGTATAAAAACATTGTGGCAGGTTTAGATTATGTTTCAAAAGAACCCGATCTCCCTCAAAATCTCTTGTATATCGTATTGAGCACTGCTCGAAATAACAGTACTTCTCCCCTTTCTTCCTCCGATTGTATTGGAAAAGCCAAAGATTTAGGCATTCCAATTTTTTCTATCACCTATTTGGTAAATGATAGTGCTTACAGTTCAGGAATGATGACTCGTATATCAGCACGAACAGGTGGTAAAAATGTACAGGCGCGGACTCAAATTGAAATCATCAACGCTATTACTGATTTCTTTAATGCACCGGTGCCTACCTCTATGCAAGAATCGGTGTATGATGTGCTTTTCAAAGCTAATACGGATGTAAATCCAAGTCGTGCTAAAATTGACATTAGTTTTCGAGGTAATCGCCAAATCATTGTCGTTGCTGATCCCAACGCGGGTAGTTTGATTCCACAGGATTACAAGCAATATCTTTGGTATTCGATTGGAATTTTAGGTCTCATCGTATTGATTATGTTGCTGATTAATTTGTTCTCCCGTCGTGGATCTCGTGCAACAGAAGAAGAAGCTGCAAGTCCAGAAGTTGAAGTAGAAACTCCTCTTGCAATCAGAAAAAATGTGGAGAAATCAATTCCCGAAAAGAAAGTTGAGAATCAAGTTCGTGAGCAAGTTGAAAGTAAACCAGCTGGCCCAGTAGTATTAGTTAGTCTTCAGGGTAGAACTACACCATTTCCTTTAGTTAAGGTAGAAACAACACTTGGTCGACACGATACGAATGATATTGCATTACCCGAACAAACCGTTACTGGTAAACATGCTGTTATTCGAATGGAGAATGGAACCATCACGATTAGTGATTTAGGTAGTACAAATGGAACTTTTGTGAATGGTGAGCGTATCCGTACACACGAAATCAAAGCGGGTGATCGTTTCCGATTAGGAAATGTGGAACTAACGCTCAAGTGAAATATCATTCATGAAACAAGTTTGCCGAATCGGACGAAATGAATCGAACGATCTAGTCATTCAAGACCGGGCAGCAAACGATTTTCATGCAATCATTGAAGTTAATCCTGAAGGATTAGTTTTCATTCGCGACTTAACCACCCATTACGGAACTTTTGTTAACGGTAAGAGGATTCTACATTGTCAACTTTTTCCCGGAGATGAAGTTCAAATTGGTTTTTCACGAATCGATTGGGTAGCACATTCTGGAATACCAGATCCAATTAATGAATTAGAGATTCGCCCAAATTTTAGCGTTCCCGTTAAGCAAGTCACCCAACAAGTAAGGGAAACCATTCAAGGACAATCGGAAGAACGAATTG
This sequence comes from Flavobacteriales bacterium, assembly GCA_035388945.1. Taxonomy (GTDB): domain Bacteria; phylum Bacteroidota; class Bacteroidia; order M30B66; family M30B66; genus CALQRR01. The sequence goes on from DAOOQW010000263.1 coordinate 2,646, forward strand.
AAAAATCATACAGCGGACAAGCATCTAAAGTCTTAGCTGGTGTGATGTTAGAACGTGAATCGTATTCAGATCGACTTGAAAAGGAGCTTTTTTCTCCCCAAACGGGAATGGAACTCAAGGAAACTAATCCATCTATTGAGTTAAAACCTGAAAAGAAGATAGAACCAGAAGAAGTAATAGAGGAAAAAACGAATGAGCCAGTTCAAGCTTTCAATTCAGAAATAGAGCCGATTCCAGCTCAAGAAGAGGAAGTGCCACAACCCAATTTAGTTCAATCAGAACCTAGCATTTCACTTGAAAATAAGTCTGAAACTAAAAAGGTAGATGCTGTCGCTCAACAGAAAACTACTCAAATAACTTCAACTAAGTCAAGCAAAAAACCGTTTTCTCAAACAGGACAAATCCTTTTGGTACTGCTTGCAACTCTGTTATTATTAGTAGCAGGTTGGTTATTAGGGCAATTGAGCTAATTATTTCTCTGCCATCGAAAGCGCACCATTCAGATAC
>DAOOQW010000264.1:0-3106 GCA_035388945.1 Flavobacteriales bacterium
ACTAGGTGTTTTGAGAACCGTTCAAGATTTCATTGCTCCTTTTTGGCAGTTCCTGCACGTTCAGTTTAATCTCGAATACACCGAGATTGATAGCACGTTCAATCCTCGTCGCATGGTATTACGATCTCAGGTAAATACAACTGTGGGCGGTGTTCGTCAAAGTAGGAGTGTTTTCGAAATTGAACTTAACACGAACCGTATCAGTCGTTTTTCTTGTAAAACTGGTTCCAAGAGAATTCAAGCTTTTGCTGTGGATGAACTCAGCGAGCTACATCAACCTTCTTCATCAGTCAACTAATCAAACCTATGAAATCTATCATCCTTTTTCTAAGCCTAATCCTTGTTGGCTTTCAAACTGCTCTAGCTACCGACGAAAAAGAACTAGCTGCATTCAAGACTAGCTATTCGCTCGAAACAAAATCCGAATTCACCAAAGCTATTGCTGTGATGAAAGAAGTGTATCGGGAAGATTCGTATGAAATCAATATACGATTGGGCTATTTATGCTATGAAGCTGGACAGTTTACTCAAAGTATGACTTATTACCAAAATGCCATCAGCCTAAAACCCTATTCAATAGAAGCTAAATTGGGTTATGTGTTACCGGCTTCTGGATTAGTAAATTGGGATCAAGTAATTGTTCAGTATAAAAAGGTGTTGGAGATTGATGCCCAAAATTCCTTAGTCAATTTCCGAATGGGGATGATTTACTATAGTCGTAAAGATTATCCAACAGCTCAGAAATATTTTGAACGGGTGATGAATTTATATCCGTTCGATTATGATAGCGTAGTGATGAACGCTTGGAGTTATTTGCAAATGGGCAAACTGCGTGAAGGAAAAATCCTATTTACAAAGGCACTTTTGATTCGTCCCGATGATAGCTCCGCTTTGGAAGGATTAAGCTTGATCAAATAATCCTACCGTATATCTTCTGACTATTTTGCTATTTTTGAAAACCTAGCAAAACAGGCATGCGGATACTGAAAAAAACAGCACTCATAGTCATTGCCTTTATTGCAATGGTGCTAGTTATTGCACTCTTTCTTCCAAAGACCTATTCGATAAGTCGGTTTATAGAAATCAATAGCTCCACCGAAGTTGTGTATAATCAGGTGAGCGATTTTAGCACGTGGAAAGAATGGGATCCTTGGAGTCGTAACGACCAACGAGTGAAAATTCAACTCAATGGAATTCCCGGAAAACCCGGACATCAACGTCATTATATGGGTGGTGAAATGGGCGAAGGCAAGATGACAATAAGCGCTTGTACACCTTATTCGCTTTTGATCAGCAAAATTGAAGTAACAGAGCCTGCAACTTTACAATTCGAAGATATCTGGACTTTTGATGGGACCGAAAACGGCACTAAAGTAACCTGGACTAGCAAAGGCGATTTAGATTATCCATTTGGTCGCTTGTATGGATTGATGATTAATCAACTGTTAGGCAATGAAATGGCTGATGGTTTAGATTCGTTAAAATCATACACCGAAGCTATGCCCGAAGAACCTATCACCAACCCACACGAGCTACTGATAGAACAAGATCACGCCGATTAAAACTTTTCGAACAATCAGTTCATCTGTTTGAACTTTCAATACATTTGTAGCAATTCTTCCTTTATGAAAGCTACAGAAAAACGTATCCAAATTCTTCAAGCTGCAAAAGCCTGTTTTACCCAATACGGTTACGATAAAACAACGCTGGATGATATTGGTAAACGCCTAGGTTTGAATAAATCTTCGCTCTACTACTACTTTAAAAACAAGGAGGAGATTTTTACTGCTGTGGTGGTTCAAGAAACAGATGATATTCTTGTAGAACTTCAACAGGAAATGTCGGTGCACCACGAGCCGGAGGAGAAGATTCAGCTTTATATGCGTAAACGTTTGGGTTACTACCGTAAAGTGTTGAGCCTACACCAACTTACAGCCGAAAGCGTTCGACAAATACAACCGGGATTTCATGCTTTGATTCATGATATTCTTCAACGTGAAATTGCATTTGTATCGCGCGAGCTCATGTTGATGGATCCTCAATTGAGCGATGCCATGGTAAAACGTGTTGCTGAACTTATCATTTCGTCGGCTGATGCCATTAAGCACGAAGAAGTAATCTACAACCGATTGAGCATGAACGACACGCCCGATTATCAACGTATCGAAAAAGATACCGAGTTGCTGATTCGCCTCATTCTTCATGGTGTTCGACAAACGGTGAGAAAACATTATCCCGAAATGGCTGAATAAATTTTAGGTTTAGTGTAAGGTTGGAACAAAATCTCCGACAAGGCTTAACCATTTCATCAGAAATGTGTTTCATCTTAAATACAAGCCTATGCACCTGTACAAAAAATTTAGATTTTTAATGATTCTTCTCGGGATCAGTTCTGGATTACAAGCCTGTTCTTCTGGAACCAATTCAACTATTGCTACCCAATTTCCTGATATGACTGCCCAACCCGAACAAAAAACCGATACCGCTTACTTAGCCGCCGGATGCTTTTGGTGCATCGAAGCTATCTTTCAACAACTCGATGGAGTTATATCTGTTAGTTCAGGATATACTGCTGGACAAGTAAAAAACCCGAGTTATAAAGAAGTATGCACCGGACTAACTGGTCATGCCGAAGCTGCACGTATCATTTACGATCCAGCCAAACTTAGCTTTGATGAGTTGCTCGAAGTATTTTGGAAAACGCACGATCCAACTACATTAAATCGACAAGGTGCCGATGTGGGAACTCAGTACCGATCTGGGATTTATTACATCAACGATGAGCAAAAAGCAACTGCTGAGAAATACAAAAAGGAGCTAGATGCATCGGGTGCTTTTGAGAAACCGATTGTAACCGAGATTGTCCCGTTTGATGGAGCATTTTACGTGGCCGAAGATTATCATCAGAACTACTACAACCAAAATGGCGAACAAGGTTATTGCCGCATGGTGATACAACCGAAAGTGGAGAAGTTTAAAAAGGTATTTCCCGATAAACTGAAGAAATAAATCCCAAGCAGGAGCATTAAACTCCTGCTTTTTTTATGCGGTTTGAATGCTGGTTTTCCGACGAATTAGCCACAATCCGAAAAAGGTTAGTAAGCCA
>DAOOQW010000265.1:0-3103 GCA_035388945.1 Flavobacteriales bacterium
CTTGAAAGAGCGTTTAGAGAAGGAATTGGAGAAAAATCTAGCCTTACGAGTTCAACCAACAAACTCCGCTGATTCATTCTTGGTATTCGGACGTGGTATTCTTCACTTGTCAATCTTGATCGAGACGATGCGTCGCGAAGGTTATGAACTTCAGGTTGGACAACCTCAGGTAATCATCAAAGAAGTTGGTGATGTGAAACATGAGCCAGTTGAAGTTTTGACGATTGATGTACCAGAAGAATATTCAGGTAAAGTGATTGAGTTGGTAAGTCAGCGTAAAGGTGAACTTCGCGTGATGGAACCGAAAGGCGACATGCAACATTTGGAGTTTGAGATTCCAGCTCGTGGAATTATCGGCTTGCGTAATCACTTGTTAACGGCATCAGCTGGAGAAGCAATTGTAGCACATCGTTTTAAAGATTACGAGCCTTGGAAAGGTGAAATTCCGCAACGTACCAATGGAGTAATGATTGCGAAAGATCCAGGTAAATCGATTGCTTATTCGATTGATAAATTGCAGGATCGTGGATATTTCTTTGTCGATCCAGGTGAGGATGTCTATACTGGAATGATCATTGGCGAGCAGAATAAAGCAGGTGATATGGTGGTAAACATCACCCAAGAGAAAAAACTAACGAACATGCGTGCATCTGGATCAGATGATAAGATGCGTATTGCTCCAGCTATCAAATTCTCATTAGAAGAAGCGATGGAGTATATTCAGAAAGATGAGTATGTAGAAATTACTCCGAGTGCATTACGTATTCGTAAGATACATTTGGATGAGAATACGCGTAAACGTGCAGCCGCACAGTTATCGTAATCCAGTACTATTCTAATTGAAAACGCCCGAAGCAGATTTTGCTTCGGGCGTTTTTTTTTGTGAAAAACAAAAGCCGGAAAATTTAAATATTCCGGCTCTCGATCGTTTAGAAAAGATTAGTGAGCAACAACTAAACGTGTTGAAGTTGAGTTGCCGTTTGAATTTACAGCACGAAGGATATATACACCATTATTCAAAGCGGAAGTAGAAACAAGTGCTTGCGATTGATTAGAAGAAATAGATTGTGTAGTTACCATTCGACCGCTTAAGTCCATCACTTCGACACGAGTAATATTCATATCGGCAGTTACGCGAACCTGATCGTTAGCTGGATTAGGATAAATGCCAATAGTAGAACTTGCAATTTGATCAAATCCAACTTCAGTAGGATTCACATAAAAAACAGAAGTATTGCTCGCTCCTTCAGATTCATTAATTGTAATTGACAGTAAAATAACGCCAGGATAATCAGGTGAAATCCAGTTATACACTGTAGTAGTTCCTTCGCCTGCAGGAGGAGGAAGTGGAATGCCGAAATTGTCAACATACGATTGTACGGACATCATTCTTAGCACATTGCTGAAAGTACCTGCAGGAGTATTTAGTGTTCCTGATGCATCCATAACAGTTACATTAGTGCCTGTTCGTGAATAGCTTAGAGGACCTGCAGTAAAAGTCATAGCATAGTTATCTGTAAAAGTGGAGTTCAAACTCGCTGGAAAATGGAGCATATCCATTGGGTTGGTGTAGTTTACCAAGATGTTACCATCGGTAGAAGCTACATAAGCACCAATTGAAGCCCAAACATTAGCATCCACAGTATAGAATGCATTATACGATGAAACATCTTCATTTGAAACGAAGGCAACAGTTGCTGTAGGGAAGTTTGAATTACCTGCAGCATTCGCTGGGGGAACAACAAACTCGGTATACATGGAATCAGATACTAAACTTCCGTAATTCCAGCTCTGACCTGAACCAGCAGGACCTGGATCAATCGAACCACTTAGAGTTACTAAATGATTGACGTGATTTACTCCGGGTGAAGACACCCAGTCAGAATTAATCGTTTGAGCATGAAGGCTCATCGATACAGTTAAGAATGTGGCTGCAAATAGGGTAAAAAACTTCATGTGTTTTTTCTTTTAAAAATAGATTAGAGAAGCGAAACTGACAAATTAACTTCCTGAAAGAATGAACATTCAAAAGTGAATACAAAGGCTCTTACTCGCCTTATTTTCAATTCTATATACAGATTGAAAAATCAAATATTCCAAGAAGCGTGATTCTGAACAAAAAAACCGGTCCATTAAATGAACCGGTTGAAATAGTAACTCAAGTTAGACTTAGTGTGCAATGAAGATTTTAGTAGTAACAGAAGCGCCGTGTGCATTAGTTGCACGAAGGATATACATTCCGTTATTTAAGTGAGAAGTAGAAACAACTGCAATGTTCATTTTACCAATGATAGATTCTTTAGCAACTACTCGTCCGCTTAAATCCAATACTTCAACTCCAGCTAGTTCTTGTCCAGAAGTAAAGTTAACAGCTATAAGTTCGTTAGCTGGATTTGGTGTGATGTTCAAGTCTGCCACATCTAAATCATTTATACCAACTTGTCCCGGATTTACATAAGAAATAGAAGTATCTGGAACTGTTGTTGGAGTTTCTTCAATTGTATAGCGCATCAAATAATAACCTGGATGGCTAGAAGAAATCCAATAGTAATTAGTGATTGTTCCCGTATTAGAAGAACCTGGAATTGGAGGCAAACCAAAGTTTGTGTATTCTTCAACTGATTTAACGCGAAGCACGTTAGTAAATGTACCAACAGGTGTAGTTAACGAACCTGAACCATCAACTGTAACTGAGTTTCGGCCATTTTGTTGAAACGATAAACCTGTAGTTGCATTGATAGAAGAATAAAAAGAATCAACATAAGCATCATTCAAATTACAAGGAAAACGGAGGTAATCCATTGGATCTGAAAAGCTAATGGTAATATTACCAAAGCTTGTCGTCGTGAAACTTCCAACTACTTGCATCAAACTAGATGAAACTAAATAGAAGTTATTGGATTGAATAGAACCATCAGTCCATTGCGAAGCAACCGTTGAAGTTGGGAAACTCGATCCTCCTGGTGCAGCTGCCGGACTTCCATATGTTTCGGTATAAACCGAGTCGGAAGATAGAGATGCAAAGTTCCAGCTTTGAGAAGCACCTGTACTTCCCGGACTTATTGAGCCACTAATATTAGCAACATTATATGTTTGAGAAAAC
>DAOOQW010000266.1:0-3091 GCA_035388945.1 Flavobacteriales bacterium
TTCCTTGTTTTTCACCTTCCATGTAAATTGGTTCGTCGATCAACTTTTCGCGTGTAGCATCAAGATAATCAACGAATTCGCGCAAACCACCTTCTGAGTAAAACTCTTCAGTTGAAGGCTCACCTTGCTCATTCAATTCACGTAAATCAGTCAATTGAATACGAATACCCTTATTCAAATATGCTAACTCGCGCATACGATTGGCTAGGGTAGAATAGTTGTAAACAGTACTTGTGAAAATACTATCATCCGGCATAAAGTGAACACGAGTACCAGTTTTAGAACTAGTACCAATTTCTTTCACATTATACAATGGCTTTCCAATGGAATATTCTTGTTCGTATTTCTTACCGTCACGCTCTACCGTAACATGTAACATGGTCGAAAGGGCGTTAACACAACTTACCCCAACACCATGCAAACCTCCTGATACCTTGTAGGAATCCTTGTCGAATTTCCCTCCAGCATGTAAAACGGTCATTACTACCTCCAAGGCAGATCGTTTTTCCTTTTGGTGCATTTCCACCGGAATACCACGACCATCATCCTGAACAGTAATCGAATTATCTTCATTTATCTGAACTTGGATATTCTTACAATATCCTGCCAGCGCCTCATCGATCGAGTTATCTACTACCTCGTAAACCAAATGGTGTAAACCACGAACACCGGTGTCGCCAATGTACATGGACGGACGTTTACGAACGGCTTCAAGTCCTTCTAGAACCTGAATACTGTCGGCACCATATGCACCGTTTTTCGATTTATCGTCTTCCAGCATCTCTTCTGCCATATTCTTTTTTCTAATTGATCAGTAGGAATCGTATTGCTACGTGTGATAGCTTTGTTTAAAGCCGTGCAAATATAGCAAAATCGGGCATATTAGGACTATGAATCAAGCAGTCAAACGCTTATTTTTTCACAGATAATTAACATTCCTGATTCGGTTTATTTAATAACTCATTTTCAAGCTTTGGGATTGGTTTATTCAACAAAACACTGTGTGAAATCTTTGTGTTTGATTGTTAGAATACTAACCAAGCAACTTAAATTGGGATAAAATTTCAGCATGGATAGGAGAACACTTCTTAGGCATTTGCTACTCGGATTACCAGTAGGTATGGCATTACCAACTTTGTTGTCTTCATGTAAGGATGATGATTTCATTGATGGAGCCCAATTTCAAGGGAAAGTTATCATCATAGGAGCTGGTGCATCTGGTATTTATGCTGCGCATTTGCTTTTGAAATATGGAATTGATGTTACCGTTTTGGAAGCTTCCAATAAAACAGGCGGAAGAATTCAATCTAACAACTCCTTTGTCGACATTACTTTGGAAATGGGTGCAGAGGAAATTCATGGACGTAAATCGGTTCTGTATGATTTAGCTCAATATTTTGCACCTTCTCGTTTAAACGAAGTGACAGGTGATGATTATTACTGGATTAGCAATCAATTACGAACTGAGAAATTTATAATTGAAGCAGAAGAGTTAAATGGAGGCGGTGCTACATTATTCAACATTTTAGAAAGCTACGGTTCCTATCCAGGTAGCGATATGTTATTGAGTGAATATTTGACAGCTTTTCCTTTAGATCCTAGATTAGAATTAATAGCCAATGCTCTTACTGGTAACGAATATGGTAGCAGTAACGACCGAATTGGAATGTTAGCATTGAAGGAAGCTGAAGCAGCGTATTCTTCTGGCCTAGAAAATTTCAATTTTAAAACAGGCACTTACTGGAATTTATTTGAAACAGCTTTTGCAGATGCAATCAACACTGTTACATTAAATGCACCTGTGACATCTATCGATTATTCGGGTAATCAAGTGCTTGTCAAAACGAATAATGGTACCGAATATCAAGCTAATCGTGTATTAGTAACTGTACCCTTGACTATGTTAAAAAACAATAGCATCGGTTTCGTTCCGGCTTTACCAAGCAATAAACTTCAAGCTATTTCCAAGATTGATATGGGGATTGGTATCAAAATCACTTTACAGTTTTCAGCAGCTTTTTGGTTAGATGGAACAAGTTCAATAGTTGGTGGATTAAAAGTCCCAGAATATTGGGTCACTTCGAACGGCAAGGACACTGGTTTTTCTTATCTGACAGCCTTTTTGATGGGGCCTTCTGCCGAAGAACTAGCCTTATTATCTCACCAACAAGCTGTACAAGATATCATTGCTGAACTTGTTACTATGTTTCCTTCTGGTGCAGTAGCAAGTAAATTCACGGGGGCATTTGTATATAAGAATTGGGCTGATGAACCTTTTATTGGTGGTGCATATTCGTTTCCTTCAATCACTAGTACAGGTCAAAGAGAAATCTTGGCTTCACCGGTAAATTCTAAAGTATATTTTGCGGGAGAAGCAACTAATTACAATGGACATTTAGCTACCGTTCATGGAGCTATGGAATCGGGTTTTAGAGCTGTTAAAGAAATACTGCAAGCATGAAAAAACTACTGATTTTATCCTGTTTGTTTGGAATTTCTTTCCTCACTTCAGCCCAAAATTATCTGCATCTAAATGGTGGATATTCCATCATGAATCCAAAAGAGTGGAACAAAACTATTGCTACTTACAACTTCACTCGACCTTGGCTTAAGAATGAACTCACAACTTTACATCGGGATTGGTCCTATGGTTTAGGATATTCGGGAGTTATAGCTCGAGGAATGTTTATTTCTCCCGAAGCCAATTACACTAAGTTTACTTCACAATCCACCAACGAGAACATCAACACAACAATTAAACTCAACTGGTTGAGAGGTTCTCTTTATCTCGATTTATATCCGCTGGAATTCAATCTCGACAGCGTTGGATTTAAAACACGACCATTTGTTCGATTAGGTGGTGGCGCAACTTGTCTGTTGCCTCGAATCACTCAAAACGATTCACTTACAACTGTCGATGATGAACCTTACAATCCTGTTATTTGGTCATATCAACTAACTGGTGGTGTTGGTTGTCGGTTTTATTTGGCCAAACATATTGATCTAATCCCAATGGTTCTTTATCATTATCAGCCTAAAGTCAATCTGGAAGACTTTTCCTATGCACTTCATGGGAGTCGATTGCCTGGAT
>DAOOQW010000267.1:0-3065 GCA_035388945.1 Flavobacteriales bacterium
TCCAGCGCTAGCTTCGCACAGAAAGCGCAAATTGGAGAGCCGAGCAAAGCACTCAAAAACATCAAGATGAAGCGACCGGTTCATAATCACCTTCGCACATCAGAATTACCACTTTTCCCTGTTCAGGCAATCAATCCAACAGTGGCAAGTAATCCGGGACGATCATTCGGTCCAGAAGTGGTTATTGGTCAAACTATGTACGATTTACAAACGAACAATTCGGTGAACTACCGTATTGAGAATTTTGGAGATGGTACTTTATCTGCCATTTGGACATTTAGTAATCAATCTACTTCTTGGACAGATCGTGGAATGGCTTATCATCATTTTGATGGTACTGCTTGGACAAAAAATCCTGCTTACCAAGATGCAGGTAACATTACACGAATTGAAGAACTTCGTACAGGTTTTGGTTCTTTGGCTCGTGTAGCTAACGTAGGAGATATCGTTGTTTCTCACGAAACAGCAATCAATGCATTACATGTTAGTCGTAACACTTCATTAACAGATGAAGCATGGTCTACATCTAATAACTCACATGCAGAAATGCCATTAATTTGGCCACGTATGCGTACGGGTGGTCCTGATGGAAAAACAGTTCACGTAATTGCTGTTACAGAACCTTCTGGAGGAACATTTACAGGAACACCTTATTATGGTATTAACGGATGTATGTTATACAATCGTTCAACTGATGGTGGAGCTACTTTCGATAAATTAATGGTTCAGCTTCCAGGTGTTGATTCAACCATTTTCGCAAGTTTTGGAGGTGATTCTTATGCGATGGATGTGAAAGGAAACACAGTAGCAATTGTTGCTGGTGATCTTACTTCACGTGTTCAAATGTGGAAATCAACAGATAATGGTGAAACTTGGACTAGCCGTACAGTTCTTCCATTTCAGTATGAGCCTTGGAGCGATGCAACATTAACCGATTTTGATGGTAATGGTACAGTAGATTCATTTTTGGTAGATACTGCAAACAACGTTTATGAATTAGAGCGTATTGAAACAAGCGATGGTTCTTTCGCAATCGTGATTGATAACAACGATAAAGTTCATGTATACTATGGTCTTGGTTATATGTCGAATGATGATGTAACTGACGGGAATGTATCATACTATCCAGGTGCAAATGGTATCATGTATTGGAACGAAGACTTCGCTGTTGATTCACTTCCACAATTAATCGGTGGAACTGTTGACCGTGATGGAGATAGTTTAGTTGATGTTTCGATTTACTTTACTGGTGGTACAACTGTACCTTACGGTTCTGGTATGTCTGGCTTCCCAAGTGCTGGTGTTGATGCAGATAATACTCTTTACCTTTCTTATGCTGCATACATCGAAGGTATCGATTACTACTACTTAGGAACTGGTCCTTCATTCAAACACTTGTTCTTACAAAAATCAACTGATGGTGGTGCAACTTGGACAGATCCCAAAGACATCGTTGGAGATGAGCTTTCAGGTTTCGATCAATTAGCTGAATATCAATATGCTTCAATTGCACGTAATGTAGATAACAACGTTCACATTGTGTATCAAAAAGACTACACACCAGGTTCGGCTGTAACTATTGATAATGCGGCAACTCACCCTTTTGATATTCCGAATGATATCGTTTACATGTCGGTTACCAAAAATTTCGATCAAGTAGGTATTGCTAAAGTTAATTCAAATGTGAACGGATTGGCTGTTATGCCTAATCCTGCATCTGATTTGGCAACATTGAAATTCGACCTTAACAGCAGCGAAAATGTTTCTGTTAATGTGGTTAATATGCTTGGTCAACGTGTTATGAATTTGAATAGTCAACATGTAGCTGCTGGACAACACAGCATCTCTTTATCAACTAATCAACTTCATGCAGGTATTTATTTAGTTAACGTAACTGCAGGTTCTACTAGCAGCAGCGTTAAAATGATTGTTAAGCACTAAGCTAAACATATCCTCATAAGAAAGCCGGACTGTTATGCAGTCCGGCTTTTTTATTGGCTATAATCCAAGAAAATTGAATAGAATTATATACACACGTTCTATTCGAACAAATATGCGATAAGCTTTCTCAAAGACATGATGAAAGCTGAGAATTAAAAGGGGAAATCGAGTGAAATGACTAGCGTAAAACCTCTAGACTTTGAACACCAGGAAATCGAACAGTTAGAAAAGGTTCTCCGAACTTAAAACCCGATTGAATACCGTTTTCAGAAGCCCGAGAAGTGAGATTTTGGAAGAAATGCTCCGAAGCAATGAGTGTTTGCGGCTCGGTTGATTCTGGATTCCAGAATTGTGATTTGTGTGCTTTAATTGCAGCAATTTTAGTTTCGAGTACTTCCGATATATCGTATATGAAATGTGGAGTATGATGTAAAAATTGAATGTATTGGAATATTGCTCGAGGACGCCAAGCTTGTGTCTCAACTCCCTCTTTTTGCATCTTAAACAAACCTGCCAAAAAACACGCTTCAGCTACTAAAGTTGCGGCACGACCATGATCCGGATGGCGATCGTGTGGGGCATTTGTTATGACAATATCGGGTTGATAACGACGAATAGCATCAATTACTTTAAAGGTATTTTCGTGATTGATTTCGAAAAGTCCATCAGCCAATCCTAAATTCTCTCTCACTGAAACACCCATAATTTCGGCAGCTACACGCGATTCCTCATCCCGAATCTCGGGTGTGCCACGTGTCCCCATCTCTCCTCGAGTTAGGTCGATTAATCCTACTTTTTTGCCTTGTAGCACCTCCGAAATAATCAATCCGCCAGCACTAATTTCAATGTCATCCGGATGTGCTCCGAAAGCGAGAATATCGAGTTTCATGGGTAAATATTGGATTGCAAAGTAAATGAATTAGAACGAGTAGCTTGAGTCCTTTTTTGTACGTTTGGAGCCATGAATATATCCTTCTTTGGAGCAGCCCGAACCGTTACCGGTAGCAAGCATGTAATCAGTTATGGTAAAGGAAAAAAAGTACTGCTCGACTGCGGACTTTTTCAAGGTCACGGACAAGACAGCGACGAGTGGAATCGATCCTTTGGGTTTGATCCGATGAGTA
>DAOOQW010000268.1:0-3012 GCA_035388945.1 Flavobacteriales bacterium
GAATGAGCAAATCAACATCCTACGAAGCGGTTCTGCTAAAGCTACTCTTGAGCTTAGCGACGTTACCGGAAAAATTGTATTGAGCTCTCTGCTTGTCGATAAAGTGAACACCATTAACACCACTCAACTCGCAACTGGTACTTACATGGCAACAATTCGCCAGAACGGTTCAGTAAAAACAGTTAAGGTTGTAGTTACTCACTAATCTGTTCTAAATAATCTTGAAAAGGCTGTCCCCAAAAAGGACAGCCTTTTTTTTCCTGAAATCAGTCAATATCCTGAACAAAATCAGCGTTCAAATTGTCTACTAGTATCATTAACGAATCGAAAGGAGGTGTGCATGTCTAATTATAGAATTTCGGCGCACATCCTTTGCACCGGTCTGTAATGCAAAACCGGTCGACAGACCAACAAGGTTTTAATCCTGCCCGTCGGCGGGATTTTTTGTTATTAATACCTGCTAAAAAACAGGAAGCGTTGAGTAGTTTCATCTGCAACAAGCTAAATCTGCTACTTTTGCCGCAATGAATTTACGCTTGTCCATTTTGTTTCTACTTTTTTCTGCTCTGCATGCATCTGCACAGTTCGGGACAAGTAATACGAGCACTGGTTCCATGAAATCGGGTTTCGATTCTTCAGGTGTTAGTCGAGATACTTCTCGGGTTGAACTAGCTGGTTTGGAACTGAGCGAAACAGGAGTTAGGAAATTACAACGCATCACCTATTCGCTCGATCGATTTCAATTTTACCTTCCTGTTTATCAATCACAATACATTAACAGCACGATAGGAAATAACGGAACAGCAATTCAGAACCTAAATTTTCGTCCGACTTTTAATAGTGGATTTAACTGGGGATTTAATTCCTTTTCGGCTTTTACTTTAGATCTAAAGGACCTACAATTTTACGACGCCCAATCGCCTTATACCGAAGCAGCATACACGCAAGGAGGAAAACAAGAGGCATTTTTCAAAATACGTCATATCCAAAACGTTGGTAAATCATTCAACTTTGGTTTAGAATTCCAACGCGTGAATTCGGAAGGAACCTATTTACGCCAAACCGCAGCACATTCAGCCTTGCGTTTCAACTTTTGGTACCGACCTGGAAAAGAACGGTATCAAATTTTAGCTGGAATCAACTACCATAAAGGCGCATCATTCGAAAATGGTGGAATAACTGCTGAAGGCGATTCTACCTTTCTAACAAATACACAGTCGAACCGACAACTTTATGCCGTTAATCTGGTAAAAGCACGGAATAAAATTTTCAAAAACGGATTCTTGGTTCGACAAACCTATGATCTAGTTCAGGTAAAAAAAGATTCTTCAGGAACTGTTCTCAATCCAGCTATTCTACGCTTACAAAACACCTTTCAGTATACGTTGTATCGACATTCATACGACGATGAAAACCCGAATAATTCATACTATTCGACCATCCTTGATACGAACAGAACTTTTGTTGATTATTACAATCCTCAGTGGGAGAATGAAATAGCATTGTTAAAATTGAGTGCTTTAGAAGACTCTGCTCAACAAATGCACTGGGAAGCTAAGGCTTTTTTAAAGCAACAAGGAGCTCATGTGTGGATGGAAATTCCAGTAAATGGGATCAATAGCCGAATTAAAATCTTCAATCAAAGTGTTGGAGGAAAAATCAATTATCATTTCCGTCCAGCTTTCTCCGTTCAAGGTTCAACCGAATTGTTTTTTGCAGGATATAATCAGGGAGATATTAGTTTGTCTGGTTCCATTCATTTAAAACCAAGTAATAATTGGGGTTTTATAGCTGGAGTGGAAAGTTTTAGTCAAGAACCGGTATATCAACTTCGGAAATTCGATTCCAATTTTGGCTCTTGGGATAACAATTCGTTTAAGAAAATTAATCTATTACGTGTTTTTGGAACAATATCACTTGATCGCATTCATACAGACTTAAGTGTTAGCAATCAATTAATTAGCAATTGGGTTTTCATGGGCTTGAATGCTAATCCCGAACAAGCTAATTCAGTATTAAATGTCCTTAGGGCTGAGGTTTCGAATAAAATTCGGGTGCAAAAATGGTATCTGTATAGTCGGATATTAATTCAGCAGACCAATGGAAATTCGGTCTTGAGTTTACCACTGGTTCAATATCAAGAGAGCATTTTCAGAGAAGGAAAAATCCGTAAGACAACACCTTGGCGTATTGGTATCGATTTGATTGGATGCACCTCCTTTCAAGCCAATGCTTATCAGCCTCAGAGTGGTTTATTTTACTTGCAAAATCAAAAGAAGAACTCGGGATTGTTTCAAGCTAATTTTTACATAAGTGCTAAAATTCGTCGTGCTCGGATTTTTGCTATGCTCGAACATGCCAATTTCGGTATTGCGAATAATCAATCCTATGTAATTCCCTATTATCCACTACCCGACCGCTTGATTAAAGTTGGTTTCAATTGGGTATTTTTCGATTAGAAGCAGGAAGATTTTTCAGTATTAGCTTACATTTGTACAAACTCGACACATGAGATCAATTCTTACTACTTTGATTATTTGCCTGACTAGCCTACAAGCTTTTTCTCAGGTACAGCCTGGCGGTATTGCTTTTTTATCGATGCAATGCGACGCTCCCGATGGATTTGCTATTGTTACTTTGCAAGATATTCCAGCTGGAACAACCATTAGTTTCACTGATAATGGATGGAGCGGATCGGCACTTTTCACAAACGAAAACACAGTAATCTGGACTGCTCCGGCAACAGATGTTCCAATTGGAACGGTTATCATCTTTCGGGAAGATACCATTTCTGGTGCAGGACATAACACTGAACTCATTACTGGACCAGGAACGGCAACAGGAGAATTAGCTGGTTTATCGATTGATGGAGATCAGATTCTAGCTTACACCGGAACTAGCGCCAATCCAACATTCGTTGCTGCAATAAGTACAAATATGTTCTTAAGTACTTGCAACATAACTGGAAGTGGTAATTCAAATTATACCTGCCTACCTGATCCACTCGAAGAA
>DAOOQW010000269.1:0-2981 GCA_035388945.1 Flavobacteriales bacterium
CATAAATCTCGGTATGACTTTGAGAAAAACTAAAGGTGGTTTGAGCAAATAATAAAATAAAAATATAGTACTTCATGAGATTTAGCTTTCATCAAAAATAGCAAATAAATGCTCAGAAATTTTCATTTCCAAGCACTTAAGGTTGAGTAAAACCGAATGGTTAAACTACTATTATTCAGGAGCTAAATGCAATTCAAGTTCCGTATTTTCTTGTCGAAGCCACAGCTCTTTCTCTTTAAGTTTCAAAATAACATAAGTAGCATCAACTAAATCATTTTCATAATTTAATTCCAATTTATCATCATTACTCGTGAAATTCCAAGTGCCATTTGTTACATAGTCATATTCTAGACTTAGCAGAGTAAAATGAGCAGTTAAGCTAGCTGATCCCGATTTTGTTAAAGTAACAACATAGCGATCATAACGAGATGTCACATCTACACCATTTTCGATTGCTTTGTCCATTTTCCATGTATTTGCTACACGTTCGTTACGCGAGACAAAACTTAAAAAAGGACCATCTTCATATTTATTACAAGAAGTTAAGGCAAGAAAAAATAAAACAGTAAAAAGAATGGCAATTTTAATGGTATTCATGTGGTTGATTTATTGATTTAGGTTCCATCAAACCTCCGAATTATCAACCCATTACAGTTATACTCTTATGTTATAAAGTTGAATAAATCACACATCAATACCGAATAATCTTTCGGATAATTAGAAATACTGCTTGTATATTTGCCTATCTATTGGAAAAAGCATGACAAATAATGACATTCTGAAAAAGTTACGAATTGCACTTCATCTAAGAAATGATCAAATTGTAGAAATTCTTCAATTAGTCAATTTTCGTATGACTGCATCCGAATTAAGTGCCTTTTTCCGTAGTGAGGATCATCCGAATTATAAGAATTGCGGCGATCAAGTTTTACGTAATTTCTTAAACGGACTTATTATCCACATGCGTGGTCCAATGGATAATAAAGACGGCTCTAAGCTAGAAGAGTCAAGCGATTCAGAGAATTAGTCTGCTAAACTCTCCCACCAAAATTCTTGGTAATCTTTACCTTCTAGTGGGTTTTTCTCTCCGATTTGAGG
Source organism: Flavobacteriales bacterium (assembly GCA_035388945.1). Taxonomy (GTDB): domain Bacteria; phylum Bacteroidota; class Bacteroidia; order M30B66; family M30B66; genus CALQRR01. The sequence continues at coordinate 1,099 of DAOOQW010000269.1, forward strand.
CAACATTAATTTAAGAGAATGGTCTTTAGCGGCTTGTGTTACGCGCTTTATCGGTTCGTCCCAAGCATGCATCGACAAACTAAATTTCCCCCAATGAACCGGAAATAAATATTCGGTTTTCAAGTCCAAAGCTGCTTGAACTACCTGTTCTGGCATCATGTGAATATACTCCCAGTTCTTGTTGTATTGTCCACATTCGAGTATGGCTAAATCGAATGGACCAAATTGCTTTCCTATTTCTTTGAAGTGCGAATCATAACCGCTATCACCACCTAAAAACAAGCGTTTATTGGGTGTTTTCAATACATACGAAGTCCAGAGCGACGATTGACGTTTGAATCCTCGTCCGGAAAAATGTCGTGCAGGAGTGAAATGAATGCTAAAACCCGGTTCCAGCTCCTCCGATTCGTACCAATTGTGCTCTATGAGTTGGGCATTTTTATATCCCCAGTGTTCTAGATGCTCGCCAACACCAATGGGGCAAACGACTTTATTTGTTCGGGATTGCAAGGCTTTTACAGTTCGGTAATCAAGATGATCCCAATGATCATGCGTAATAATTAAATAATCAGGATTGGGGATATCGTTTACAGTATACTGATCACTTCCTTTGAAACTACGAGTAGTAGCAGCAATTGGGGAAGCAGTGCCATTTAAAACGGGATCGACCAAGAACTTCTTCTCTCCTATTTGCAGATAATAGGATGAATGTCCAAACCAAACGATACAATCTTCTTCGGCTGGTATGGAAAAGAGATCAATTTTTTGAGCAGGAATCGGTAAAGAAGGAACATTCCTTTTGTCTTTATGAAACAAGATTTCCCGCATAACCGAACCATACGTGGCACCTTGAGTTAAATCGGGTGTTAGATTGATATTTTGAAATTTTCCCTGCTGATAATTGGGTAATTTCTGAATTCGTTTTAAGCGTTTCCCTTTGGGTGTTTTACCAAAACGAGGTGTATTTAAGAATAAAAAAACGCCAGTAAAAAATATTAAAACAAGAAATAAGTAAATCATGATCAAGCTCATTTTGAGCGTATGTTCAACAGTTTAAAAGCTGAGATGTTTTTTAGGAAGCAAAATCGATTTTCGAATAGATTTCTTCTACAATAGGAATATCAGCTTCGGCCCAGTCGAGTTGATTTAATTCGGTTTGAGAAACCCATTTGAATGTATCATGTTCGCATAATTGAATTTCACCTGAAACCCTTTTCACGAAAAAAGGCAGCAGTTGAATGCTTATATCGGGATAGTTGAATTGTGTGGGTGTTAATGGCTGAATTACTTCCACACGAATCGCTAATTCTTCCTGCAATTCGCGAATCAAACATTGCTCTGCCGTTTCACCTGACTCGATTTTACCACCTGGAAATTCCCATTTTCCCGGACGATTCATCGACATACTCCTACGAACTGCCAGAATGCGATGTTCTTCAATTAAAATGGCACAGGTTACCTGAATCATCCCTACGAATACCCCTCAATCAGCAAACCTAAAACTTCCTGTGCTGCAAGAGGAATGCTGGTTCCAGGTCCAAACACTGCCGCCACACCTGACTCAAATAAGAAATTGTAATCCTGTTGTGGAATTACTCCTCCAGCAACAACAACAATATCAGGTCGACCAGCTTTCTTCAATTCTTCAATTACTTGAGGAATGAGGGTTTTATGTCCGCCAGCTAATGAGGAAACACCTAAAATATGCACATCATTTTCGAGCGCTTGTTTAGCCACTTCGGCTGGAGTTTGGAATAGTGGCCCGATATCGACATCAAAACCAATATCCGCGAAACCTGTACTAATAACTTTGGCACCACGATCGTGACCATCTTGTCCCATTTTAGCTACCAAAATCCGTGGTCTTCTACCAGCTAAAGCGG
>DAOOQW010000270.1:0-2958 GCA_035388945.1 Flavobacteriales bacterium
CACCCGAAGGCATATTTACGAGCATTTTGGGAATGAAATACGGATTGAATCGAGGGTTGGTAGGATTCGCCGCGAATTCGATGAGTTGTTGATCGAAGGTTTCGATACCACCATTACCAGAACCGAAAATCACTCCTGCACGATGAACGTCGATGTTATCTCGAGAAATACCTGCCATTTTTAAGGCTTCATCAGCTGCAGCGACTGCATACCAAGAGAAGCGATCGTATTTACGGCTTTCGTTGCGTTCAAAATACTGAGTTGGGTCGAAATCTTTTACCTCACAAGCAAAACGTGTTTTAAAAGCAGATGCATCAAAGCGGGTAATTGGACCAGCACCTGAGACTCCAGCAAACACATTATTCAAAAAGGACTCGGTAGAATTGCCTAGCGGAGTGATAGCGCCAGTGCCAGTAATGACAGCACGTTCCATATATTAGGGTTGGGTTTTTAGTAGGGAAGACATGACAGAATCGGTAATTTGATGAAAGGCTGTCGGTCCCATTATTTTAGACAAGATGAGAGCTGAAGTAAGATTGGTAATGATAAGCAATGCTTGTATTTGCGGTTCGACTTTGAATTGAAAAATCCCTTCATTTCTTCCCTGTTCTAGGACTTGAGTAAACCAATCGAGGATTTCGGAAGTAAGGTTTTTAAGTTCATTTTGCATGGCTGGTCCAAATGTGGTAAAATCAGGACCGAGTGAACCAACAAGACACACTTTCGCATCTTGTAAGCTGGAAGAGTAAATTCGGATGTATCGGCGGATTTGTTCATCAGGTTTGAATTCACGTTTAATCATGTGTTGACAGAACTGAGCGAATTTTTCCCGATTGAATCGAATGATGGCAATGCCTAAATCTTCTTTGGTAGGGTAGTGATAGTGAATAGCTGCATTTTTCACCTGCAGTTTTTGGCTCAAATCGGCATAGCTGATTGCGTTGAAACCTCGGGTACGGATGAGTGTTTCACCTAGTTCAAGCAAACGTTCTTGTGCAATTTTCACGGCACAAACTTACTTACTAATAAGTTAGTTTGCAAACTATATTCAAATCTTCTCGTATCTATCGATTAATCGAAATCCAAAAACGAAAAAATAGGTTTGGGTTTGAGATCTAAATAGGGATAAGTGACTTTCGATAGATAAAGTCCTTGTGGATGAGCAGGTATGACGAGAGGTGCTGATTTGCGTTGATGAAAATAGCTTTCGAATTCATCCACAGAGATTTCACCGCGTCCAATTTCCAGAAACTTCCCGACGAGAATTCGGATCATGCTTCCTAAATAGCGATTGGAACTAATGTGGAAGCGTAGTCTGTCGCCCTTGGTATTGCTTATTAGTTCGGATGATTTGACGAAACAAAGTGTGTGTTCGTATTTTTCGGGAGATCGGCAAAAGGCGAAATAATCCGAATAGTTTGGTAAAAGCGCTGCTGCACGTTGCATTTCCGGAATGTTTAGATTTTCATCGCGATAATAGGAGCTGTGTTTGGCGAGGAAAGGATCTTTATAGAAATGTAGAAAATAGTCGTAATCACGTTGAATCGCATCAAATCGGGCGTGCTGATCTGGTCCAACTTCAAGAATGTCGAACACAGCTATGTCATTAGGTAAAGTGTGATTGAGACGAAATTTAAGATCAAAATCCCAGGGTTCTTTTACATCAATGTGAAAGAAATATTGAGAAGCATGAACCTGCGCATCGGTCCTGCCACAGCCTATTACAACGATATTTTCCTTGAGCACTTTAGAAAGAACTTCTTCTAAAATGGTTTGAACACCAATGATATTAGGTTGTCTTTGCCAGCCTCGGTAATTGATCCCGTGATATCCTATATGGAAGAAATAACGCACGGTGTAAAAGTACTATCGTTTTCCCTCCATTTCAGCATGAAATTGATCAAGAAAGTTCTGCATAAACTGATGACGTTGTTCGGCAAGTTCTTTACCTGTTTGTGTATTCATTCGATCTTTCAACAATAGCAATTTCTCATAGAAGTGATTGATTGTAGGTCCAGTGTCGTTTTTATATTCCTCCCGATTCATGTTTAGTTTAGGTTGAATAGCTGGATTAAAAATTTCTCTGTTTTTAAATCCCCCATAATGAAAGGCTCGTGCTATTCCAATGGCGCCAATAGCATCAAGTCGGTCGGCATCTTGAACAACTTGTAGTTCGGGTGAAGTAAATTCTCGATTAAAATTTCCTCCTTTAAATGAAATGTGTTGAATAATTAAAACGACATGTTGGATGATATTTTCATCTACATGGATGGATTCCAGAAATTCTCTTGCTTTCTTAGGCCCAATTGTTTCGTCGCCATGATGGAATTTTGAATCAGCTATATCATGAAGAAGAGCGGCTAATTCAACCACTAAGTTATTTACTTGCTCAAACTGAGCTATATGTAGGGCATTGGTCCATACTCGTTTTATATGTTGCCAATCGTGTCCTGCTTCTGCATTTATTAATTCAACTTGAATGTAATCAATGGTTTTTTGAATGAATAGAGAATTGCTCATGATCTAAGTCATTTTATTTTATAAAATGAGTGAAAACACCTATGTAAATATCCTCATTTTACTTAGGGTTTAACACATAGTTGGTTACCTTGGTAAAATATTTCATAATGGAAATTTGATATGCTAATTTCAACATAGTGAATTACTGAATTAATATGGAAGCAGACAAGATTAATAGGAAGAAGAAAGGACAAATATATCTTGATAAAAAAAGCGATTTGTCTTCAGAGGATATTCTTTTATTGAAAATGGAAGTTTTAAGTTCCTATTCAGATGAGAGCCTTTTATTATTAGATAAAGAACTGAAAGTTGTTTTATTTAATGACCGATTTGCAGAACTTAATTCCAAGTATTTAAAATTAAATGTTGAACAAGGGAATTCTATATTTGATTATGTAAGACCCGAGCGTATTGATTGGATGAAGCAGGTTTATGCTT
>DAOOQW010000271.1:0-2956 GCA_035388945.1 Flavobacteriales bacterium
GTTGTTTTGGTTCGAGAACATCAGAATTAAATCATCCACCTGTGCTCGAACAATTGCATGATCGAATTCCTGCACCTTAGCTCGCATGATTTGCGGATGATGTGTAGGTAACGTGTTCTCTTTATCGTTCAACAATTCCTCGTACAATTTTTCACCTGGACGTAATCCTGTGTACACAATCTCAATATCCTTCCCAACCGTTAGTCCGTAAAGCTTAATCATCTTCCTCACTAAATCGACAATCTTAACTGATTTACCCATGTCGAAAATGAAGATTTCTCCCCCCTGCCCTATCGTTCCAGCCTCAAGAACCAACTGACAGGCTTCTGGAATAGTCATGAAATACCGGGTGATTTCGGGATGCGTTACCGTTACTGGTCCGCCTCGTTCGATTTGCTTCTTAAAAATGGGAATCACCGAACCATTCGAACCGAGTACATTTCCAAAACGTGTGGTGACAAATCGAGTTGAACAGGTTTGTCCGAGCGATTGCACATACATTTCTGCAATGCGTTTAGAAGCGCCCATCACATTGGTAGGATTCACAGCCTTATCGGTCGAAACCATGACAAATTTCTTCACCCCAAATTCTGCCGACAAATCAGCCAAATTACGAGTACCTAAAACGTTCGTTAGAATGGCTTCGGAAGGATTACTTTCCATAAGCGGAACATGCTTGTATGCTGCCGCATGGAAAACTACATCGGGTTTGAAATGATCGAATACCCGACGCATACGTTCTTCGCTACGGATATCCCCCAAAACCACTTCGATTTGCTTGACAAACAACTCATCTAGAAGCTCGCGTTCAATTTCATACAGCGGACTTTCAGCCTGATCGAGTAAAATGAGTTTTCCGGGTTTGAAGGGTAAAATTTGTTTCACCAATTCGCTTCCAATGGAGCCAGCAGCGCCCGATACAAGGACCGTTTTACCAGAAAGATTTTCTTGAATAAGGTGAGTATCGAGGTGAATCGGTTCACGTTCGAGTAAATCGTTGATGTTGATTTTCTTAATCTGCTTGAAACTAAGTTCTCCGTTGATCCAGCTTTTAACTGCTGGTACGTTGAACACCTTAGTATTATTAGCTAAGCAGAGTTCGATGACGGATTGTTTTGTATTTGCAGGAAGATTTTCGATGGCTATAATGAGCAAGCGTACATCGTAATTATCGAGGATTTCCTTGAGATCGGCCGAAGAACGAATGCTGATTCCTTGGACCTTTTTCCCAATTTTTTGGGGATTATCATCGATGTAGGAAATTACTTTGTACTTCGCACCCGCATCACGCTCAATGGCACGTTTGGCGGTCAAACCTGTATCACCAGCACCATAAATTACAACCCGAGTTTTTTCCTTGCGTTCTTGAGAGAATTCGTAGAGTATCGATTTAATCAGGATACGCGCAATAACCATGAGAAACACACTCAAAATCCCATCGATGATGATGATGGAATATGGAATGAGGTAATGTTTCTCAATCCAGAACATTACAGGATTGATGGCTATGAAAATGGCTGAAGCTGCCGCGACAGATAAGAATATCCGCTCTACATCTTTGGTATTAGTAAACCGAATGATTCCACGATGTGTTTGAAACACCAATGCCGAAACAGCACGAACAACTAAAACAACCGTAAAAACGAGTGGTAGCGTAACAATCTCATCGGCAGGAATGCGGAAATTAAAACGAAGCAGATAAGCTGCCCATATAGAAACAAAGCACGTAAATAAATCGCCTAGAAAGATTATCCAGACCGGTGCATTATGTCGATTCAATGCCATGTGCCAAATATAACCATTTAAAAAGAGGAGAAAGTGATTGGTAAAAGGTATTAAGTAATTAGTATTAAGTATTAAGAAATGACTGAGATTAGCTATCTCCCTGCAACCTTATACTTCATACTCTCTACTTTGTACTTTGTTCTCTCTACTTTGTACTTTGTTCTCTCCACTCTGTACTTTCCACTCTGTACTTTATACTTTGTACTATCTACTCTATACTTTGTACTCATTTATGTTTCGCGATTTTACTTAGGTTTGCACTCCTTTCGATAAAGCATGCACATACTTTTTATCGTACCATATCCAACAGGCAAAGCAGCGAGTCAGCGGTTTCGCTTTGAGCAATATTACCGGGTGCTGGATGAAAAGGGAATTGCCTACACGATCAAGCCTTTTCTGAGAGAGGAAATTTGGAATATTCTCTATTTACCGGGACGATTTCCTCGGAAGGCAATGGCGATTTTGGGAGGATTGTTTCGACGTTTCTTCTTACTGTTTCAATTGGGTAAATACGATGTGATTTTTATTCACCGCGAGGCAACTCCAATTGGGCCGCCTTTTTTCGAATATTTCGCTTCTCGTTGGCTGAAAAAGAAGTTGGTATACGATTTTGATGATGCCATTTGGATTCCTAATTATTCCGAGGCTAACAGTGGATTTTCATTTCTGAAAGGCTATTCCAATGTGAAACATATTTGCTCCTGGGCTAGTGTAATTTCCTGTGGGAATCAGTATTTGTGCTCGTATGCTCGTCAGTATAACGATAAGGCTGAAATCGTTTTTAATCCAACAACAATCGATACCGAAAATCTGCACAATCGAGTAAAAAATCAAGATTCAGAGCGTTTGGTAATTGGTTGGACGGGTTCCCATTCGACCATTCGTTATTTGCACGATTTAATACCGGTGATTCAGAAATTGGAAAAGGAGTTTGAATTCGATTTTGTGGTGATTTCGGATTTACCGCTGGAAGTCGAGATGAAATCTCTGGTGTTCCGTAAATGGAAAAAAGAGTCGGAAATTGAAGATTTGCTTGAGTTTAACATGGGTGTGATGCCATTGTTGGATGATAAATGGGCAAAAGGAAAATGTGGATTTAAGGCTTTACAATACATGTCGTTGGGAATACCAGCCTTGGTTTCTCCAGTGGGCGTGAATACCGATATTGTGG
>DAOOQW010000272.1:0-2926 GCA_035388945.1 Flavobacteriales bacterium
TCTTAATGGCACTTTTTTACTCACTAGTGCTTGAAAAAGACATAGAAGCGGTTAATGATATGTTATTAGGCTTGTTGGCTTTACCTTTTGGACTTCTTTCATCTTGGTTATTTTACCGATATTTAAGTAATATTTGGTCGAAAGAAAAGACTTCTAATTCAATCGATATTTTAGATCAGGATTTATTGAATTAAGCATTATCAAATATTTCATTTGAGCTACATTTCCTTTTTAGCGTGTATCTTGTTCAAATGAAATCAAGTCACATTTTCATTTGTTTGATTCTTTTGCTGGGGCATTTTCCCTCGTTATCAGCACAAGTATTTTCAAAGCAAGTTGCTGGTAATTATTCATACAGCGATGATGGGAAAAATGGGAAATCAACTGTTGGATTTTACTCCGATAAACCTAGTGTTGTGGCTGAAAATGGGATGGTTTCCTCGGCACATCCTTTAGCTTCTCAAATTGGAGTTGATATGCTGAAAAAAGGTGGAAATGCCGTAGATGCAGCCGTTGCCGTGTTTTTTGCTCTAGCCGTTGTTCATCCTTCTGCCGGAAATATTGCTGGTGGTGGTTTTATGCTTTTTCGCGATGTTGCTGGAAATACAACTTCACTCGATTTTCGGGAGAAAGCACCCTTGGCTGCTACAACCGATATGTACCTCGATTCATCCGGAAATATTATTCCCAATAAAAGCACGGACGGAATTTTTGCTGTCGGTGTTCCCGGTTCGGTTGATGGAATGGTTACTGCACACGAGAAATACGGCAATCTCAGCTGGGAAGAATTGCTTTTACCTGCCATATTACTAGCAGAAATCGGACATGCACTCACCGAAAAAGAAGCCCAAGGTTTAAATCAAACGCGGGCTGATTTTATTCAGCACAATCCTACGAATTCCTACTACCGACAATCAAAACCCTGGAAGGCTGGAGATATTTTCATTCAGAAAGATCTCGCTGCTTCACTTCGACGCATTCAAACGAAAAAACGTGCAGGATTTTATTCGGGTGAAACTGCTTGCTTATTACTTCAAACCATGCAAACTAAGCAGGGAATTATTTCTCAGCAAGATTTGGATGACTATCACTCAGTTTGGAGAAAACCCATTCAAGGAAAATATCGCAACTATTCGGTCATTTCAATGGCTCCACCTTCAAGCGGAGGAATTGGATTAATTCAACTTCTCAACATGGTTGAACCATATCCTTTAGCACGTTGGGGCTGCAATTCCGATTCTTCTACCATGGTTATGATCGAAGCCGAACGTCGTGTGTATGCCGATCGTTCTACTTATCCCGGAGATCCCGATTTTATTCGAGTTCCAGTTGATACTCTCATCAGTAAAACCTATTGTGCACGAAGAATGAAGGATTTTTCATTTTCACATGCAACTCCTTCAGATTCCATACTTGCTGGTTATATTCCGAACTACGAAAGTGATCAAACGACACACTTTTCAATCGTCGATTCATCCGGTAATGCTGTCGCCATAACCACTACGCTCAATGGTTCATTTGGAAGCAAAGTGTGTGTGGATGGAGCTGGATTTTTGTTGAATAACGAAATGGATGATTTTAGTTCCAAAGCGGGGGCTCCCAATGCATACGGACTAACAGGTTCACTAGCCAACCGAATCGAGCCTGGGAAACGAATGCTTTCATCCATGACGCCCACATTTGTTGAACAAGATGGCAAATTGCTTTTAGTGTTAGGAACACCAGGTGGTTCAACGATTATCACATCCGTTTTTCAAACATTAATTAATGTGGTTGATTACGGAATGACCATGCAACAAAGTGTAAATGCGTTAAAATTTCATCAACAATGGAAACCCGAAGCGACTCGTTTTGAAAAAGGCACATTTTCGAAACAAACGTTGCGCTTTCTGAAACAACACGGACAAAAAATGGAACAGCTTTCTGGGACAATTGGCAGAATGGATTGTATTCGTGTACTACCTGATGGTAAATTAGAAGGAGGAGCTGATCCTCGTTCCGACAATACAGCTATTGGATTTTAAGGTCAGATTAAATTTTTAACTGTCGGATATTTCTTCTTTAAGGGCTGAAGCTTTCCTTATATTCGCGCTGCTAAACCCGCAGAACATTCTTCCCCGAGAACCGTTCTGCTTTCTTTGTTTCTGTACGTTTTGACTTCACCCGAAATACTTCAGCTTTATCACAATCATCCGGCACTTAAACAACTGCTGAGTCGCATTCAAGAAAATGCCGCAAGCCGTTTACTAGTGAAGGGAATGGCAGGTTCGCAATCTTCATTTGTGGCTGCTGGATTATTTCAGGAATTAGCTAAACCGCTTTTAGTTATCATCCCCGATCGGGAAGAAGCGGCATATTTTCTCAACGATTTGCAATGCTTGTTGCCGGATGCGAATGTGATGTTCTTTCCAGCTTCCTATAAAAAGCCATACGAACCCGAAAGTGCTGATGGGAATAACAAATTGCTACGTGCTGAAGTCCTAAATAGCATCAATTCCGATAAACGTCCTCCCATTATTGTTTCCTATCCCGAAGCGCTTTTCGAACGTGTGGTGACGCATGGAAACTTGAAGAAAAACACCTTCAAACTCAAGCGTGGCGAACGTTTATCCATCGAGTTTGTGCATGACTTTTTGCATGAATACGATTTTGATCGGGTTGATTTTGTGGTTGAACCCGGACAATTCGCCATTCGTGGAGGAATTCTAGATGTGTTTTCTTATTCGGATGATGAGCCTTACCGAATCGAGTTTTTTGGTGAAGAAGTCGACTCCATTCGTGCTTTTAATCCAGTAGATCAGTTATCTACCCGAAACCTCGAATTCATTCACATCGTTCCCGATATTCAAGGTAAAATACTTCGAGAAAGTCGCGAGAGTTTTCTGGAATTCATCCCCGAAAATTCACTCATCTGGATTCGAGAAAC
>DAOOQW010000273.1:0-2908 GCA_035388945.1 Flavobacteriales bacterium
GGTGCCGAATAATTTGGTGACTGGAATTCCATTCGTTTGATTGAGAATAGTACAGCGAATTACCTCACCCATACGCGGAAGGGCGATATTTGAAAGATATCCTATCGATACACCATTGAAGCAGTTCCAGAAACCAGGTTTGTAACCAAGCGGTTCAAGCATGATTCTCCAACGCCAAGCACGTGATGCCATAGCCAAGAAACCACAAATGAAGGAAATGAAAATCCATCCAAAATGAGCGTGTTTTATTTCATTCCACATCCAGCGGAAATCCACGTCTTTAAAAACAATGTAGAGCAACAGTAGCCCGATCGCCAGAAAGAAATAATATTTAGTGGCCGACCAGAAGCGCTTCAACATGATAGTTTATTTCAGTTTGTTGGTGTCGGTGTCGGGGAAAATAACCCAAGGAGAGAAGGATTTAGCGGCTTCAAAATCCATCATAGCATAGGAAATAATGATGATGATATCTCCAACACTCACTTTGCGGGCAGCAGGACCATTCATGCAAATAACACCAGAACCTCGCTCACCTTTAATCACGTATGTTTCGAGACGTTCTCCATTATGCATGTTCAAGACCTGCACTTTTTCATTTTCAATCAGATTAGCGGCATCCATCAAATCTTGATCGATAGTAACGCTTCCGATATAATTCAGATCAGCTTCGGTAACAGTGACCCGGTGAATTTTCGATTTTAAAACCTGAATATGCATAAACGGGCGCAAACCTACGGCAAATACCTCGAATCCACAATGCGACTCAGGCAGGTAATTCACAATTATCAATCAGCCGAACCTTTCCAATTCTCGCTGCAATGCAGGCAACAGCTGGTTTCCCTGAATAATCTTCGAGCGATTGTAGATTGGCAGAATCGGCTATCTCAAGATATTCTAAGTCCAAACTTGAATGCTCAAACTTTTGTTTAGCCAAGTCGATTATTTCAGCTATTGGTCGTGATTTCCACAAATCCTGAATAGAAAACAAAACTTGAGAAATGAGAACTGCTTTCTTGCGTTCCTCCGGTTGTAAAAGTACATTCCGCGAACTCATCGCTAAACCATCTGATTCTCTAACAATTTCGCAAGGAACTATTTGAATACTTGGATATCGTTTCTGAGCTAAGTATCGGATAATAGCTAATTGTTGAAAATCCTTCAATCCAAAATAAGCTTTATCAGGCTCTATCAAAGCGAAGAATTTATCTACAATCGTTACCACTCCTTCGAAATGACCTTCTCGGTACTTCCCTTCCATCACCCTATCTAAACCATCCAAAGGGAAGTCAAGTAGATCTTTAACGCCCGAACGATACATTTCTTCGGTAGTAGGAAGAAAAACGGCTTCGATTTGAAGCGAACGAATTAAATCTAGGTCTTTTTCCTCTGTACGAGGATAATTTGTGAAGTCGGACGACTCATTAAACTGAGTTGGATTGACAAAAATGCTCAGCAATGTAATGTCATTTTCGAGGCGGGATTTCTCAATTAAAGAGAGATGTCCGGCATGAAGAGCGCCCATAGTAGGCACAAAGCCAAGGGTTTTACCCGAATTACGAATATCTTGAATGTATTGCCTAAGCTCGGGAATGGCTCGAAATAGAATCATCTAGAAAAAAGAAAATGCATGCCTCGATCAAATGGCTAATCTCCGCTTAATCCGTCAATTACATGGTCAGAGGCTGCAAAGCTAACGGATTGACCTTGATTTTAACCAAATTTTTTTCGTAATTTTGTAATCTGATTTACCAAATCACCTAACATGGATTATTTGTGCCGTAGTTTTTTTAGTTCCGGCTTTCCTTATTGGAATGAATCCATGAAATCTTCCTCCTTATTCTCTTAATTGACTTGCTATGACGAAGACAAGAGTATTGTTTGTTTCACAGGAGATTACCCCGTATTTGCCGGAAACGCATCTTTCTAAAGTAGCTCGTGAGTTGCCTCAGGCCATTCAGGAGCGCGGACGTGAGATTCGTACCTTCATGCCCCGTTACGGTTGTATCAACGAACGCCGGAACCAATTACATGAAGTAATCCGCTTATCCGGAATGAATCTTATTGTGGACGACAATGATCAGCCATTAATTATTAAAGTGGCTTCTATTCAGGCTGCGCGGATGCAGGTCTATTTCATCGATAACGAAGAGTATTTTCAACGTAAATTCATTGTAACCGACAAGAATGATCAGTTTTATGCCGACAATGATGAGCGCATGTTGTTTTTCTGCAAAGGTGTTATCGAGACGGTTAAAAAACTAGGTTGGTCTCCTGATGTAATCCATTGTCAAGGTTGGATGGCAGCATTGCTTCCAATTTTAATCAAACGTAATTTCAAAGACGATCCGTTGTTTGCTGAAAGTCGTATGGTTGTTTCTCTTTTAGATGATTCATTCTCAGGAAATATGGATCATCGTTTAGCTGAGAAACTTATTATGGATGGCATTGATAAAGAAGATGTTACTCTATTGAAAGAGCCGAGCTATTTGAATTTAATGCGTCATGCAATATCTTTTGCTGATGGCGTTATTGTAGCGCAAGAAAATGCATCTGAAGACTTAATTCAATTTGCTGCTCAATTAAAGAAACCATTACTTGGCCTTCAAACAGATGAAACCTATGCAGATGCATATTCTGCATTTTATGACGAGGTTCTCTTGGGGGAGCCGGTCGCCGAAATGGCTGAGTAATTACCGATTTTTACAGTATCCCTTGAAAAAATTCCGCCTTACATACCCGGAACATTCCTTTTGGAGTGTTCCGGGTTTCCTGTTGTTTAGCTGCCTTTTTATTGGCTTCAATGCGTGTAAACAACCTGACCTTGGTCTAGAAGTTCAAAACCCTTCCGATGCAATTAATCTTCAGAAGAAAGATGACTTCACGGTTCGTACCACTTTGGAGCGGGAAG
>DAOOQW010000274.1:0-2901 GCA_035388945.1 Flavobacteriales bacterium
AGAGTAAACAGCTACTTTGGGTGCTTTTTCGAGCTTAACCGCATCCATATTGACTTCCGGAGCAGCTATTTCCAATAAAATTGCATTTGCCTGTGCATCAGCAATCATTTGATAACTAACACCTCTTATAATGCATTCGTTTTCAACCGCTTTAGAATTTCCTACAAGAAAACTACCACCACGATAATTAACTAGCCAATGCAATTCCAATTCATGCTGTAGAATCCAATAAGCAATGCCGTATGATTTTAAATGATTCTGCTGACTTTGATCCATAGGAATTAGGATCGACGCCGATTTCAAGCTTTGGCCCCCTAAACATAGAACCAACAAAAGCAACAATACGATTCGTTTCATAAGTAAGCAACGTGAATTGTTGAACGGTATTTTTTCTAAAGTGTTCTAAAACGAATGAGAATCTGTGAATTTTTGGGCGTACCCGTATAAAAGTTTCGCTATGCTACACTTTAATCCGGTCGCGTTTTACGCTTCAAGTCCTCCTTCGTATTCGATTCACTTAAATTTTAAACTTAAATTTTAGCTTCGACCAATATACAAGCATTTTCACTCAGTCCGGGCTATCCGCTTCAACCGCTTACGCAACAATACAACTAAAACTAGCTAGCTACTTAAAATGGAACATTATCAGGATCCCAATTGTCTTTATTACCTGAAGCTGAGTTCATTTTAGAACCTACTGTTATCGTTTCCTGAACCGAGCTGTCAAAGTTTACATTAGGCATTAAACCCGAAGGACGCATATTCGGATTTAGCGAATGTGTTCCTTCCATATCAGTAAACTTGGCGAGATGTCCGATGTATTTAAGCGGCACAACTCCTAAAGCTCCATTTCTATGCTTTGCAATGTGAATTTCAGCTAAGCCATTTGTTGGACTACCATCTTCATTCTCAGTAATATTATAGTATTCCGGACGATAGATGAACATGACCATATCAGCATCCTGCTCAATAGCTCCCGATTCACGTAAATCGCTCAATTGAGGCACTTTGGTTCCTCCTCGTTGCTCCACATTACGACTTAACTGAGATAGGGCAATAACAGGTATCTCTAATTCCTTTGCAATACCTTTAAGAGACCTTGAGATTTGAGAGATTTCTTGTTCTCGGTTTCCACCGCCTCGATTATCTCCGCCAGCTGTCATCAATTGCAAATAATCGATGATGATCATTTGAATATCATGGTTGGCTTTTAATCTTCTGGCTTTTGCACGTAACTCAAAAATGGATAGGGCAGGGGTGTCGTCAATAAATAAAGGAGCTTCGGTTAGTTCTCTAATTTTGGAATCCAACTGATGCCATTCATGTTGCTGTAAATCTCCTTTTTTCAGTTTCTCACCAGGTAATTCAGCTTCTCCAGAAATCAAACGCATAACCAACTGAACACTCGACATCTCCAGAGAGAACACTGCAATTGGACGTTTATAATCGACAGCTGCATTTCGTGCAAGAGACAAAACGAATGCTGTCTTACCCATACCTGGACGAGCAGCCAAAATAACCAAATCGGATTTCTGCCAACCTGCTGTAAAACGATCTAAAGCCAAGAAACCTGAAGGAATACCACTTAATCCATCTTGTTGTTGTCCTGCCTTTTCGATTTGTTTTTTTGCTTCTGTAATGAGCTCACTCATTTTAGAGAAGTTCTTTTTGATGTTACCTTCTGCAACAGCAAATAAGTTCTTCTCTGCTTTATCTAACAATTCAAGAGCATCAGTGCTTTCTTCGTATGCGTCTTTAATAATATCACTCGAAACTCGAATTAATTCACGCTGTATCTGTTTCTGATTTAAGATACGGGTATGATATTCAATGTTTGCTGTTGAGGCAACTCGGTTGGTTAAGGAGGTAATATAAGGTACACCGCCAACCATGTCCAACTCGCCACGTTTTTTTAGCTCTTGAACGACTGTTAACATATCAACAGGTTTCGAAGAGGCAAACAATTCGAAAATCGCCCCGAAAATTCGTTGATGTTCATCCCGATAAAACGTCTCGGGTTTTAACGAATCAATCACATTTGCTAGAGAATCACGATCAAGCATCAAGGCTCCTAAAACAGCTTCTTCCACATCAACTGCTTGAGGTGGTAACTTACCTATTCCAGCATCATATGGATTAACATTGACACCGGTATAAATCCGTTTTTTTCTATCAGAATTTGTTTGTGGAGTGTTCTCTTTCATCGGATGACAAATATACCATTCATCAACCTCTTAACGGAGATTGTTTATAAATCATTATTGCATTTTTCAGAATGGTTGAATTTTAAATTTAATGTTGAAATTCAACTGCTTATGTATGTGCTTTTGTACTTGTCTTATTCGTTGAAGTACTTCAGACTCAAATTACCATCTCTCAATTCTGCATAGGAACACCAATGGAACCAATCACCCAAATTAACATACCGACATTCTTGACCAACCAAAAGATCAAGTGGTAAATGCCGATGACCAAATATGAAATAATCCAAATTTGGTTGTCGTTGCAACTGTTCTTTGGAGAATATCAGTAACCATTCATTATCTTCTCCAAGAAATTCTTCTTTCTCGGGATTAGCTGCACGACTTTTCCTTGACCAAAAATCGGCCAGTCCAATTCCAAAATTTGGATGCAACCGAGCAAAAAGCCATTGACAAACTTTGCTAGCGAAAACCTTCTTTATGAATTTGTATCCATAATCTCCAGGGCCAAGTCCATCACCATGTCCGAGAAAAAGCTTTTTACCTTGTAATTCAGTTACTTCAGGTTTTCGATGTATGATGAGCCCAAGTTCTTTTTCTAAGTAACCAAAAGCCCACATATCGTGATTCCCGGTAAATAAATGAATCGCAATTCCAGAATCAGTCAATTGAGCTAACTTTCCTAAAATTCGGGCGAAAT
>DAOOQW010000275.1:0-2810 GCA_035388945.1 Flavobacteriales bacterium
TAAGGTTGCAGCAGGACTCATACTTCCATCACTCGCAATCACATCGATTACAGGTAGGTTGTATTTAATCCCAAGCATATAGTCGTTTACATCATGCGCAGGAGTTACTTTAAGCGCTCCTGTACCAAATTCACGATCAACATATTCATCCGCAATCACCGGAATAGCCCGATTGATAAGTGGTACCATGATGTTCTTGCCTACGAGTTGGCTATAACGTTCGTCTTCTGGATGAACACACACTGCAGTATCACCTAAAATCGTTTCAGGACGAGTTGTGGCAATAGTTACAGAATCAGAACCATCTTCTGTTTGATACTTAACGTAGTATAGTTTGGATGGCGTTTCCTTGTAGTTTACTTCTTCATCCGAAAGGGCAGTTTGAGCAGAAGGATCCCAATTGATCATGCGCACACCACGGTAAACCAGTCCTTTTTTATAAAGGTCGATGAATACATCTATAACTGCTTCGCTCAAAGGCGGATCCATGGTGAATTTGGTGCGTTCCCAATCGCATGAAGCGCCTAGTTTCTTTAGCTGTTCTAAGATAATTCCTCCGTGTTTTTCTTTCCATTCCCAAGCATGGCTGAGGAATTCCTCACGTGTAAGGCTGTTTTTTTCAATGCCTTCAGCGCGGAGTTTACTTACCACTTTTGCTTCAGTTGCAATTGAGGCATGGTCTGTACCAGGAACCCAGCAAGCATTTTTTCCTTGCATGCGAGCACGACGAATCAATACATCTTGAATGGTATTGTTCAACATGTGTCCCATGTGAAGCACTCCAGTAACATTGGGTGGAGGAATGACAATCGTAAATGGCTCACGATTATCTGGAGTAGAACGGAAGCAACCGCTATCCATCCAGCGTTTGTACCATTTGTCTTCGGTGCTTGCAGGGGTATATTTCGTAGGGATTTCCATAGTATTTCTTGGGGACGCAAAAATAGGTGAATTTGCCACGCTGAGAAACAGGAAACTAAAGAGGTGTTTTTTATGGATTTCATCTTTTAATTGATACAGTTGTATGTTTTAATCTAGAGAAATGATTGTTTAAGCATTGAAAATTAGTCAGTTGGGTATTTTTAGCCGTGTAATTAACTTATTGATTTTTGGCTTGGTAATTGCTAATGCCGCCCCGAATTTCCAACGACTTATCATTATGAAAAAAATCTTCGCAATGCTGCTATTTTCAGGCAGCCTGACTTTGGCAGCTCAACCTGCAACAACTGATTTAAACTGGACACCAACAGCGACATTTACTAAAACGGAACATGATTTCGGTAAAATTCCTGAAGGTCCCAAAGTGAATACAGAATTTGAATTTAAGAATACCGGAAAAGAACCAATTATCGTAACCAATGCAGCAGCTGGTTGCGGATGTACAACTCCAGAATTTGAAAAAACGCCAATTGCACCGGGTAAAACTGGAAAAATAAAAGTTGGTTTTAATTCTGAAGGCCGTCCAGGAAACTTTACTAAGGATGTTACCGTAACATTTACTAGTGGTGTAAACAGTGATAAAACTGGAACAACTAAGATTACTATTAAAGGTTCAGTTACACCTAAGGCAGCCGAACCTGCAAAACACTAATAATTTAATTCTGAGAATCGGATACTTTGTTTAACATTGTTGACGCTGCATCAGAAGCAAAAAGAATTTTAAATTTGTCATCACTTAATCTCAAAACAACACCAAAATGAAACGATCCCTGTTATCAATGGCGTTTCTGGCAATGGGCTTCGTTGCTCTTCATGCCCAGACGCCACAACCGGCATCCACTGAACAAAATTGGACGCCAGCCATTGAATTTGAAAAAGAAACACATGATTATGGTACAATTAAAAATGGTGCTGATGGAACATGTGAATTCAAATTCAAGAACACCGGAAAAGAGCCGTTTGTAATTTCTAATGCACGTGGTAGCTGTGGTTGTACAGTTCCAGATTGGCCAAAAGAACCAATCGGACCAGGTAAATCAGGTGTTGTGAAAGTTAGTTATGACACGAAACGTTCTGGTGCCATTAACAAAAATGTTACTTTGACTATCCAAAACATGGCGAAAGATAAAACTGGAACCAAAATGATTTACATCAAAGGTAACGTTGAACCGCCACCAGCAGATGCAGGAATGCCTGAAAAGAAAAGTGGAATGGCTCCACTTGAAAAATAAGGAATCCTCCCCGAAAATTTTCATCTTTGCACCCCGACTCAATGTCGGGGTTTTTTGTTTTATGCCAAGTATATCAGCTAAAGGAAAGGCAATGCCTTCCTCTCCCATCCGGAAACTCGTTCCTTTTGCAGAAGCTGCAAAGAAAAGAGGTGTTAAAATTTATCATTTGAATATCGGACAACCAGATATTGAAACACCTGAAGTAGCTTTAAATGCCATTCGTAATACAGATCTTAAAGTAATTGAATACAGTCATAGTGCTGGATTTGAAAGTTATCGTAGAAAGTTAGCAGCTTACTACAAACAAAACCACATTGATGTTGACCATGAGCAGATACTCATAACAACTGGTGGTTCGGAAGCACTTCAAATGGCAATCATGACTTGTATGGATCCAGGAGATGAGATTATTATTCCTGAACCATTTTATGCTAATTATTTGAGTTTTGCTTGTTCTGCTGGGGCTAAAGTCGTTCCTGTTAAAACTAGTATTGATACAGGTTTTAAGCTGCCCCCTATTGAGGAATTTGAATCGTTAATAACACCTCGAACAAAAGCGATTATCATTTCAAATCCAGGTAATCCTACTGGAATGATTTATTCTCGTGAGGACTTAGAAAAGCTTCGTGATATAATCTT
>DAOOQW010000276.1:0-2790 GCA_035388945.1 Flavobacteriales bacterium
TCTAGTTACAAAGCATACCGGAACGGAAAATTTAGCACCGAACTGGTTTATGTAGATGAGCTTTTTGATCAATTTTCATATGGAATAACCCAACACCCGCTCGCCATTCGAAATTTCGCTAATACAGCACTTGCCTATTGGAGCACCAAGCCTCAATACATGTTGCTTTTAGGAAAATCTATCTCTGCTCATTTCATTCGAACCGATCCTCAAGCTTGGTCCGAATGCTTAGTTCCTACCTACGGTTTTCCTTCTAGTGATATACTTTTAACCGCGGGATTGAATGGTGCGCTTCCCTATGAACCGGCTCTTGCAACTGGACGAATTGCCGCTAAAAACGGAGCTGATGTTACGGCATACCTCAATAAACTTCAGGAATACGAAGGAAATGAACCCGCGCTTTGGATGAAACAAATTCTCCATTTCGGTGGAGGACAAAGTCAGGGTGAACAACAAACGTATCTGAATTACTTATCTACTTATAAGAATACGATTGAAGATACCTTGTTCGGAGGAACAGTTTATACCTATCAAAAAACGAGTTCCGCTCCAATTGAACAAACCCAAAGTGCCATCATTGCCGATTACATCAATAATGGTGTTTCGCTCATGACCTTCTTTGGACATGCTACCGGAAGTGGCTTTGATGTGAGTATTGACGATCCTGCTTCATACAGTAATCAAGGTAAATATCCATTCCTAATTGGAAACTCATGTTATGCAGGTGATATTCACCAACCTCCTGGATTTGGTTTCAGTCAAAGTGAGGAATTTACACTCATCCCGAATCGGGGAACTATTGGTTTCATTGCTTCTGTTTCGCTCGGAATTCCCAATCAACTTCATACTTACACCGATTCACTCTACAAATACATAGGACAAAGCCATTATGGCGATCCGGTTGGTTTGAATATGAAACGGGTTTGTCATGAAATATATTCCGAAGATCCTTTCCGTAAAGCTGTTGTACTCGAAACTACATTACACGGCGATCCCGGCTTAGCCATGAACCACGCCGACTATCCTGATTATCAAACCAGTGCCCCGGATGTGTATTTCAATCCAACTGATGTAACAACCGAAGTGGATTCATTCCAAATTAAAATAGTCGTTACAAATG
This sequence comes from Flavobacteriales bacterium, assembly GCA_035388945.1. GTDB lineage: Bacteria > Bacteroidota > Bacteroidia > M30B66 > M30B66 > CALQRR01. The sequence continues at coordinate 1,121 of DAOOQW010000276.1, forward strand.
TGGGAAGGGCGGTAAGTCAGCCTGTTACTGTCGAAGTAGTTCGAAATTTCCCCGGGTCTGGTTTAACAACTACCTATTCGCGTGTTATGCCGAATTTGTTTTACCGCGATACACTTTCTATCACCATGCCGGTTACTGATCTAGTAAAAGGAGGTGTGGGAATCAACACATTCAATATTCGGGTTGACCCACTTAATCAACAAACCGAGCTTTCTGAGGTAAATAATAACATCACAGCAACTTTAATTATTCGCTCTGCCGAGGTATTACCAGTTTGGCCGTATGAATTTGCCTTAGTTCCAAACGATACCATCACCCTCAAAGCATCTACCGGAGATCCTTTTGCTCCTGTAAGAACCTATATTTTCGAACTCGATACTACCGACTTATTTAATAGTCCGTTTAAAATCACCAATTCCATAACACAAGCGGGTGGAGTACTGAGTTGGTCGCATCCAATTACACTGCAAGATAGCATGGTCTATTTTTGGCGCGTATCTCCCGATTCAATTGCAGGTGGAAGTTATCGCTGGAAAGAAAGTTCGTTTCAATATATCCCTGGAAAAAGAGGCTGGTCACAGGATCATTTCTTTCAATATAAGAGGAACACCTTCAATCAGATTAATTACTTAAGGCCTCAACGTTACTTCGACTTTGTAACAAACGCGAAGGAAATTTCTTGCTATGCCTATGGCTATCCTTGGGAAATTAGTGAGTTGTGGGCTACTTCCTATAAAATTGACGCTGAAGTTTGGGCGGATGCGGGTTGTAGTTTAGATGGTGCGGTATATATAGCTGTAATCGATTCTGTAACTCTGTTGCCTTGGCTTTCCCCACAAAACTGTTGGGATATTGGAAATCAGTTTGGACAGTTTAATAATACCTGTCAATGTAAAGGAGGAAATCGTATGGCCAATTTCGTTTTCCGTAACGAAGGCTCTGCATCGGAGATGAATGCCATGCGAGATATGATAAATAGTGTTCCGAATGGACATTATATTCTAGCCTATACTTGGATTTATGGGAACTATCAAACTTGGGATGAAAGCTTGTATCAGGCTTTTGAAGATCTAGGAGCTGATAGTGTTCGATATTTACCAAACGAATACCCTTGGATTTTCTTAGCTAAAAAAGGTCATCCCGAATCTGCAATCGAATTAATCGCCGATTCTGCTAATGCTAATTTGGTTTTAAGTGCTCCCATGTATAACAGTTGGGTAAGTGGCGATTTCACTTCTACCTTAATTGGTCCAGGTTCTGGATGGGATACCTTAAGCTGGAAAGCCAAGAATTTCGATAATCCGCTAGATAGTATTCGTATTCAGGTGAAAGGAATTCAGGCAAATGGAACTGAAGATATCATCTTAGAAGCTACTATAGGCTCAACGGGTGATGTAAATCTTGCTCCACTTATTGGCACCACTGCTTATAGTTATTTGAAGTTAAATGCCTTTATGCGGGATGATTCACTGAGAACTCCAGTACAGTTAGATCGCTGGCAAGTAACTTTTGACCCTGTACCAGAATGTGCATTGAATCCATTAGCTGATTTGTACTTGAACAACGATACCATTCAACAGGGCGATAGTCTTCGCTTAGCTATTTCTATTCAAAACATTAGCGAATTGCCGATGGATAGCATGTTGGTTGCTTATTGGATTCAAGATGCG
>DAOOQW010000277.1:0-1409 GCA_035388945.1 Flavobacteriales bacterium
GTTCCGAGGATGTAAAATGTGACAATATCCAAATCACCATCACCATCCACATCATCGATTGCAGGGAAATCTACCGGACTAACATAAAGGTTCAGAGAACTTGGCCCATAGTCTGAATAAACCAAATCTACCACCTTAGAAAATTGAGTGGTAGTAGTGCTAGGCGAAGTGTTACGATAGATTTCAATTCCATTTCCACCGGAAGCGAAAATATCGGGTTTGCCGTCCTTATCGTAATCACGAAGGCTCATCCAGTCGTGAAGTTTAGGAAATACGGACTCAAATTCGGGAGCGAATCGGAACGAGTTTCCGTCACTATTACGAGTAAAGCAAAGCAGTTTATTTCCGGTACGATCGAAAACGATTAGGTCGAGCAGATTGTCGCCATTGAGTTCACATTCGTTGAATTGTGGTGCATTAAAACCGCCCGTCCATGCATTGGATAAAGGATTGGAATCGTTTAGGTCGTATGCTTGAATGCTGGAGTTATAAATAAATCCAAAGGGCGATTGTGCATGCAGATTTGTCAAGATGGTTAGCAAAAACGCAATCCATCCCAAGCGAAACTGCTCGAAAGCTGATTTCTTAGTAGTTAATAAGCGAATCGACGATTGGAGCATATTTCTGGAGTGCATCTCGACCATTAAGGAAGTCGAGTTCAACTAAGAAAGAGAATCCAGCTACATGAGCTCGTTGTTGTTGAATGAGTTCGGCTGCAGCCATGGCAGTTCCGCCTGTAGCAAGCAAGTCGTCATGTACAAGAACATTCCATTCGGGTTTGAGCGCATCCACATGCATTTCTACTGTAGCAGAACCGTACTCTAAGTTATAGGAATATTGTATTGTTTCGTATGGTAGTTTTCCTGCTTTACGGACAGGAATAAAAGGCACGTTAAATTGTTGTGCGAGTAGCATTCCAAAAAGGAAACCGCGACTTTCTACACCTACAATTGCGTCAATGGAAATGTTCTCATAAGCTCGAGCCAATTCTACCGTAATTTCTCTGCATAAAAGCGGATTTTCGAGAATAGGGGTGATGTCTTTGAAGAGAATTCCTGGTTTAGGAAAATCCGCCACATCGCGGATGGTAGCTTTTACTTTGTCCTGAATGGTCATTCAATTATAATGTAATGGACCAGTTTTGCATAGATTTCGGGACGAAGGGTATAGATTTTCTTTAAGTCTTCGACCGAAGCAAATGGTCCGTGTTGGAGGCGGTAATTTACAATGCTTTTGCCCACGCCATACCAACAATAAGGGTGTTTTTGAATTTCTTCGAGTGAAATATGATTGATTTTGATTTTTTGAATGCGGGAAGAGTCGATTTCTACTTGAATCTTCACGCAGGTAAGGAGCGAATCGCTGAAGCCTTTTATTTCTGACAGTTGCGTGATGGAATAAAATCCACC
>DAOOQW010000277.1:1509-2764 GCA_035388945.1 Flavobacteriales bacterium
CGGGAGAAATGCAGGAATTCTCGAATCAATGTTTTCATGTCGGTTGTTTGGATAAACTTCCGAAACTGAAATCGATGGATTCGTCTGTGAAACGTTTATATACGTTTAAAACGATTATTACTGGTACTTCTTCAGCTGCTCATCCAAAATAGCAAGTCCTTCCCGGAAGCTGTGAGGATGATATCCTAAAACACGTTCCGACTTAGATAAATCGAATCCAGTACGTGGCGGACGTTTAGCCGGTTGATTTAAAGTGCTAGATGAAACGGTGTTGATGATGCTTTTGTCGTAGCCATAAAAATCGGCCACTTGATGCACCAATTCAAGTACGCTCATATAGTCTTTGCCCGATATATTGAAAATGCCGTTAGCATGTTTCTCTGCTGCTAGCAAACAACCTTCAGCTAAATCTTCAGCCAGTGTTGGCATGCGAAACTGATCATCAACCACATTGATTGGTGCTCCTTTTTCGAGAGCACCTTTTGCCCAAAGAACCACATTCGAACGGCTCATGTGATCGACTAATCCAAAAACTAAAATGGTACGTAAAATTGTCCAATCGTTTGAACGTTCTTTTACAATTCGCTCCGCTTCGGCTTTCGACCAGCCATAATAAGATACCGGATTGGCTTCTGCTTCCTCATCGTACGGACCATTCTCCCCATCAAAAATGAAATCGGTTGAAAGGTGAATGAAATGCGCCTTGTTCCGATTGCAGGCTTCTACCAAATATTCAACAGCAGTCATATTCAGCAGGACGCATCCTTCTTTATCGGTTTCACAGGCATCCACATTCGTCATGGCAGCTGTGTTAATCACCACATCCGGACGATATTGATCAATCACGCTATCTACATCGGCTTTGTTACCAATGTCCATAGGAACATAGGTGTATCCTTCGCGCAGAATGAGTCGGTTTTCACCTTTCGCAGTGGCTATCAATTCAACCCCTGGGCGACCAACACTTTTGTAAACGAGTTTTTGTCCGAGTAATCCGTTGCTTCCGGTAATGAGGATACGTTTCATGCCCTATGAGTGGATAGATTTTGGGGTGAAAATACCGAAAAGGAAACTAGGAGTATAAAGTAAAAAGTAATAAAGTACAAAGTAGTTGAGTATAAAGTAGAAAAGTATAAAGTAGAAAAGTATAAAGTAGAAAAGTAAAAAGTAGGAAAGTATTAAGACTGTTTTAAACTCGGGCATTCGTTGACCTCACCCCCGGCCCACTTGCCACTATGTGGTCTCCGTACCGAAG
>DAOOQW010000278.1:0-2747 GCA_035388945.1 Flavobacteriales bacterium
AAGAATATTTTTTGTATCCACCGGGATGAGTTTTTGTTCCGGATGTTTACGTCCCCCTTGAGGAGGAACATTCACAACTGCACCTTCCAATAGCTTTAACAATCCTTGTTGTACACCTTCACCAGAAACGTCACGTGTGATAGAAGGATTATCACTTTTACGGGCAATTTTATCTACCTCGTCGATAAATACAATTCCTCGCTGAGCAGCTTCTACATTATAATCGGCAGCCTGAAGCAAGCGGGCAAGAATGCTTTCCACATCCTCGCCCACATATCCTGCTTCGGTTAAAACGGTAGCATCAGCAATACAGAATGGTACATTGAGTATGCGTGAAATAGTCCGCGCAAGCAATGTTTTTCCTGTACCTGTTTCTCCTACCAAAATGATATTCGACTTTTCGATTTCGGTATCCTCGTCGATCTTGAAATTCTTCTGAGACAAACGTTTGTAATGGTTGTAAACCGCAACCGAAAGCACTTTTTTAGCTTCATCCTGACCAATAACATATTCGTCGAGATGCAACTTTATTTCAAGAGGTTTAAGAAGATTGAGTTCTTGCTTAACAGTTCCACCTTTCCGTTCAGCTAGTTCTTCCGTCACTATCTGATAGGCTTGTGTTACACACACGTCACAGATAAATGCATCCAAACCAGCAATCAGAATAGCGGTTTCCTTTTTACTGCGTCCACAAAACGAACATTTCTCCTTAATCCTTTCCATTCTATCTTACTTTTTACGCGCTAGAATCTCGTCAATCATACCGTAAGCTTTAGCTTCTTCGGCTGTCATCCAATAATCGCGATCGCTGTCTTTTTCTACTTTGTCGTAGGTTTGTCCTGAATGTCCGGCAATAATGTCGTACAATTCTTTTTTCAACTTCTGAATTTCACGAGCAGTGATTTCGATATCAGAAGCTTGCCCTTGAGCTCCACCCATTGGTTGGTGAATCATCACACGAGCGTGTTTCAAAGCAGTACGTTTTCCTTCGGCACCAGCACAAAGTAATACAGCTCCCATAGAAGCTGCCATTCCGGTACAAATTGTTGCAACATCAGGAGCGATAATCTGCATGGTATCGTAAATACCCAATCCAGCATATACCGAACCTCCCGGAGTATTCATATATATCTGAATATCTTTTTTAGCATCAACACTTTCTAAGAAAAGCAATTGAGCTTGTACAATGTTGGCTACGTAATCGTTAATTCCCACACCTAAAAAGATAATACGATCCATCATCAAACGCGAAAACACATCCATTTGTGCCACGTTAAGCTGACGCTCTTCGATGATAGTAGGGGAGATGTAGTCGGAAGTGATTGATGTATAGCTGTCCAGCGAACTGGATGAAATGCCGCGATGCTTAACCGCGTATTTTCTGAACTCGTCGTTATGAAACATAGGAGAATTGAATTTGTAAAGGAACGAAAATTTTCCGGCGGGTTTTCAGCAATTATGCCAGTGCCGGAATACTGACAATATGGCGATGCTTAGAGGGCACCTAATTTCCGGACAAGTTTCTCAAAGTGTTTGGGCTTCTGAGCGCATCCTTCAGAAAGATTTCAACACAAAACCGGTTAATTGCCTGAAGATGTATTACCTTTGCGCCCGAAATCGATAAACTCATGGAAAATAACGTAGCTGTGGAAAACTACATTCCTTTTAAAGTAAAAGACATCTCACTAGCTGAGTGGGGTCGTAAAGAAATCCGTTTAGCGGAAGCAGAAATGCCAGGATTGATGGCACTTCGCGAAGAATTTGGAACAACTAAACCGCTTCAAGGAGCTCGTGTTGCTGGATGTCTTCACATGACAATTCAAACAGCCGTTTTGATTGAAACATTGGTTGTTTTAGGTGCTGAAGTTACTTGGTCTTCTTGTAATATTTTCAGTACTCAGGATCATGCTGCTGCTGCAATTGCTGCTGCGGGTATTCCTGTTTATGCTTGGAAAGGCATGACTGCTGAAGAATTTGACTGGTGTATCGAACAAACTCTTTTCTTCGGTCCAGATCGTAAACCATTAAACATGATTTTGGATGATGGTGGAGATTTGACCAATTTGGTATTTGATAAATATCCTGAATTAGCTCAAGGAATCCGTGGTCTTTCTGAAGAAACGACTAGGTGTTCACCGTTTATATGAGCGTATGAAAAAAGGAACTCTACTTGTTCCTGCTATCAACATCAACGATTCAGTTACCAAATCTAAATTCGATAACAAATACGGTTGCCGTGAGTCTTTAGTTGACGCAATTCGTCGTGCTACTGATGTCATGATGGCTGGAAAAGTAGCAGTTGTTGCTGGTTACGGTGATGTTGGAAAAGGTTCTGCTGATTCCTTGAAAAACTCAGGTGTACGTGTTATCGTTACTGAGATTGACCCTATCTGTGCACTTCAAGCTGCAATGGAAGGTTACGAAGTGAAAAAAATGGAAACGGCTATCAAAGAAGCTGATATCGTGGTTACTGCAACAGGTAACATGAATATCGTTACTGAGCGTCACTTCCGTGCATTGAAAGACAAAGCAATCGTTTGTAACATTGGTCACTTCGATACAGAAATCGATATGGCTTGGTTAAACGGAGCATACGGACAAACAAAAGACACCATCAAACCACAAGTTGACTTATACAACATCGATGGCAAAGAAATTATCGTTCTTGCTGAAGGTCGTTTGGTGAATTTAGGATGTGCTACTGGTCACCCTTCATTTGTAATGTCTAATTCATTCACCAATCAAGT
>DAOOQW010000279.1:0-2735 GCA_035388945.1 Flavobacteriales bacterium
TTGAATAGCAAATTCTCATTTTATGACAGAAGCACAGAAAACTGCCCATTTACTTCGAAGAGCCGGTTTTGGTTATTCCTTAAGAGATAAAAGCAATTTGAGCTTTGATGAAGCATTAACTCGTTTATTCTCAAGCAATAACACTTACGAAGAGTTGTATTTGCAAGGTGAAGAACGAGTTACGATGGCTGAGCTTCGGAAAATGACGAAGGAAGAACGCAGAGAAATCCTAGACGATTTAGCTGCAAACGTGAAGAAATTAAATCTCGATTGGCTTAAAATCATGGGGAAAGCAGATGGACAGCTTCGAGAAAAAATGTCGCTGTTCTGGCATGGTCATTTTGCTGTTCGCGTTCGCGGATTCGCTCAGGTTGAATCGTATATCAACACTTTACGTAAATATGCTTTGGGGAATTTTGGTGATTTGTTGATGGCTATGTCGAAAGAGCCAGCGATGTTGCGTTTCTTGAATAATGTGCAGAATAAGAAGAATAGTCCGAATGAGAATTTTGCTCGCGAAGTGATGGAACTTTTCACTCTTGGACGAGGAAATTATACCGAACACGATATAAAAGATGCAGCTCGAGCATTTACTGGATGGGGCGTGAACGATTCGGATGAGTTTGAATTGAAGGTCAACCAGCACGATACGGGTAGTAAAACAATTTTCGGGAAAACGGGAAATTGGGAAGGAGAAGATGTGATTCGGATGATTTTGGAACGAGATGAAACCTCAATTTATATCACCCGAAAAATCTATCGCTTTTTTGTCAATGATCAGGTGAATGAAACGCATGTAGCGGCATTAGCCAAGGATTTCAAAGCATCGAACTACGACATTCCGAAATTACTCAAACAACTTTTCACGGCTGATTGGTTTTATGCCGATGAAAACCAAGGTGCGCATATCAAATCGCCGGTAGAATTGATTGTTGAGCTAAACCGAACGTTTGGAATTTCATACGACAATGCTCAGCCTTTGCTAGCTGTTCAGCGAGTTTTAGGACAAACTTTGTTTTTCCCTCCCAATGTTTCGGGTTGGGCTGGTGGAAGAAATTGGATAGATAATTCAACTCTCATTACTCGAATGAATCTTCCCAAAAAATTAGCAGAAGCGGGTGGTTTGGACATGAGTTTTAAAAGCATGGACGATGAAAGTCCGAACGAATTTCAACAGGCTTCACAGTTGAAAAACAAGTTTAATTGTCGGTTTAATTGGGAATTATTCGAAGCCAAATTTGCCGATGTAGCTACCGAAAACCTATGGCAAGCTGTGTCGGAGAATTTATTAGCAAGCAAGATCAAACCTGATTTACCGGATTATTTAAAACAAAAGTTAACGAATCCGCGACCGGAGATTATTCGCTTAATGGCTCTTTACTTAGTTCGTTTACCTGAATACCAACTCGCTTGAATTATGAAACGTCGTCAATTTCTTCAACTAAGTGGTTTAACAACTACTGCCGCTTTGATTCCAGGTTTTCTAAAAGCCTTTGAAACGAATTTGAGTGCTTTAAGTGGGAAACGTATTGTGATTGTTCAGCTTTCGGGCGGGAATGATGGTTTGAATACGCTCGTTCCGTTTAGCAACAATATCTATTATGAAGCTCGTCCGCGTTTGGCGATTGCAGCCGATCAGGTATTAAAGATTAGTGATGATGCGGGCTTCCACCCTGCCCTATTGGGAATGAAATACTTGTACGACGAGGGAATGATGAGCATTTACAATTCGGTTGGATATCCGAATCCAGATCGTTCGCATTTTCGATCTATGGATATTTGGCACACCGCCAGTAATTCGGACGAATACCTCAACACGGGTTGGATTGGACGTTTGCTCGATTCGAACTGCAAAGGCACAGAGCATGCTTGGTTCGCTATTGAAGCAGATGATACGTTGTCGTTGGCTATGAAAGGAAGTCGGCGAAGCGGTTTTGCGGTGAAAGATCCCAAGCGTTTACATGCAGCTTTATCGGATCCATTTTATCAGCAAGTACAGGTTGGGAAACAAGCTTCGGAACAAGAAAGTGAGTTATCGTTTTTATATAAAACCCTTGCTTCAACCACTTCTGGTGCAGATTACATTTATGAAAAATCGCAAGCAAAACCTTCGAGCGCTTCGTATCCGCAACACGAATTAGGTAAAAGCTTGAAAGAGATTTCGGGATTGATACAAGCAGGAAGTGAATCGCGTATTTACTATACGAGTATTTCGGGTTTCGATACACATGTAAGGCAGGCAGAGACACAGCAACGCTTGTTTCAGGTGGTGGGAGATTCGCTCAAAAGTTTCTGTATGGATTTGAAAGCATCGGGGAATTTTAATGATACGGTGGTGATGGTATTTTCGGAATTCGGGCGACGAGTGAAACAGAACGCTAGTAATGGAACAGACCATGGAACGGCGAATTCGGTATTTCTGTTAGGTGGAAATTTGAAAAATGCCGGATTGCGAAATGCGATGCCCGATTTAACGAAATTGGATGATGGAGATTTGATTCATCAGCTTGATTTTAGGCGCATTTATGCCAGTTTGTTGGATCAAGGAATTGGCTTTGATTCGACTCAAATATTAGGAAGAAAATTTGACAGTTTAGATTTTATTTAACGCATTGTGCGGTTGAAACTACGGTTTTATATTTTCATTTCAAGCAATGAAATAAAGCTGTTAAAGCATCTTTCAATAAATCATTCATGTTTGTCTACGACGTGTTACTTTCTTGTCTTGAAACAAG
>DAOOQW010000280.1:0-2727 GCA_035388945.1 Flavobacteriales bacterium
CATCCTATTTATATGTGGTGGTGCTTTCGATGGAATTGATAAGAAAATTGCCCGTCGTATTCAGAGTCAGACCATTGGTTATGCGACCAATAAAGACACAGAGGTTATCGACAAAGAAAATCTTCTTAAATACATCAACCCACAAGATTTAAAAAGCTTTGGATTAATTCCTGAGCTTATTGGGCGTTTACCTGTACTTAGTCATTTAGATCCACTCGATAAAGATGCCCTAAAACGTATTCTTACCGAACCAAAAAACGCATTGATTAAACAGTACAAAAAGCTGTTTAGCATTGATCATGTGGACGTTGACTTCGAAGATAACGTATTAGATTTTATTGTAGAGAAAGCTAACGAATTCAAATTAGGAGCACGTGGTTTACGATCTATTTGTGAAGGTATTATGACCGATTTGATGTTCGAATTACCTTCTGATCCTAGCATTAAGAAGTACACGGTAACACTTAAATATGCTAAGGCTAAGTTCGATAAGTTGAAACTTAACCATTTGAAAGCCGCTTAAACGCTACTTTCCACAATTACAACCGGGTGATAAAAGCACTTCTGTATTAGGAAGTTGTTCGAGCACGTCTTCTTTTTCCGATTCGGTGAGGAGAATGGCGCGCATGTCGAGATATTTTAGTTTCTCTAACTTTTGAATGCTCTCCGGGATGAGCGTTATTTCATTCCCCCATATTTGAAGAAACTCAAGAGAACTCAAATTGCCAATTTCGTAGGGCAATGCTTGAATTCGGTTCTTTCCTAAATCGAGGTATTTGAGATTGGGCAGATTGCCGATTTCTTTACCAACTACATCAATTTGATTTCGTTCCAACCGAAGAATTTCGAGTTTTTCGAGTTTCCCTATATCACTTGGAATACGTTTAATGTTGTTAGAAATGAGATCCAGTTCGCGCAGGTTTTTAAATTTCAGAATTTCGGGAGGGATTTCTTTGTAGTTCTTACGGCGCAGCTTCAACCTAAAAACAGAATCGGGTTGGAGACTCGCTTCTTTCAAACTGGTAAATACTTTTCCTTCGGTGGTATAGTCGGGTTGAGCATTTACACCAAGAGTAAATGTGAACAGAAATAAGATAAGAATACCCAGTTTACTCATACCGAAAGATACTTCAGGGCTTGCACCCGATCTAATTTTAGTTGATCACGTAGCTCGTCCACACTAGCGAAACGTTTTTCATCCCGAATTCGTGCAATGAGTTTCACTTTCATGTTTTGTTCGTACAAATCTCCTTCAAAATCGAGCAAATGAACTTCAATACTACGAACCTTTTCATCCGAAACAGTTGGCCGGAAGCCAATATTCATCATTCCATTAAAAATACCACTTCCCGAATTAACCATCACAGCATAAACGCCATTGGCCGGAATAAGTTTCCCTAATCCTTCGAGTTCAAGATTTGCCGTTGGAAATCCAATTGTTCGACCGAGTTGTTTACCTCGAACAACCTTTCCATTGAAAGGATACGCATAACCTAAATAACGATTGGCAGTATGAATATCGCCCCGCGAAAGTGCTTCTCTAATTTTGGTAGAGCTAACGGCTACTTGATCGATGTCTTGAGCTGGAATTTCCTCTACTTCAAAACCATATTGAGGTCCAAATTGGCGCAAATGTTCAAATGAACCTTCTCGGTTTTTCCCAAAGTGGTGATCATAACCAATAACTAGCTTCCGAGTATTAACAGCTTCTACAATTACCTGGCGGATGAAATCCTGCGAGCTTAATTCAGCAAACTCTTTATTAAAAGGAATTACCAGCAAATGATCTATCCCCGAAACCTCTAAACGAGCTATCTTTTCGGGAAGTGTGGTTAAAAGCTGGAGTGAATGATCATCGGGACGAAGAACCTGACGCGGATGCGGATGAAAGGTGATAACAACCGACTGTCCGTTGTATTTGCGGGCTAATTCCTGAAGTCGGTTTAAGATAGTTTGATGCCCGAGATGAACACCATCAAAGGTTCCAGTAGTAACTACGGGAAAAGAAAGTTTAGGAAAAGACTCGAGAGAATAATGTACCTGCACGGATGCTATGTTGCTGACAAACCTAAATGAAAAATGGCGAGAATACAACCGCATCGGGGAATGGGAATGAACAAGAGGTTAATAACACAAAAAATTGATACTGTGTCGTTTTGCACATTCCATCATTTTTCTTGTTCATTTTTTACAAAATACTGTTTTACGCCAAAAATTTCGATTAATTTCGCGCCGGATTTCAGGGTTACCTGATTCAATTAAAAAACTCCTTATGGCCCTAAGTACTGGCAAAATCGTACAGGTCATCGGTCCGGTGATCGATGTTAGCTTTGATACGCAAAGCAACAAACTACCTAATATCCTAGATGCACTTGAAGTAACTCGTGCCGATGGTCAGAAGCTGATTATGGAATGTCAGCAGCACATTGGTGAGGACACAGTTCGTGCAATCTCCATGGATGCAACCGACGGTTTAAGCCGCGGAATGGTGGTAACAGCAACAGGACAGCCTATCACTATGCCGATTGGCGATCAAGTGAAAGGTCGTTTGTTTAACGTAGTAGGTGAAGCTATCGACGGAATTGGAGCTACCGACAGTAAAGGTGGTTATTCGATTCACCGTGAGCCACCACGTTTCGAGGATCTTTCTACTTCAAAAGAAATTCTCTTCACAGGTATTAAAGTAATCGACTTGATCGAGCCTTATTCAAAAGGTGGTAAAATCGG
>DAOOQW010000281.1:0-2678 GCA_035388945.1 Flavobacteriales bacterium
GTTTTATTTCCTGTTTACTTCCAACAAACCTTCAGGTAGATTCATCGAAATCACACCCAATTCCCGATCTACTTTCACAATCCAATCTTCTGCAACAGGAATGAGAACTTCTTGTCCTTCGTTTGTGAGTTGAAACAGGTCGTTTGGACCATTTTCAAGTACGTCTTTTATGATGCCAGCAGATAACCCAGAAGTGAGATCTTCTATTTTCCAACCAATAATTTCGTGGTAATAGAATTTGGTACCGCTAAGGGGAGGAAGTTTTTCGAGCGGTAGAAAAACTAAGCAGCCAGTTAATGAATCTGCTTGTTCGGCATTATCGACATCTTCCAATTTAATATGTGCAGAATTGGAAGGTTGAAGTCGGAATGATAAAACGAAAAACGGAACCAGTTTTCCGTGGAGTTCCACAAATACTGATTCCGTTTTTGTATAGGCTTCAGGTTGATCGGTATCGAGTTGCAGACTTAATCTGCCATCGGTTCCTACCTTCCGCGTAAAGACTCCAAGCTGAAAACACTGTTCCTGCTTCATGAGTCTTTTATAAATTATTCTGCTGCTGGTGTTTCTTCTGCTGCAGGTGCTTCTGGTGTTTCAGAAACTTCTTCAGCAGCGCTATCAGCTTCTACAGCTTCGGCAACAGGTGAGTTTTTAGCTATGATTGCAGCAGCACGTGCAGCATTCTTAGCAGCTTCATCTGCCAAACGTTTTTTGTAGTGGTCTGATTTGCCTTCAGCTAATTTGTTGATTTTACCGTCGATTTTAGCTGTTTTCTCGTCCATCCATTTCTGGAATTTCGCAGCAGCTTGTTCTTCAGTTAAAGCTCCTTTTGCAACACCTTTATCTAAGTGTAGTTGCATCAAAACACCTTTGTAGCTAAGGATTGCACGTGCCGTTTCTGTTGGTTGTGCTCCGTTTTTAAGCCATGTTAGTGCTTTTGCTTGATCCAGTTCGATAGTAGCTGGATTTGTGTTTGGATTGTACGTGCCTAGTTTTTCAATAAACTTCCCATCTCGAGGTGCACGACCATCGGCAATCACAATATGATAAAAAGCATAACTCTTTTTACCATGTCGTTGTAATCTGATTTTTACTGGCATTTGTTGTTTTTTATTGATTCAAATTGGGCGGCAAAGATATAAATTTTCAGATTCCCAAATGCCTTGCTATTGAATATTGTCCATTTCTAAAGTCGAAACGTTCATTTACTTCGGGATTTTCTTGCGGCAAGTTGGTTTCGATCCTAAAAGTACATCATCCACAACCCTTGATATTGTTGCGATAATTTGATTTTGCACGAGAATAATTCATCCAAGTAATCGGCTTATTAGTTCATTACTATTTCTCAATTACCTTTGCAGCCCGATTTTACCCTCATGAGCGAACAACTTTCTGAACTTGAAATTCAACGACGCCAAAGTCTTGAAGAGCTAATCAATCTTGGCATCAATCCTTATCCTGCCGAACTATTTCCTGTAAGTGTTTCTGCTAAGGAAGTGAATGAGAAGTTTGTCAAGGACTCTGGAGATTATCAAGAAGTCTCAATTGCCGGGCGCATCATGACACGCCGAATCATGGGGAATGCAACTTTTGCTGTTCTTCAAGATTCAAGTGATCGTATACAGATATATATACGTCGCGATGATATTTGTCCGGGCGAAGACAAAACACTTTACAATACGGTATTTAAGAAACTACTTGATATCGGTGATATTATTGGTGTGACAGGTTATGCGTTCTCTACCCAAACGGGCGAAACGACCATACACGTTACTTCTTTAAAAGTATTGACCAAATCCCTTCGTCCGCTTCCTATTGTTAAGGAAAAAGATGGTGAAGTGTATGATGCTTTTGCTGATCCTGATTTACGTTACCGTCAACGTTATGTGGATTTGATCGTGAATCATCAGGTAAAAGACACATTTATTAAGCGTACTCAACTAACGAACTCGATTCGTCAGTATTTGAATACGTGTGGATATTTGGAAGTAGAAACACCTATTCTTCAACCATTATATGGTGGAGCTGCAGCCCGTCCGTTTAAAACGCATCACAATACACTCGACATGACGCTTTACATGCGTATTGCGAATGAGTTGTATTTGAAACGTTTAATTGTAGGTGGATTTGATGGTGTTTATGAGTTTGCGAAAGATTTCCGGAACGAAGGAATGAGTCGTTTTCATAATCCAGAATTTACTCAGGTAGAGCTTTATGTAGCTTACAAGGATTATAACTGGATGATGGATTTAGTGGAAGAAATGGTTGAAAAAGTAGCTCTTGATATTCATGGTAAAACAGAAGTTCAAGTGGGCGAAAACTTGATCAATTTCCAACGTCCATGGAAACGTATGACGATGTACGAGGCGATTCACCAATATACTGGTGTGGATATTTCGGAGATGGATGAAGCTACTATGGCTGCTGCTGCTCGTAAAATGAATATTCAAATTGATGCTTCCATGGGTAGAGGGAAAATCATCGATGAAATCTTTGGTGAAACCTGTGAGCCTCATTTAATACAACCTACTTTCATTACCGATTATCCGGTTGAAATGTCACCACTTGCTAAGAAACATCGTAGCAAACCAGGTTTAGTTGAACGCTTCGAAGGAATCTGTAACGGTAAGGAAATTTGTAACGCTTTCTCTGAGCTTAACGATCCGATTGATCAACGC
>DAOOQW010000282.1:0-2658 GCA_035388945.1 Flavobacteriales bacterium
AAGCGGTTGTTATCGGCATAGTACTATTGTCTGTAATGCCCATGGTTATTGGCTATTTGCGACACCGACTTTCAAAAAAATAAGTCGATTAACGAGCAAACGAACACGTTTTCGGCCAAGGAATTAATACTTACATTTGAAAAAATCAAAAGCACAAGAGAATGAAAGCAGAGGATAATTATATCCATGGAATGGACTGGACCTTTCAGCACGAAAAAGGGCTGGGCTCATTAACTAACTATCGTTCTTATCAATACAACTTGGTTCATTCCTTTATGGGAAAGAATATTTTGGAGGTTGGAAGCGGAGATCGTGGTTTTACTGCTGAAATTCTAAAATCAGGAATTAAGCTTGATCGTTTGGTTTCTATTGAACCTTCAGATGGTTTATATGCCCAACATCAAGATAACTTTCGTTTTCCTGATAATGTACGTTTCGATAACGAGGATTTATTCAACCTAAAACCCGAAACATACGGCAAGTTCGATACTGTCGTGTTCATTCACGTGTTAGAGCATATCGAAAAACATCGTGAAGCGCTTGATCATACAGCTACACTAATCGAAAAAGGTGGTTACGTTTTAATTGAAGTTCCCGCGCTTCCATTTCTTTTTTCTGGTCACGACGAATCACTAGGACATTACCGTCGGTATACTAAGAAAATGCTTCGCGAAGCCATTAATCCGGATCTATATGAAACCGAGAAAATGTGGTATAATGATCCAATTGGTGTTGCTGGCTCATTCTTGTTCTTCAAAGTGCTAAAACGCAAACTCAATACTTCCGAAGGTGTTTCTCTTGTGAAAAACCAAGGTGGAGTTTATGATAAATACGTAATTCCGTTTGAACGTAAGATTGAAAAATACATCACTTTCCCATTTGGTCTCAGTCTTACTGCAGTTTTAAAAAGGAAGTAGACCTTTATAAAAATAAAAAACCCGGATCCTAGTATAGAATCCGGGTTTTTTATTGCTGAATCTTTAGGAATTCACTTGAGAACTGGCAATTTTAGCTTTAATCCAATCGGTTGTGATTGAACCGGGACGTTCAATTGGTAATCCCATTGCTCGACTAATAGTAAGTTGGGCTAACACACCTAAGGCTCTTGAAACACCAAATAAGGCAGTAAAGAAATCGTATTCTTTAATTCCATAATGTATTAAAAGTGCACCCGAATGTGCATCCACATTGGGCCAAGGGTTTTGTATCTTCTTAATAGAACCTAAAATCTCTGGAACAACTTCATACACGCGCCAAACAATATTCACGATATCATCATCAGGCATGTATTTCTTGGCAAATTCCATTTGAGCTATGAAACGAGGATCTGTTTTTCTAAGAACAGCATGACCGTATCCAGGAACAACTTTTCCTTCGGCGAGTGTTTTATTTACGTATTGTTCGATTTGTTCTTTTGTTGGAAGTCCTCCGCCTAAATCTTTCTGAAGTTCCAATATCCAACGAATTACTTCTTGATTAGCCAATCCGTGAAGTGGGCCAGCTAAACCATTTAAACCTGCAGAAAATGAATAGTAAGCATCACTTAATGCCGATCCTACCAAATGGGTAGAATGAGCCGAAACATTTCCACCTTCATGATCAGCATGTATAGTTAAATACAAACGCATCAATTCGGCAACCTCATGACTATCATAGCCCATCATATGAGCAAAATTCGCAGACCAATCAGCTCCTTTTAATGGCTCAATCTGAACGTTATTATGATAAGTTCTTCTGTATATGTATGAAGCAACTCGTGGTAATCGAGCAATTAAATTCATTGAATCCTCAAACATTGGATCCCAATAATCTTTTTTGTTGATGCCTTTTTCATACTCATGTGCAAATACCGAATCGGTACGCATGGCCAAAACTGCAGCGCTAAACTGAGTCATCGGATGCGTATAAATTGGTAATGCATCTAGCATTTTAAAAACATGCTCAGGTACCTGACTTCTACTTTCCCAATCAGCACTAAGTTCACGAACTTGAAAATCCGTTGGAACTTCTCCTGTCAACATAAGATAAAAAATACCTTCAGGAAGCGGCTCATTTCCGCCTGGGGCTTTGGGTAGTTTATCTCTCAGCTCTGGAATACTTAATCCACGAAAACGAATGCCTTCCTCTGGATCCAATTTGGATGTTTCGGTAATCATCCCAATCATCCCTTTCATCCCAGAATAAACTTGTCCTAAAGTAATCTCGCCAATTTTCAATGTGCCGTATTCAGCCATTGTGGATTTTAAATTAGCAGCAAGTGCACTATTTTTTTCTGAGAATTTTTGCTTTAAAGATGATGGCATAGAAGGTTTAAAAAAGGTTATTTAAAAAGCGCTACAAGTATACTCAATTCATTCCCCTACTAACAGTTTTTAATTGTATTTGTTTTCCATATTCGAAGGCTGATAAATCGATATTCACTCTTGTTTTCCTTTTTAAAAGCCAGTATAGAAAATATGCTACATTTGGTTGGGTATTGTTTTATTCATTCTTATCCGTAAATGATTAATGTCACGAAGTCGTTCCTGCCTGATTTGGAGGAATATGTGAAGTATCTAGAAGGCATCTGGGAAAGAGGGCACCTCACTAATCATGGTCCGTTGGTGCTAGAATTAGAATCTCAAATTCGCCAGTTTTTGGGTGTAAAGCACTTCTTTT
>DAOOQW010000283.1:0-2625 GCA_035388945.1 Flavobacteriales bacterium
TTTCCCCATCGGGTATTCTTGAGCATAAAGTAAAGCGCGTACTGTTCTGATTTTATTTTCGGACATGATGTGTCATTTTTAGAATTACTTGTACGTACATGAAATTTATGCCAGTTTGCAATTCCTGACAAACTGTCTCTCATCTAAAATAATCGGATACCCGCTTGCCAACCAATCCATCCCGAAAGTGAAGATGTACCTTGTCTTGTAGTGAATAGTTCATCTCTTCCAATTGCGGGGCGATTACCAGTGCTATTCGAATCATCAATTCGGTAAACATTAAAAGTTGGTCCTGCGAAGAATCCAATTCGTTTGCTGGGTCTGTAACCTAAATACAATCCTGATCTTCCCCATAAATCG
The DNA here is from genome assembly GCA_035388945.1 of Flavobacteriales bacterium. Taxonomy (GTDB): domain Bacteria; phylum Bacteroidota; class Bacteroidia; order M30B66; family M30B66; genus CALQRR01. Next base: position 361 of record DAOOQW010000283.1, read on the forward strand.
GGGGTGACATTTAGTTTCAAACTCTCATTGAAGACCATCGATCCAACTAAATCAATTCCGAAGTAGAATTTTTTACCTGGGCGAAATTCGGTTCCAGCACCATATCCAAATGTTACGAAAGAAGGATCCTCAGGGCGAAACATACCTGTGCTTATAACATTGTAGAATCGATGCGTTCCGGTTCTGAGTGTGAATAATACTTGATTCACATCCGAAGTAGAAATCTCGAATTGATGCATTCCTTTACGGACAATACTGATAAAGCCTACCGAAATTCCTTTGATAGTGTCGCAAACATTCACCAATCCTAATTGGCTTCCGCCGACTTTTCCTCCAATATTGAATAATGTAGAAACCTGGGAACCTTTTATCCAGCGGGCAAAATTGGCAATTCCAGCTACTTGAACGGTAAAGGTTGTATCAACTGTAATATTTACTCCCGATGTTAGCTGTGCACCATGCATGCTTCCTGTGCTTAAGTTGAGGAATCCAGCAGTTTGCAAACCATACATGTCGCCAGTTGCTATATTGGCAAAACCTGCGAATTGAGAACCATGTCCTGATTTACCACACAAGTTCATGAATCCAGCAGCCTGAACTCCCGATAATTCCTTGCCCGAAATATTCATGAATCCAGCAGCTTGAACACCTCGGACCCGATTTCTAGCCATGTTAAAGAATCCAGCAGCCTGAACACCTCTTAATGAATCCATGGAAAGATTATAAAATCCTGCAGTTTGAACACCCCGAATGGCTCCAATGTTATTATTCATGAAGCCAGCGATTTGAACTCCATCCACTTCTCCACCGGTAATATTCATCAAGCCACTTATCTGCAAGCCTTTCACATGTTTTCGAGTGATATTAAACACTCCGGCTAACTCAACACCACTTAATGCCATCGAATATCCTCCCAATAAATTCAAAGAAAGGTGGTTTTCAATCATCCCTGAAAAATTCCGGTTGCTGCCTAAAGTGGGAAGAAATGATACCTGAAAAGTTCGATTCTCATAAAAAGGGTGATTCTCAGAAAATGCCTGTTGCTCTTCTGATACAACCGCTTGAAATAATCCGTTATCGGCTAATTCAATTGGAATGCTAGCTGGAAGCGGATTTAGTTCCGAAATTATTGGAAGTGGACGCAATTGTATTTCTATCGCATGAACTTCTTCCGGCTTCAAAATCAAAACGGTATCCCGATAGTTTTTCCGACTAATTAATATGCGAGCATAGTCTGTTTCGGGATTGATTGGTAAGGTGTATTTGCCTTGTTTATCGCTCAATGTGGAATTGTATTCTCCTACTTCCGTGATAGATGCGGATGAAATTGTTTTCCCAGTAGCGGCATCTTTTATTTGTCCACTCAACACATACAGCTCTTTTCTTCGCTCTGTTTTGGGTTGTGTTTTAGGGATGATGATGACATGACTTCCTCCCGAACGAAACGTATAACCCGAACCTAATGCTTGTTCAAGGGCAAAACGGACAGTTTTATTTTGAGCATTTACTGAAGTAAGCTTCTGTTCATCAATTCCTGAAGCATTGTAACTTAGCAGAAACCGACCTTTTTGAGCAATCGCTTGAATTGCATCTGAAGTGCTGACCTGTGCTAACTTAATCGAAATCCTTCTATTTAATGGATCTTCCTGTCCACAAAGGACAGAACCGAACAAGATTAAAAAACCTAGAACAAGTTTAACAACCCGGTCCATCTAATATAAAGGATTGAGAATCTTTCACTACGGTTATGTTGAACGTTTCCGAAATGATCAATAATATATCAGTTAGATTCTGATTTTTGAAAGTTGCTGTTAATCTACAATTGGAGATTTCTTCGCGTTTAAATTGGATTTTAGCCCCAAAGATTTTTTCTAATAACTCGCAAACTGCCTTTAAATCACTGTTCTCGAAGACAAGGGTTTTATCATAACTATATCGGATGTTTTCTATTGGAATCGACTTGGTTTTTATGGGTTTGCCAGCCTCAGAAAAATGAGCTTCTTGTCCTGGTAGTAATATCACTGCCAACGAATCGGTTGAGGTTTGCTCGTGTTCTCCATCATATACAAGCACTTTTCCGGTGCTCACTTGAATCGCCACATCATTTTGCTGAATTGAATTTATACTAAATGAAGTTCCGAGTACTTTGATATATGCTTCACCCGCTTGAATTACGAATGGACTATTCACATTGCGTGTCACATCATAGAAAGCTTCTCCTTTCAATTCTGTTTTTCTATCCGGTTTTCCATAATTGGATGAATA
>DAOOQW010000284.1:0-2602 GCA_035388945.1 Flavobacteriales bacterium
ATCGACTTGATCGAGCCTTATTCAAAAGGTGGTAAAATCGGTCTTTTCGGTGGTGCCGGTGTAGGTAAAACAGTATTGATTCAGGAGTTGATCAACAACATCGCTAAGAACTACGGAGGTTTATCTGTGTTTGCGGGTGTTGGTGAGCGTACTCGTGAAGGAAATGACTTATTGCGCGAGTTCATCGAATCGGACGTTATCAACTATGGTAAAGAGTTCAAGCATTCGATGGAAGAAGGCGGATGGGATCTTTCTAAAGTGGATAAAAAATCATTGGAAGAATCAAAAGCTACCTTGGTGTTCGGTCAGATGAACGAGCCTCCAGGAGCACGTGCTCGTGTGGCACTTTCTGGTCTTACTATGGCGGAATATTTCCGTGATGGTGATGAGCAATCAGGTGGACGTGATATCCTTTTCTTCATCGATAACATCTTCCGTTTCACGCAAGCAGGATCTGAGGTATCGGCACTTTTAGGTCGTATGCCATCAGCGGTAGGTTACCAACCAACTTTGGCAACAGAGATGGGGCAGATGCAGGAGCGAATCACTTCAACTAAACGTGGATCTATTACCTCTGTACAAGCGGTATACGTACCTGCGGATGACTTGACGGATCCGGCACCGGCAACAACATTTGCCCACTTGGATGCTACAACGGTATTGAATCGTAAAATTTCTGAGCTTGGTATTTACCCAGCTGTGGATCCACTCGATTCAACTTCACGTATCCTTTCTCGTGATGTAGTTGGTGATGCACATTACGATACTGCACAACGCGTAAAAGAAACACTTCAACGTTACAAAGAACTTCAAGATATCATCGCCATCCTTGGTATGGACGAGCTTTCTGAAGAAGATAAATTGACTGTAAGTCGTGCACGTCGTGTTCAACGTTTCCTTTCTCAACCATTCTTTGTAGCAACTCAGTTTACAGGTTTGGAAGGTCGTTTCGTTCAAATCGAAGACACCATCAAAGGTTTCAACATGATTATGGATGGAGAAGTGGATGAATATCCAGAAGCTGCATTCAACTTGGTTGGAACAATTGAGGAAGCGATTGAAAAAGGTAAAAAACTATTGGCTGAATCGGCTAATTAATCCAATCGCACATGCATCTGGAGATCATATCACCCGATAAAAAGTTGTACGAAGACGAAGTGACAACCTTAACCCTTCCGGGGATTGATGGATCATTTGGTATTCTCGACAAACATGCTCCGCTTATCTCTGCCTTGAAAAAAGGAAAGATTAAAGTAACTGACAAAGCATCTGCTCGTCACGTATTTGAAATCAATGGAGGAGTGGTAGAAGTGTTGAACAACAAAGTGATTGTTCTTGCTGAATAATCGTAACTAATAATATCGAAAGGCTCACCCGAAACGGTGGGCCTTTTTTTATTCCAATGATTATCTTCACCAAAAATATATATGGAATACACCTTAGTAGATAACAGCGCGGAGCAACAATTTGAATTTCTCTTGGAAGATGGAGAAAAGGCATTCGTCACCTATCGGATAAAGGAAGGAGTAGTTTATTTGTTACATACATCGGTTCCAGAACATTTCGAAGGAAAAGGAATTGCTTCTCAGTTAGCTAAGAAAGTGTTCAGCCATTTGAAAGAATCGGGCACTTTGGCAAAATTGTATTGTGCATACTTGAGAACCTATGTGGAACGTCATCCCGAATGGGAAATCATTTTAGTAGCCTAAACTGAAAAATTGTGAGTGACGAATTTTACATGGGAGAAGCTCTTCGTGAGGCGAAAAAGGCCTTTGCAGCCGATGAAGTTCCTATTGGATGCGTGATTGTGTGGAAAGACCGAATTATTGCCCGAGCCTTTAATCGTACCGAACAGCTAAAAGATTTTACTGCTCATGCCGAAATGCAGGCATTTACAAGCGCATCCGATTATCTGAATAATAAATACCTGAATGAATGCACGCTTTATGTGACTTTAGAACCCTGCGTGATGTGCAGCGGAGCTTCGTTTTGGACTCAATTAGGTAAAATTGTATTTGGGGCAAGTGATCTGAAACGAGGTGTTTCGGCTATCTCTTCACGCATTTTACATCCTTCAACCGAGGTGGTTTCGGGTGTGATGGAGCAAGAATGTGGCACATTACTCAGCGAATTCTTCCAGAAGAAAAGAAAGAAAGATTCCGGAACTCCTTTACAGGACTAATTTCCCACCGAGTTCATCTCCCCATAAACAGCTCATTCAATTTTTAACATTTTGCTCTGAGCCGAATGCTGCTTTAGTCAGTAAAAATGACTACTTTTGCGCCGCCAAAAACCTGACATGCAGCAAATACGGAATATTGCAATTATTGCCCACGTTGACCACGGTAAGACAACCCTCGTTGACAAAATTCTACATCAAACGAAACTGTTTCGCGAGAATCAGCAGTTCGGAGAATTGATTCTTGATAATAATGACCTCGAACGTGAGCGCGGAATTACGATTTTGTCGAAAAACGTATCCGTTCGATACAAAGATGTTAAAATCAACATCATTGATACACCAGGCCACGCCGACTTTGGCGGAGAAGTAGAGCGTGTATTAAATATGGCTGATGGGGTTCTTTTATTGGTTGATGCCTTT
>DAOOQW010000285.1:0-2594 GCA_035388945.1 Flavobacteriales bacterium
GAGCCGAATTTACCGACTTATGTTCGAACTAGACCTGTCCTACTCCATCCTCCTTGTTGTATGTCTTATTGCTGCCTGTGCGTTCGAATTCGTCAATGGATTCCACGATACAGCCAATGCTGTGGCAACCGTAATTTATACCAACTCACTAAAGCCTTGGGTAGCGGTAATCTGGTCGGGATTCTGGAATTTCCTTGGTGTGTTCTGGGGAGGTATTGCTGTTGCAGTAGGTATCATCAACCTGTTACCTGTAGAAACACTGGTCGATCAAAACATTGCGCATAGTTTGGCGATGGTACTCGCCCTATTAATCACTGCTATTTTCTGGAACTTGCTCACCTGGTACTTTGGTATTCCATGCTCCAGCTCTCATACCCTTATTGGTTCTATATTAGGTGTCGGACTTGCATACTCCTTATTACCAGAAGCATCAGGTGATGCGGTGAACTGGGGAAAAGCTCAGGACATTGGACTGTCATTGTTGGTTTCTCCGTTTTTTGGATTCTCCGCTACCATCATTTTAATGTATCTCATTCGAACATTCACAAAAAAAACGGAATCAGGAGAAAGCCTGTTTAAAGAGCCAAAGAAAAATCAACCACCACCACTGTGGATTCGGGGTATACTCGTAATCACTTGCACGTTGGTGAGTTTCTTTCACGGATCAAACGATGGACAAAAAGGTGTAGGCCTTATCATGTTGATCTTAATAGGAGTTGTGCCTGCCTTCTTTGCATTGAATGCGAATTTCACTCCCTCTGATTTACCCCAATCTTTACAGAAAATTGAAAATGTTATTTCAACAATCGATTCTACCAAACTATCGGAACCGGATCGGAAAAAGTTAGTAGAATCCATTACAATGAATGAGCGTTTGGAAACCAGGTTTGCTTCACTACGCGATATTAATGACATTCCAAAGCAAGAGCGTTTCCTTGTGCGTAAAGATATTATGGTGATGGATCGCAACTTAAATTCACTCGCTAAAAAAGATGAAGTAAAGTTGAGTGAAGCGGAAAAGAAAACCGTGAAAGACGAACTGAAAAAAGTACGTGGCGTTACAGATTACTCTCCTACCTGGGTTCTTCTTCTGATCTCACTCTCGCTTGGCCTCGGCACCATGATTGGTTGGAAACGTATCGTGAAAACTGTTGGTGAGAAAATCGGAAAAGAGCACCTTACCTATGCACAGGGAGCAAGCGCGGAAATTGTTGCATCCATAACCATTGGTCTCTCCAGCAACTATGGATGGCCGGTAAGTACAACCCACGTATTATCATCGGGAATTGCCGGAAGTATGGTGGCGAATAAAGGCGTTAAAAATCTTCAACCTGCAACCATTCGAAATATTCTGGCAGCGTGGTTCTTAACCTTACCTGTTGTAATGCTCATGGCCGGGACATTATTCCTGTTATTCCGCTCCATTTTCTAGAATCGTTTTTTACTCTGCAAAAGTCATCTTATTTTCAGGAAAATAAATCCTGAATATGAAGACTCTTTTTTACATTCTTGCCATCGTGACATTAATCTCGTGCGCACAAAAAGAAATGAAAACCATCGGAACCATTGAGCGAATCGATCCGGCATTAGATGCGATCATTCAAGGTGAACCTAAAGTTGAAGTCATTGCTGAAGGTTTTAAATGGAGTGAAGGTCCAATTTGGATAAAAGAACAAAATCTGCTTTTGTTCTCTGATGTTCCCACCAACACGATTTATAAATGGACGGCCGAAAAAGGAAAAGAGGTTTACCTTACTCCTTCCGGATACACTGGCACATCAACACACTACAGCAATGAGCCCGGCTCCAATGGAATTACCTTAAACAGCGATGGGAAACTTGTGCTTTGCCAGCATGGCGATAGACGAGTTGCATTGATGGATGCCCCACTCACAGCGCCTGAAGCCAAGTTCATAACACTCGTTGATAACTATCAAGGAAAAAAATTGAACAGCCCGAATGATGCAGTGTTTAGAAGCAATGGCGATTTGTTTTTAACTGACCCTCCTTATGGATTAATGAAACAAGAAAATGATTCTACTCGCGAGATTCCGTTTCAAGGTGTCTTTAAAGTTTCGAATGGCGTAGCGAGTTTGATCACCGATTCACTTACGCGTCCTAACGGGATTGCATTTTTACCGGGAGAGAAAACACTCATCGTTGCAAACTCCGATCCTGGAAAAGCAACCTGGTATGCATTCGATCTTTTGGAAAATGATTCAGTAGCAAACGCACGAATATTTTATGATGCCACTGAAAACACCAAAACCGAAAAAGGATTACCCGATGGTTTAAAAATTGACAAGCAAGGAAATGTTTTCGCGAGCGGACCAGGCGGCATCTGGATTTTCAACAAAGACGGTAAGGTATTAGGTAAGATTAAAATATCAGAACCCACATCAAACTGCGCTCTGGCAGATGATGACAAAACACTTTATGCTACTTCTAATATGTATGTGGTGCGAATCAAGCTGCGGGATTAGATGAATCTTACAAAATAAATTTCCATGACTTTAGGGGAAGCCCGAATCATCGTAACCGAACTCACAAAAAGCCCAAGCTTACTCCGCCACATGCGAAGTATAGAATTGGTA
>DAOOQW010000286.1:0-2552 GCA_035388945.1 Flavobacteriales bacterium
TTCTCGCTTGTTAACCTTATCGAAGGTGTCGGAAGCAGCATGATGGACATCAAAATAACGCTGTGAATCAGGGATATATCCTAAACAAACCGTTCCTTGTTTTTTGAGCGGACCAATATCGGCTCCGCCACCACCTTTTTTGAAATCATGAAGTCCGTATGGTTCTAATAAAGAACGATAAGCAGCAATTTTAGCTACTGTTTCAGGATTATCTGAATCGATATAAAATCCACGTGGTGTGAATCCACCGCGATCGGTTTCGATGGCATAAATGTGCTTTTCTTGCAATGAATCGGCTAGTTCGGCATACCGTTTCCCGCCACGCAAACCATTTTCCTCATTCATAAACATAACGGCACGCATCGAATGACGAGGCTTATAACCCAGTTCGTGTAGGATTCGAATTGCCTCCATACTTTGTACACAACCGGCTCCATCGTCGTGAGCACCTTGTCCATTATCCCAAGCATCTAAATGTCCGCCAGTAATAAGGAATTCATTGGGTTTGGAAGAACCGGTAAGTTGCGCAACCACATTATGGGAGAGTGTGTCAGGAAGTAGTTTGGAGAAACTTTCGACCTCTAAACGAAGTGAAGAATTTTTCTTTAATGCGGCACTTAACCAAGATGCATCAGCTGTACTAATTGCAAGAGCTGGAATCTTTGGGTAAAGTGAATCGTAAGCCATTGAACCAGTATGCGGAAACTCATCCTCCCGCAAAGAAACACTTCGAACTAAGGTTGCAACCGCGCCATATTTGGATGCTTTGGATGGTCCAGCCCAACGTTGATCTACACATCCACCATATGCTTCGAATGTGTGAATATGACGAGGCTCCATTGGCCGACTAAAAAACACGATTTTCCCTTTAATTCCTGCTTCTCCCAACTTTTCTAAATCTTCAAATTGTTGAACTTCAATCACACCAGCAGAGACTTTTCCACCAATACTTCCGCCTAGGGCACAGGATTGTAGTTTTTTAACAGGAGCTCCTTTTTGCCTTACTTCTACCCTACTTTCTTGTCCGCGCACCCAATGTGGCACCATTACAGGCTGCAAGCTAGAGACATCGAATTTTTCTTCCTTCATAACTTGTAGCATATAAGCTACAGCTTGAGCAGCTCCGGGCGAACCACTTAATCGAGAAGGAACTTTTGTACATAAATGCTCTAGTACTTGGTAGCAGCGGCTATCGGTTAAAGCCTGATCGAAAATCCGACGAATAAAGAGGGAATCTTCCTGAGATTGAGCAAAAGTGTTTGCAGAAATCAGCAGGAATAAAAAGAAGCTAGAAAAGCGAAGTATCATGGAAGTAAATGCTTGGGCAAAAAAAAATCCGGAAGAACGGGTCTTTCGGATCGAAATATCGGAAGTATCGGGATTTATTCGAAACTCAATTGAATATCTCCACTAGCATCTAATTGCTGAATCGGAGAATCGTTGCGTTTTTCGAGAATGGAGCGACGCATATCAGCTAACTTCTGCATGTGTGCTTTACCAGGATTAACAAGTGGAAATTCTTCCATCATGAACTGATGTACTAAATCATCTGCCTGCACATCAGATGCATTCATCTGAGAATCGAAACGACGAAACACTTCATTCAGGCGGTTCAATTCGTTTTGTTGTTCAATTGTGAGTGACATGTTGGATTGTTTATACATCCTCTGATAATGAAGCTAATAGCAACAGGATGCAGATTTGGTTCTAACAAAAGTAACAGGACTTTTTAAATATGACAAGCATATGACATTCAGTTATCAACAATGTAGGTTAAGAACCTTGTCAGTAGCCACAATTAGGTATTTTTACCCTTTTAGCATACGTATGGAAACCATTCAAACAGAGATTACCGGATCAATAGCCACCATTCGATTAAATCGTGGGAAAGCCAATGCCATCAATGCACAAATGGCGAATGAGCTTTTAGATACCTTGTTGGAATTAAAGGCAAATGATCAAGTTAGAGGTGTATTACTAACCGGACATGGAGAATTTTTCTCGGCAGGATTAGATGTTATAGAACTGTATCATTACGACGAAAACCAGATTATTGATTTTTGGAAAGTATTCGATCGTTTAATTAGAAGATTAGTTTCCTTTCCCAAACCACTTGTAGCAGCAATAACAGGCCATTGTCCGGCTGGTGGTTGCATATTAACTTTAGGGTGTGATTATCGGGTGATGGCAGAAGGCAAGTACCGAATTGGATTAAATGAAATTCCACTTGGGATTGTTGTCCCAGAGACGATATACCATTTGTACAGCTTTGTGATAGGAAGAGGACATGCGTATCAAAGTCTGTTAGAAGGAAAACTTCATACAGCAGAAGAAGCTTTAGCAATTGGATTAGTGAATGAAACCTGCGACTTGGCCGAAGTAGAAGCGCGAGGAAAAGTTCAGTTAGAAAAATACCTCCAACTCAGCACCGCCGTTTGGGCTCAGAGTAAACTCAATTTCCGTAATGCGATTCTTCACCGCTTAACATCCGATTTCAAAACCGCATTCGAACCTACCTTAAAACAATGGTGGTCGCCCGAGACACGAGCTAT
>DAOOQW010000287.1:0-2552 GCA_035388945.1 Flavobacteriales bacterium
CTCTAGGCCTATCAGCAGAGAAAGCAATCCACATAAAAGCAGATTTAATACATCTGCCGGAATTCGACTAATGAGTTCCATTTGTTAAAAATAGGCAATCATTCTTCATAAACCCATGATATTAGTAGCGTTTCCTTCAATATAACCCGAAAAAATTAGGTCATTAATTCTTCTTCGCACCTCCTATTCTTTAACTCTTTTCCCAATTGAAAATAGCCTTGTGATTTGGCTAAATCTATAGGAATTCCCAAGCCTATTTTGAATATATAACCTAAATAATAATAAGCTTCTCCTTGGATGATTTCGATGTAGTATTTCCTGTCGGATTGTTTATGAAAATACGTCGCATCCACTAGTGTAACTCGTTCAAACAATTCGATAGCTTGATTTACTTGCTTTTCTGTTCTCGCACCGAAGGCATAACAATAGGCTAACGACAGCATTGCTCCAGGATGTGGCCACCATTCGAGTGCTTTTTTATACCATTCAACTGCTTTGAACTCGTCGGTTTTAAAGTTTGTCAAAATCGAATATCCACTACGATACCGTTCTGCTTGATCAACATGCCATTGAGCCAACTTTATTTTAATCGCCTTTGCTCCCAAATTGTGCGCTCCATTAAATCGGATTTTGAAATAGTGACGAGGGAAATTCTTTTTTACATGTCCTGATATTCCATAGAAATAACGGTCTATTGACAAATTATATCGCTTCAAAAATTCGAAGCACTCATCAACCGAATGAACTCCCATCGAATCAATTTTCAGCACTTGTGTTAGGGGAGTAATCGGACTTGAACCAGGGCTTTCCAGAAAGTAAACCGAAATGCATTCACCTTCTAATAACACATAAATCGATTCCTTTTTCTTGGACATTATCATCAACAGATCAAGAAACAAATATACTCTTAGCTCGATTTTAAACTTGATTTCCTCAACCAGCCCAATTTTCTCGATCTAAACTTCTCAACTGAATAGCTTCCGAAATGTGAGCTAATCCAATTTGAGGCGAACCTTCTAAATCAGCAATCGTTCGTGAAACCTTTAAAATTCGATCATACGCTCGTGCTGAAAGTGAAAGCCTTTCCATAGCTGTTTTGAGTAATTGATTTCCATCGGGACCTATTTTGCACCAATTGCGTAGCATTCGTGAATTCATCTGTGCATTGCAATGTACTCCGGGCACTTCTTCGAAACGCTCTTTTTGTATGGCTCGTGCTTGTATTACGCGTTCGCGGATGCTTGAGCTAGGTTCGGAATTTCGAACGGTGGTTAATTCATCAAACTTTACTGGAGTAACTTCTACATGCAAATCAATCCGATCTAACAAGGGTCCTGAAACACGGTTGAGGTATTTTTGTACCACACCCGGACTGCATACACATTCTTTCTCCGGATGATTGTAAAATCCACACGGACAAGGATTCATAGATGCAATCAGCATAAAACTGGCAGGATATTCAACTGTTGAACGGGCGCGCGAAATGGTCACAATCCGATCTTCCAAGGGTTGACGCATTACTTCCAGTACCGTGCGTTTAAATTCGGGTAGTTCATCTAAGAATAGAACTCCATTATGGGCCAGTGAAATCTCTCCCGGCTGAGGATGTCCGCCGCCACCAACGAGTGCTACATCAGAAACTGTATGATGCGGATTTCGGAATGGGCGGGAAGAGAGTAATGACGTATGTTTCCCGAGTTTGCCTGCTACCGAATGTATTTTGGTTGTTTCTAAAGCCTCTTCCAATGTGAAAGCGGGAAGTATAGACGGAAGTCGTTTGGCAAGCATGGTTTTCCCAGCTCCGGGTGGACCAATCAAAATGACATTATGCCCTCCTGCTGCGGCAATCTCCATAGCTCGTTTGATGTTTTCTTGTCCTTTCACATCCGAGAAATCCACTTCAGAAAATAGATTTGCAGCAGCAAATTCTTTTTCGGGATCTACCACGACTGGTTCTAAATCTAATTCACCCGATAAAAAGCGAATTACCTCCGAAAGATTACTTGCTCCATATACGGCTAAGTCGCTAACAATAGCCGCTTCAGCTGCATTTTCGGCAGGTAAAATCAAGGCTTTGTATCCTTCTTTTCTCGCTTGAACGGCAATGGGCAATGCTCCACGAATGGGTAAAATTCCGCCATCAAGGGATAATTCTCCCATGATGATAAATTCCGACAGCCGCTCGGCAGGCATTTGTCCAGATGCTGCTGCAATGCCAATAGCTATTGTTAAATCGTAGGAAGAACCTTCTTTTCGAATATCGGCAGGTGCCATATTCACAACAATTTTCTTCCCGGGCATGCGGTAACCATTGAGAAGTAGAGCCGATTCGATTCGTTGCTGACTTTCTTTTACGGCACTATCGGGTAATCCTACAAGGAAGAATTTAATTCCTTGAGTTACGGTTACTTCAACCGTAATGGTGGTGGCATTAATACCCGAAACGGCACTGCCAAAAACTTTGGTAAGCATGATATTCCATCAAACAGCGACACAAAACCCGGCGCTATTCAGGTACGGAACAAACGAAAACGGAACAAGATGCAAGAACG
>DAOOQW010000288.1:0-2536 GCA_035388945.1 Flavobacteriales bacterium
GTAGTATGGTCTCGACCGCCAACAAAGGGACTTTGACCACGTTTTAAACGGTTAATCGATACGGTTGTTGTGTCACTAATTGGCACAATGAAAAGTAGAGCAACGAGAAGAATTTGTTTTTCGGGGATAAGTTGACCGTAGTAGTCGGGTGCGTTCCAGAGGAAGTGAATTGACATTCCAGCTAAAAATGCTCCTAAGAATTGTGAGCCACTATCGCCCATGTACATTCGAGAAGGATTCCAGTTATAATAAAGGAAACCTCCAATCCCTGCAATAACTCCAAGAAGTAATACTAAATCGAGGTTAAGGAAATCACCTCGAAATACTAGGATCATGGCTAAACCAATGCATATTACAGTAGAAACGCTAGCTGTAATAGCATCCATATTATCAAGCATATTGATGGAATTCATCATTCCAACAACCCATAAAAAGGTTAGTGTAATATTTAACCACTCCCATGGAAACGTTTGAATGCAATTATTTGTCAAGATGAACAACAATGCGCACAAAAACTGAACAGCAAACTTGAGGAATGGTTTGGTATTGTATGCATCATCAGCTAGTCCCATAAGGAAACCAAGTGAACTAGCAGTTAGAAGACCTAGGAATTGGGCATTTAGAAGAATTTGTCCATTTCCAAAGAAAATGGCGAAAAATACTATGGACACGAGAAACAAAAGGAAGAAAGAAACTCCTCCAAAAGCAGGTTTGGTAGTTGAAGCCCAACGTACTTGATTATCTTCGTTTTTAGCTCCCAAATTCATTGAGAACTTAATTAGAATTCCATTGATTACAAGGGAAATCAGGAACATTCCGGCAATATAAACCAGATAAAGAACAGGTAAGGAAAATTTTCCCAGCTCAATCATTCTTTCAGGTATTATGGATGAGTGAAGGGTGAATTAAAGTCGCGAAATAGCGTATTTACTTTGTCTTTTTCAGATAGAATAGGATTTTCCACATTCCACTCTATGTTTAAATCTGAGTCGTTCCAGAGAATACCATCTTCAGCAGGTTTGTTATAATAATTACCGCATTTATAAGAGAAAATGGTGTTGTCTTCAAGCGTTAAAAATCCGTGAGCAAACCCAACAGGAACATAAAACATGGTTTTGTTTTGCGCACTCAGTACAATCGAAAAATGCTGTCCATAAGTTGGAGAACCTTTTCTAATATCCAAAGCTACATCTAGCACAGAACCTTGAATTACTCGTACAAGTTTGGATTGAGCGTGAGGTGGGTGTTGAAAATGCAAACCACGCAAAACACCTTTTTGGGAAAGGCTTTGATTACTTTGGACAAACTCTTCCGTGATACCAGCTTCTTCAAACGCTTTTTTACTGTATGATTCGAAGAAATATCCACGTGGATCCTCAAACACATTGGGTGAAATAATCATCAACCCTGAAATAGGTACTTGCTCAATTCTCATACTTATTTACTTATGATTTTTCGGAAGAATTCTTTGAGACTGAATTTCTCACGACGGATATCTTCATCATAATATCCAAAACCGTAACCGTAACCGTAGCCATAATCGTAATCATAAACTCCACTGTAACCATAGCCCGAACGCTTGATATCAACAGAGTTAAGGATAATCGACATGTTTTTGATGTTATTATCTCGAATTAGTTTTTTTACATTCTGAACAAAATTTCGTTTGGAGAAATTCTCCCTAAAAACGTAAATCGGATAATCAGCCATTTTAATCACTCGAATTCCGTCAGTCACCAATCCAACAGGTGGATTATCAATCACTATCACATCGTATTTAGTTTTCAATTCTTGGATTACTTCCAACATACGTGAACTAATAATTAGTTCAGAAGGATTTGGAGGAACTGGGCCAGCAGTAATGAAATCCAAGTTGTTCAAACTCGATTTGAATATACAGTCATCAATCGAATTTCTATTGATGAGGATTGTACTCATTCCTTTGTCATTAGGAACACCAAAACCAACGTGGATTTTAGGTTTCCTCATGTCTAAGTCGAGAATGATAACTTTCTTCTCCGAAAATGCGATAATCCCTGCAAGATTCAGGGCTACAAAGGTTTTTCCCTCACCCGAAATTGTAGATGTAATTGCTAAAACTTTTGGTCCATCAGTATGAGAAAGGAATTCGAGATTGGATCGAATGGAACGAAGTGATTCAGCAATGATGGACTTTGGTTTTTTATCCACCAATAATTGCGAAATTGGAATAACGTCCTTGTAATTTGGAACGATACCTAACATAGGTACTTCAAGATACTTCATGATTTCATTCAACGAAGTAATCTCATTATGGAATAAATATCGGATTACAACTAATCCTAAACTCACTAATATCCAACCTATCAAAGCTCCTAATGCTACTATACGGCGACTAGGAAAATAGGGAGAAACAGGAGTTGATGAAGTTTCAAGTACAGTGTTTTCAGATGTTAATCCTGCATTGTAAATAGTTAATTCCGACTTGATCTCAACCAATCTATTGTAATACCGTTCACTGATTTCATTTAATTTCTGAAGTCGAACAAACTCAATA
>DAOOQW010000289.1:0-2528 GCA_035388945.1 Flavobacteriales bacterium
AGCCATGCCTGCTGAATTATTCGTATTGGCTCCAATTAACCCACAAATATGTGTCCCATGATCCCAATTCGGATCGGGTGGCATGACGTCAAAATCGTCGGATGCAATATCATAGCCGGGTAAAATAACTCCCGATAATTCAGGATGAGTATAATCTACTGCATCATCTACAACTCCAACTTTTACCGATGCAACGCCTCCTGCTTGTATATCCCAAGCTTGTTGCGCTTTAATTTTATACAAATACCATTGTCCGCCAGTTGCACTCGAATTAGGACCTAAATCATTCGGAACTAAAGCTTTCCTTGAAATTGGAATTCGCTCCGCATAAATCACTTTTCCTGAAGCTTCTAATTGCTTAATAAACTGTTCGGTTAAAGCTCTTTGGTTAAAGGAAATACGATAAATACGGTTTGAGGCTGATTTTGAAAACCAAAAAGCTGCTTTTACTTCTGTTATTCCAAACTGAACTTGATAGGAATCAAAAAATGTAGCTATTTCTCGTTCTGGAATTCGTGAAGTTGCTAAAGGAAACGACTCGTTAAGTCTAACATACAATTGTCCGGTATGATAATCTTCAATATGAACTTGAGCCGATACATGAAGTGTCGACACAAGTAAAAACAGAGAAATACGAACGAGTATGTTCATGCAAGTGTAATATTCTGATTAAAGATAACGATCAAAAAGGAAATTTGCTTGTCTTTCGGCTTCCTTCAACTCCAAATGGTTAATGCCGGTTTCAATTTGATTAACATTTGCCCATTGAATTAATACTTCGGTAGCCATATTTCCGGTAAGTGTGTCGCTTGCCATGGGACAACCACCAAAACCTTTTAAAGCTGAATCGAAATACCGGCAACCAGCATTATAGGCTGCTTCTGCCTTCAAAGCAACATCTTGTGGAAGGCTGTGAAGATGCATGGATAAGTTGGCAGATGATAATTCCGCTTGGATAGTAGTATAGAGGGTTGATATTCCTTGGATTTCTGAAATTCCCGTTGTGTCGGCTAAGGATAGATTCTTAACACCCATTCCTTCCAAGGTTTTAGCCCATTTTGCGACCAGTTCGGGCGACCATTCATCCCCATATGGATTTCCAAATGCCATGGAGAGATAAATGACTAACTCTTTATTTCGGCTGGCACAGAGTTCAATAATTTCCTCTACCCGACTGAGTGATTGAGCGATCGATGAATTTGTATTTCGTTGTTGAAAGGTTTCAGAAACCGAAAAAGGAAATCCCAAAATGCTTACTTTATCCACTGCTACAGCTTCTGATGCACCACGGGCATTTGCTACAATAGCAAGGATTTTTGTTTGAGTAGCCGACATATCAAGGGCATCAAAAACCTCATGAGTATCAGCTAATTGAGGAATTGCTTTGGGTGAAACGAAACTCCCCGCATCCAAAACTGGAAATCCAACTTTTAGCAACTGCTGTAAGTAGGAAATTTTTTCGGCAGTTGGAATAAATGTATGAATGCCTTGCATCGCATCACGCGGACATTCAGTTATATGTATCATGGTTAGCTATGCATTTTTGATGAATGGCACGTATTAGTGATGGGCCTTCATAGATGAAACCTGTGTACAATTGAATTAAGTCGGCACCTGAATTAAGCTTTTCCCAAGCATCATCAGCTGAGTGAATTCCTCCCACACCAATGATTAGTGGTTCGCTTCCTAAATGTTCGCGCAAAAACTTTATGACTTCAGTAGAACGATTTTTAACTGGCTTTCCACTTAATCCACCAGCTCCAATTTTCTCAATTTTTTCAGCCGAAGTTTTAAGTCCTGTGCGACTTATCGTAGTATTAGTTGCAATGACACCTGCCAATTCGCATTCTTGAACAATTTCAACGATATCAAGCAATTCCTGCTCATTCAAATCAGGAGCAATTTTCAATAATATCGGTTGATCAGCACCCATATGTCGAGCTTCTTCTTGCAAAGCATTTAATAATGCTTTTAATGGTTCTTTCTCTTGTAATGCGCGTAAACCCGGTGTGTTAGGTGAGCTAACGTTTACGGCAAAATAATCTACATAAGGTTGTAATTCTCGAAAGCAAATTAGATAATCACTTACAGCATGTTCGTTAGGTGTGAGTTTATTCTTTCCAATATTTCCTCCGATGATTAAACCTGCTGGACGCTTTTTCAATCGCTCGGTCATGGCCTCAACTCCCAAATTATTAAAACCCATGCGGTTAATAATGGCTTCATCTTCGGTCAAACGAAAAAGTCGCGGCTGTGGATTTCCATTTTGAGCTAATGGAGTTACCGTTCCAACTTCAATGAAACCAAAACCGAGATGACGAAAATCTTGGAAGAATGTAGCATTCTTATCAAATCCAGCTGCTAATCCTACGCGGTTGGGAAAGCGAAGTCCTTTTTTATCCAACCTTAAGCGCCGATCGAACCCATTCGAATACCAACGAACAATTCCTTCAAATCCAGGCACATAAAGCAGAATCTTAAACAATCGAACTGAGATGGCGTGTGCTTTTTCAGGAGAAAAAAGGAAA
>DAOOQW010000290.1:0-2518 GCA_035388945.1 Flavobacteriales bacterium
CTTCTTTTTTGTAAATAATGGTACTATTGCCCTTCAAATAGCTATAAAGCAGCTGGTTTATCGGGTGATGTTATTACAACTCCTTTCTCTTATGTAGCAACTACGAGTTGCCTTGTTTGGGAAAATTGTAAGCCTGTTTTCGCTGATATTGATCCGCTTTCGCTTACGGTTACTGCTCAAACTATCGAAAAAGTTATCACACCTCAAACTACAGGTATTTTAATTACCCATGTTTATGGAAACCCATGTCCAGTTGAGGAAATCGAAGCACTCGCAAAACGTAAAGGTCTTAAAGTAATTTACGATGCAGCTCACGCTTTTGGTGTAGAGTATAATAATCAGTCTGTTTTAAATTATGGTGATATTTCCACTTTAAGCTTTCATGCAACTAAGCTTTTCCACACAATCGAAGGTGGCGGAATTATTACGAATGATGATGAATTAGCCCATAAGATAAGTTACATGCGTAATTTCGGACACAATGGACCAGAAGCATTTTTTGGTGTTGGTGTAAATGGGAAAAGTTCTGAGTTTCAAGCAGCAATGGGCTTGTGTTTAATGCCCAAAATCAATCAGATAATAGAATCTCGTAAATCACTTTCTGATCTGTATACTTCCAGTTTAGCTGGATTACCAATTCAACACTTGAAAATTCAAGCCGGTACAACTAAATACAATTATGCATATTACCCAATTGTATTTCAAACAGAAACCGATTTGCTTAAAGTAGTTAAGGCGCTGAACGAGAAACAAATAATCCCTAGACGATATTTCTATCCATCGTTGAATACATTAAATTATGTGACGAATAATTTAGTTGACGATTATGCTTCAGAAATTTCTAAAAGAGTGCTCTGCTTACCACTTTATCCCGACTTGGCAAGCGAACACATTCTTACCATTTCCGATTGTATCCGTTCTCAAATATGCTGATAGTTGGTGCTGGTGGTTTTGCAAAACAACTTCTACCTCTAATCGATCGATTAGATTTAAGTAAGCAGGTTGTTTTTTTTGATGATTATAGCAATGATACCACCTCACTTATTTCACGTAATTTCCATGTTATTCGTAGCGAAGAGGAATTAAAACAGTATTTCGCTCATGGTGATTTGCGTTTTGTTAATGCTGTTGGCGGTCCTGTAAATCGGTTGAAAATACACCAAAAAATGCAAGGTTTGGGTGCCGAACCCATTAGCTTAATTGATCCAGATTCTAGTATTTCCCAGTATGAAGTTGAAATTGGTACAGGTTGTTGTATTCTTCAACAGGTTGTTATCGAACCCGGAGTTTCCATTGGTAAAGGTTGTTTAATTAATCTAAATTCACTTCTCACTCACGATGTTTCTATAGGTGATTTTTCGGAAATTTCTCCAAGCGTTACCATACTGGGAGGTGCGAAAATAGGGCATTCGACCTTTGTTGGGGCTGGTGCTATTATTCTTCCCAAAATAGAAATAGGTGATAATTGTGTAGTTGGTGCTGGGGCAGTCGTAAACCGTTCTGTACCTTCGGGGCATCGTGTTGTAGGTGTTCCTGCTCGATAAACTTGTTACATATGCGATTAATTTCCTTCATTCTTCCTGTATTCCGAAACAAAGGCTCTATAAGCATTACCTGCGAAAAGCTTGCTTCGTTAATGCACGAATCACATACTGATTTGGATTTTGAAATCATCCTTATTAACGATGGTTCAGATGATGGATCTTGGGAAGAAATTCAAGAAGTTAGTCAACTTAATCCTCGAATTAAAGCTCTTTCCTTTTCTAGGAATTTTGGACAAGTGCCAGCTATAATTGCTGGAACTCAACATTGTACTGGCGATGCCGCTGTTATTATGTCGGCCGATTTGCAAGATCCAGTAAGCCTAATTACTGATATGATTGCGGCTTGGAAGGATAATAGTCAAATCGTTGTTTGCTATCGAATGGATCGTGAAGATTCAGTTATGGCTAACATGACTTCAGCCGTTTTCTATCGGTTCATGAAAATCGCAAACCCTAAAATGCCTAAAGGTGGTTTCGATTTCGTTATGCTAGATCGAGCTGCTATTGATGTTTTTGCATCTATTGATGAAAGGAATCGCTTTTTTCAGGGGGATATTCTTTGGATGGGATTCAATATTCGTTTCCTTCCATATAAACGAATAAAGCGGACAATTGGGAAATCTCAATGGAGTTTTGGTAAAAAGCTTAAATACTTCATCGATGGTTCCCTTAATACATCTTATATGCCTATTCGGTTTATGTCTATTGCCGGAATAGGGACTGCTTTCATCGGCTTTTTATATGCTTTTATTGTCCTTTATGCTCGCATGATTAATCAAATTCCTTTTAAAGGATATGCACCTATAGTTATTCTAATATTAGTAATTGGAGGTATGATTATGATCATGCTAGGTATCATTGGAGAATACCTATGGCGGATTTATGATGAAACTCGTAAACGTCCTTTGTATATCGTCAAGGATAAAGCAGGCAATTGGGAAGAAAAACCTAAAAATTAATATCCACTTACAAGT
>DAOOQW010000291.1:0-2500 GCA_035388945.1 Flavobacteriales bacterium
ATTGGAAGGTTTAGCTTACCGATTGATTCCTATTAAGAGTCCATCTGGCAGAGGCGATAATTTTGGTCGTATCAATACCTCGCTCATGTACGATAACATGATGAACAAATTTGCTTGGGGTGGTGTAGATAAGAAAGAGGTTTATATGGATGAAAATAACATTCGTATGACCATGAATCTCCGCAGTAATTTCGATCGTTTAGCTTCAGCATTGCTTCAAGAAGGAAAGAAAGATTCAGCCATTAAAGTGGTTGATCGTGCTTTCGAGGTTTTACCTGAACGAAATGTTCCTTACAATTTCTTTGTAGTTCAGTTGGCAGAAGATTATTATCAAGCAGGTGTGAACGACAAAGCCGATAAGGTGTTGAAACGCTATGCCGATATCATCGAACAAGAATTGGTATACTACTACAGCCAGAAACCGAAAATCATGAAGAAATTCGATTCGGAAATTCAGCGTAACATGTCCATTTTCAAATTCATGTTGGATGTTGCACGAAGAGGAAAACGTGATGAATTGGTGAAAGATTTCGATGCTCGTTTCCGAAAACTCGAAAGTAGATATGTTCCCGTTGCTGGCGGCGGACAGAATTAATTTACCATGAGCCTTGTCCAACCGACTGGCTTATTAAGAAAACTAATGCCCGGAGCTATTTGGCGTATGCCAGCTTCGGGCAAAGTTGTTTATCTCACATTTGATGATGGGCCAACACCCGATGTAACCAATCAGGTTCTAGCTATGCTGCAGACTGCAAATGCCTCTGCTACCTTTTTTTGTATTGGAAAAAATATTGTTGCTAATCCCGATTTATTCTCACAAATAACTTTGTTAGGTCACCAAGTTGGAAATCATTCTTTTTCCCATAAAAACGGCTGGAAAACTGATTTTCAGAGTTATTTATCCGATGTCCAAGAATGCGATAAATGGGTAAAAACCGGATTATTTCGTCCGCCTTATGGTAGATTATCTATCCGTCAATTTATTTATCTGCGTAAGCGTTATCGAATTATTCTATGGGATGTTTTATCGATGGATTATGATGTGAAACTCAGTCCAGATCAATGTTTGAAGAATGTCTTAAATCATGTTCGTCCAGGTTCCATTATTACCTTTCACGATTCGGTGAAAGCTTGGCCTCGCTTGAAAGAAATATTACCCCTTGTATTAAGCGATTTAACTAGTCAAGGCTACCGATTTGAAACACTCTTTCCAATTAAATTTTGATGTAATTAAAAAACTTCGTTCTTTGCCCACATGGACAAGGAAACAGAAACGGGATATTTTGATCCCATCCGCCCTTTTTACGATCACGAAGTATCGGAAGCAATTGATCGTTTATTGCAACAAGCTTCATTTCACACTGCACTGCGATATGTATTTCCGGATGTGAGTAGTGAAGATGTTCAACTTCGTTTGCGATCACTTAAATCGGTAGATGAGTTTCAGTCAAAGATCATTTCAAATGCTGTTGCAGCTATTATTCGTAGTTCTACATCAGGCGTTCGCTCATCGGGTTTAGATAAACTCGATCCTAAGAAGGCTTACCTATTTATTTCCAACCATCGAGATATTGTTCTTGATTCAGCTTTGTTGAATTACCTATTACATATGGATGAGTTTCCTACAACTCGAATTGCCATTGGTAGTAATCTTCTACAAAAATCTTGGATTGAAGATTTAGTTAAACTGAATAAGAATTTCATTGTACATCGCAATGTTCAGGCTCGTCAAGCTTATGACTATTCACTAAGATTATCACGTTATATCCGTCATTCCATCACTAAAGAAAATTCATCTGTATGGATTGCCCAAAGAGAAGGACGTTCGAAAGATGGATATGATCAAACTCAGGCTGGTTTATTGAAAATGTTTGGAATGAGTACCGATGATGGTCCTGCCGGATATCAAGAATTAAATATTGTTCCGGTTAGTATCTCTTATGAATTAGAACCTTGTGCTGGAATGAAAGCTTTTGAGAAATATACAAAAGCACAAACGGGTTCCTATGAGAAGGGTGAAGGCGAAGATTTGAAGAGTATGCAAATGGGAATCGCTCGTCCAAAAGGTCGGGTACAATTTAGTTTTGGTGAGCCTTTATCTAAAGAAGAAATTCAGCTTGCTTTTGAAACTGGAAACAGAAATGAGGCTATGAAGAAAATGGCTGAACGCATCGATTCACACATTGTTTCTAATTATCGTTTATATCCATATAATTATATTGCATACGATCTTTTACACGAATCAAAAGAATTCGTAAGCAATTATTCGGATAAAGATAAATTGGCATTTGAATCCTATCTCAATGAAGAGTTGTTACCATTGAAAGGGGATGCCGAATTATTGAAAAAACACTTGCTTAATATTTACGCAAATCCCTTAGTGCGAAAAAAGGAAATGAAATTAATTTAATTACTATCCGATAAATCCAATTTTACGGTGATTCCCATCGCAAAATGGTTTATTACTTGATGCTCCACAACGGCATAATGCAACGGTTCC
>DAOOQW010000292.1:0-2484 GCA_035388945.1 Flavobacteriales bacterium
TTTGGATGTGTTGGCTGATATATTTAATAATTCACCTATTTCTTCGTGTTTATAGCCATCAATTGCATACAGATTAAATACAGTTTTACTCATTTCTGGAAGGCTATCTATTGCTCGTTGTATTGTTTCTAAATTTTCTTTCCAGGTATATTCTTCGGCTCCTAAATCTTCCGTATTTCGGAGTAATTCATCTTGTTCTCGTAAATCAATTTGTTCTCGGTATTTTTTGTTTTTCCGGAATTCATCGATGATGTGATTGACTGTAATTCGTTTCATCCAGTGATAAAAAACTAATTCATCGTATTTCTGGATTATGGTATCCATGGATTGAATGAGCTTTAAGAAACTCATGTTTACCGCTGATTTTAATTCATCGTCGTTTTTATAATACCTACGACAAATGCTAATCAGATCATTAAAACACCACTCATACAAAGAAAAATGGGCCTTTCGGTCATTTCCCCTGCATTGCTTAAGAAGCTGAAGTGGTGGATTTTCCATGAATGAAAAAAAGCTCCTCGCCACACCGACGAGGAGCTATGATTGAGAGAGAACTTATTTTTTCACAACTTTCTGAACTTGACTGTTGCCTTTAGCATCTGTCAAAGTCAACACATAAACACCTTGACTTAAATCAGAAGTGTTAAGTGTTTGAACTGTTCCATTGATTGAACCAGCTTGAACACGTTTTCCATCTACAGAATAGATTGAATACGATTTGAATTCTTTACCTGCTGTGTTCAAGTTCAATACTTCGCTGAATGGATTTGGATATAGGTTGAAAGCTACTTCATTGCTTTCTTCCATACCTAAAGTGTATCCAGTTAATACTTGCGGACTTACAATGTTGATTGTAAATCCATTAGAACGCATACGTCCACCGATGTTACCATTTGGACCAACAATGATTGAATCGCAGTAAGTAGCTTCACAACCATTTCCATTAGAAACTGTCAAGCAGAATACGAAACCACCAGTTGAATCAACTTCGATAGTAGGGAAAGCACCTTCGGATGTGATAGAAATTCCATTAGAAGAAAGTGTCCAAACAAAGTTTAAGTCTAAACCTGAAGCTGCATTAACAACTGTCACTTCAAATGGATTGTCTTGGGTGACAACGAAACCAGCGTAGCAAGAAGAATCGGTTGGAACAGTATTACTTTCTGGAATAAATACAGGTTGGCAAGAGTTTTCAGAACAAGAACCATCAGTAACAGTTAAACAAACTTCATAGTTTCCAGAAGTAGTGTATTCATGATATGGATACATTTCTGTTGAAGATTGACCATCACCAAAATTCCAAGAATATGTAGCAGTATTTGAGTAGTTATAACCTGTTGGGATGTAATAACCAACTAAAGCAGACGTAGAAGCCCAGAAATCAGCACTGCAACCTGGAGTCATTGTTGAATCGCTAGGAATGAAGATTTCTACACAATCGTTGCAAGTGAAACCACCTCCTGTAATGTTCATACAGATTGTATGATAACCAGGATCTGAAAATGTAAATGGAACTTCGTTTCCAGATGTAGTTGTTGTTCCATTGTCGAAAGTCCATGTTGCAGGATAATTGGCACCCGGTACCCAAAAAATGTAGGTATTTGGATTTGCTGGAGATACTTGATACGAAATTGGGCATTCACTACCGCTTGACGAATCAACTGTAACAACAACTTCCTGAGTTCCTGTACAATAAATAGAAGAATCCGAAGTATTATAAATGGTAAGAGTTACAACATCAACTGTAGATTGATCGTATTGATTTTGAGCATATGGACCATTAACAACTACAGATCCATTATTAAATGTCCATTGATACATGTAAGCCAACGAATCACCTGAAGCAGGATCAGCAGAGAAATAATACGTTCCTGTTGTAGGATCGCCTTGGTAAACAAAGCCGCACAAGAATTGCGCGTTTAGCATAGTACTGGACAAAATCAAGCCCAGAGCAAGAGTTAGGAGTTTTTTCATGTTTTTTTAGATTTAACGTTCTGCCCTCATACACGGTTGTGTTTAAAAAAGGGTTTACACGCAAATCTACAAAACAATCCAGCTTAGTCCACTGAACTCATTATCAGCTAAATAATTTCAGAAAATAATTCAAATAACCAGTTAATCGGTCACGGTTACTGCACCAATATGGTCGTTTCCGTTTCCGAGTTTATCGTAATAACGGATTTTACACACATAGGTATCCATCGGTACAGGTTTTCCATCAATGGTTCCATCCCAACCTTTTTCCCAGCTATCGGAATAGAATACTAAATGTCCCCAGCGATCGTAAATGCTCATCTCAAATCCTGTAGGAGCCATTCCTGTTGATTTAGGAAGGAAAACATCATTTAAACCATCCGAGTTTCCAGGAGTGAATGCTTTAGGAATATAGAAAGCAGTAAATCCGCCAATATGAATGGTTTGTAGGGCATCATCGGTACAACCAAATTCATTTTGTACTTGAAGTCTAACTTCGAAAGAACCTGT
>DAOOQW010000293.1:0-2470 GCA_035388945.1 Flavobacteriales bacterium
GAAAGTTTTCGCATATCAGACAAATTCAAATAATCACTTCCAGTAAATGAACTACTTCCTAAATAACCACGGGCATAGTGGGGGCGAATCGCAATAAACTTATTGGTATAATTGAACAATGCTTGATTAGCTATTGCTGCAGCACCTGTCCCTGTTGGGTTAAGTTTAGCATCTAAGTTTACTTTTAATTGATTGGCTAAGGTGCCATTATCACCACGCAAATCGAGGTAATAACCACTTAAATCGATGGTCTTTTGGACAGATGAAGGTGATTGTTCACTTCCCGCTTGAATCTCTTCATCATACAAATTGAGTGGTATTCCATTTTTGAATGCTTTAGGAATGCTGTAATTAAAGTATACTTTGTCACCCAACATACTTTGAACTTCAAATGTGGCAGTGCCCGATTCAATTACAGCTTCGGTTAATTGAGCATCTTTATAAGCAAACTTGATAAGCTGAGAAAGATTCAATACCTGAAATCCAGCTGGAAGATTTACAGTTAGTGGTAAACTAAAAGAGTTGTTAAAAGCTGTGTCAGGTATCTGATAGAGTGAATCGTTAGGAATCAAATTGTATTTACTCACATAACGAATCACTACAGGAGCACCAGGCTCGCTAATAATGAGCGAATCGGCCACAATATCGGCAACTGATAAATGAGTTTCTGCCAAAGGCCCTAATACATCTATATCCCAAGCTGTATTTTCTTCCGTTGAACAAGATTGGAAAAGTATACCTGTTCCAATGAGTAGAAATGAAAGGAAACGAAAACGCGAATGTTTAATCATGCGGTGTAAAAATAGCCAAAAAACTGGGCTGTAGGGCACGAAAAAAGGCAGCCTAAGCTGCCTTTTGTATCTCGTTTTATTCTGTAATTAAGATATTACTGAATATTGATGGTGTATGTATTTCCGTTTATGGTAACTGTTACCTGATTGTCGCAATCACCAGATCCAAAATCTACCGTACGTTGCGGACGATTAGATGGTGTTACCACTAAAGTTCCACTAACTGTTTGGTGACAGCTACGTTTATGCACCAATGGCGATGTAATCTGTGAAGTCCAAGTATCGCCGCTAACTTTTGTTCCATTCGAAGAACCGGTCACACTAAATACATCATCTGAAAAAAGAAGTGGTGTATTGAATCCTTCAGTCCATGTACGAACACGAGAAGCTGTCCAAGTGATTGTTCCTCCATTATTAGCTAGTACAATACTACCATCAACTTGAACTGTATAAGTTGGCTGACCTTGAGCATTATTACCTGTATTCGTTACTGTTCGTGTACCTAAAATCTGATTGTTATTCACGAAATAGTTGAGTGGAGTGATTGTGATAACTGTTCCTTGATCTCGGTAGCGACCTGTAGTGCTGATGATGATTTTACCTGAACGAGTTTTTAAATCATTCCCTAAGCAACTTGTTCCAAAGTCGATGATAATTGTATCGGGATTGGTTGCTGAAACAGTTCCGGAAGTATCGAAAGTAATTGTAGCACAATTGGATAGGAGAACACCTTCGTCGGCTGCAAGCTTGAATGAAGATAAATCGCCTGTTTTAGCAGCTTGATCTGAAATGTCATTTAGTTCGTTGAAGTAACGTTCAGCAACACTTTCGTTTTTAGAAGCATTGGTATCGCTATCGTTATCTGAATCTTTTCTACATGAACTGAAAGAAATCAGCAATGTAGCTGCAGCCAGAGCAGAGGCGCGCAAAGAAAAAGGAATTGCTTTCATAGTTTTTGGGTTTTTATAGCTACCTGACGGAAGTATTCGAATAAGGTTTAAACGAAAATACTTCAGGAAGATTTTAGTATTCCGAAAACTGCAGGTAATTTATTAATAGCTGGTTTGTTTTGTTTCCAGCGGCTAACCGGAATGGTCCGAATCCAACCATCTTGAAGTGTTAGATTAACGCCAATACAAAGTCGCGTAGCTGGATTTAAAACTTGAAAACAATCTTCGAGTAATGCTGTGTTTCGATAGGGAGTTTCGATAAAGAACTGAGCATAACCGGTTTGAAACGAAATTTGTTCTAATTCCCTTAGTTTTCGGGTACGTGCAATTTTATCAATGGGTAAATAACCATGAAACGTAAATTGTTGTCCGTTTAATCCCGAGCCCATGATACTGAGCATGATAGCCGAAGGGCCAGGAATAGGAACAACCGGAATTCCCATATCATGCGCTAATGCAAGAAGACTGGCTCCAGGATCAGCAATGGCAGGAGCTCCAGCTTCAGAAAGAACACCTGCATCTGTACCATTTCGCACAAGTGTTAGTAGTTGAAGTTGTTCTTCTATACGAGTGTCTTTGTCAACGCGATGTAAGGTGATATCATCGAAAGAACCTGTAAATCCTGCTTTTCGTAGGAAACGGCGAGCACTTTTTTCGTTTTCGGTGAAGTAAACTTTTAGCTCTTGTGGCTGGGAAACAGGTTTATTACAAGAGCTAAAAGTTTACTTC
>DAOOQW010000294.1:0-2460 GCA_035388945.1 Flavobacteriales bacterium
GAGAAAGCTGCATAATGTTTAAATTATTCTCATTGGGAATGGTATCCGGAATTTGAATATAGTCGAAGTTCTGACTGGTTCGAGTAAAGCAAATAAATGATTCTACTTCATTTTGAATATATGCATCCGAAATAAATGCATCATCATTAACATATTCAGAAACCAGAACCTTTTTACTCTGTTTTACTTGCTGAAGCATAGATAAACGCTCCGCATCTAAAGCATAAACTCCATTATAAAACAATTCCTCCACTCCTACTCCATCAATAGCGTTTAAATACGCTAAGTTTAGCCCATTTGCAGGATCTTGATCATTAAATGCTAATTCAATTCCATTCTGAGGTATGATGATAAAATCGGAATTCAATTCATGCGCATAATTCGAAATATGAATGACAAAATCCTGCATATTTCCAAATGCCTTATCCGAACGCTTTTCCTTGGAACAAGAGAGAAAAATGAAAAGAATAAGTAGTGAAAAATAGCGGACTTTCATTTAAACAGAATCGGAATAATTTAAGTGAAAACCGATTGAATTTGCGCTACAAACTAAAATCAATAACGCAATAAATCCTCCATTGCTTTCTTCACTTTATCAATATTCGGAATCATGGTTTGCTCTAAAGTGCTATTGAGCGGAATTGCCGGTAAATTCTCTGAACCAATCACACAAACAGGTCCATCGAGTGATTCAAAACACTGTTCTTGAATTAATCCTGAAAGGCTTCTAGCAAAGGAATTACTGACTGATTCTTCTGTAACAACTAAGCATTTCTTTGTCTTACGAACAGAAGCAAAAATGGCTTTTTCATCCAAAGGATAAATGGTGCGCAAATCAATGATTTCGACTTTATCCTTCATCCCTTTGGAAGCATTCAACGCCCAATGCACGCCCATTCCATAAGTAATAACGGATATAGTTTCACGTGTTTTTTGTTCTTCAATTTCCTGAACTATGGCTGCTTTTCCGAGCGGTAAAATATAATCCTCAGCTGGTTCAATGGTTCGCGCTTCATCGGTGCCTTTTACCTTAGACCAATACAAGCCTTTGTGTTCCAAAATCACCACCGGATTCGGATCGTAATAAGCAGCTTTCATCAATCCTTTCAAATCCGCACCGTTGCTTGGATAAACGATTTTAATTCCTCGAATGTTAGCTAAAATACTTTCTACTGAAGATGAGTGATATGGACCACCACTTCCATAGGCGCCAATTGGAACACGCAAAATCATGCTCACCGGCCATTTTCCGTTAGTCAAGTAGCAAGAACGTGCCACTTCGGTAAAAAGTTGATTCAAACCAGGCCAGATATAATCGGCGAATTGTACTTCTACAATAGGTTTCAATCCAACTGCTGACATTCCCACCGTTGAACCAACAATAAAGGCTTCTTGAATAGGCGTATTGAATACACGTTCGTCGCCAAATTTCTGAGCAAGTGTGGCAGCTTCGCGGAATACACCACCTAAACGAGCTCCTACATCTTGTCCGTATAATAAGCACTCAGGATGTTTGCGCATGAGTTCTTCCACAGCAAACAATGCACAATCAACCATCAACACTTTATCGTCTCGTTGAGGCGTTCGATTTCCACTTTCCTCGGTAATAGGCGTGGGTGCAAAATCATGGGTAAATAAATCTTCTGGACGCGGATCTTCTGCCTGAATAGCACGATCGTAATCGGCTTGTACTTTCGCCTTGGCAGATTGCTCCAATACATCTAATTCAGATTGTGTAAATCCAGCTTCTAATAATTGTTGAATAAGCACTGGATAAGGATCACGGGAACGAGCTTCTTCTAAATCGTCGCGATACCATTCCATCCGCACACCCGATGTATGGTGATTGAGCAAGGGCACTTTTGCATGCACTAAGAAAGGACGACGTTCGCTACGAATGGTGTGAATGACCTTCGATAAAGCCTCATAACATTCACTGAAATTAGCTCCATCAATAGAGATAGCTTCAATTCCATTAAATCCTTTGATATAATCGTACGCACTTTGAGCTCGGGTTTCTTTGGCATTAGCAGAAATATCCCAACCATTGTCTTGTACTAAATACAAAATAGGTAACTGCTTCAAAGCCGCCATTTGAAAGGCTTCCGCTACTTCGCCTTCGGTAACGGATGCATCTCCTAAAGAACAAACCACTAAGGGTAAATCGGTGATTTGGGGATCGTTTAATGCGACATTTTCTTTGTACCAAAATCCCATGGCAGTTCCCGTTGCAGGAATAGCTTGCATCCCAGTTGCGGATGATTGATGCGGAATTTTAGGTTTATCGGCATCGCGCAAACTGGGGTGACAGTAATAAGTTCTACCACCTGAAAAAGGATCATCCAGTTTGGCCATTAATTGCAACATCAAATCATAAGGCTGCATGCCAATTCCAAGCAACATAGAATCGTCGCGGTAATAAGGAAATGCATAGTCTTGAGGAAGCAATTGCAAGGCCGT
>DAOOQW010000295.1:0-2441 GCA_035388945.1 Flavobacteriales bacterium
AATGACCAAACGAGCGCTATCGTTCGCATTGGAGAAATAATACGCATAAGCTACATTATACTGAGCATAAGCAACTTTCACAGGATCATTTGAGTGTGCTGCTAAATCGCGTGCAATAAAAGCATAGCGGTTAAAGGTGTCGAGATGCGTGTCGTTTCGGCGACATAAAGCCAACACTAAATCGAGTTTTTCGGATTCGTTTCTACTTAATCGGATTTTATTCAGTAGGCTATCAATAGCAGGACTTTGAGCATCTAATTCAACTGGAATTAGCGTCAACCAAATAAAAAGAATCAATAGAACTCTCATCACCAGTTCCGAAAATTAACGAGAGATAAATCTATTGGATTTCAGGGAATGGTTTACATCAGCTAAATCACTAATACAAATTGATTATTGATGGAGCATTTTGAAAGCTGTCAATTTGTGTCATTCATTCCTAACACATATTGTCATGAAAAAAATCGGACTTTTAATTCTAAGCTTTTCGTTAAGCTTATTTTCAGCTTCTGCCCAGAGTATATTAAGATACACACCATCGAATGGTTCGGGAGAAGTGTATACTAACCTTGATTCGGCCTACGCCGATGCACAAAACGACGACATTCTTTATTTGTCGGGAAACACGTTTCAGTTTAGTTCCAATGCAGTAGAAAAGCGCTTACAATGGGTTGGAGCAGGTGTGAATTCCGATTCAACTATCGCAACTGGCTACACGCGAATCAACCCAATTAATTCAAGTACAATCTCATTTATTATTCGCCCAAATGCAGGAGGTTCTTCATTTACAGGAATCAATTTTGGTGGATTTCGTTTAAACGATTGCGATGTAGCTGGGAACATCAACTTAGTAACGTTTAGTCGATGCATGTTTATGACCGATTGGATAAGTCTTAGTTACAACTCGAATTACGCTGGATCTCAACTCAATTACCGTTTTCAAGAATGTATCTTCAATACGTTTGTTAATGGAAATGGATTTTCATCTAATGCAACTTCTAACATAACCTTTGATAATTGTCTATTCTCCAAAGGATTATTTAGATTACGTACTGGAACATACGCCTTCAACAACTGTGTTTTCTGGGCAACTCTAGATAGTGATCCTATATCTCAAAACTCAGGATGTACTTTTAATAGTTGCATTTTTTGGGATGGAGCGAATGCTAATCTTCTTGGGGGATACATGAATGAAAGTAATGTGTTCGACCATTGCGTTTTCTCCCATGCAACCATTCCAGTTGGTGGTTCAGGTGCTAACCCTACAATTGTCAACTCGTGTATTGCCAACGTAACCAACCTTTTTGTTGATACTAACGGAAATTATAACTACGAAGATGGCGACGACTATCGATTAGTTGCTGGTAGCGAAGCATTAACGGCAGCAGCGGCAGGTGGGCAATGTGGTATCTATGGTGGTGCTAGTCCAGCTAAACCGGGAAATGTGCCTTACAATCCACATGTGAGCAGCAAAAACATTGCTCCAGCAACTGTAAATGGTTTACTCAATGTAAACATCACCACATCGGCTCAAAGTCATTAATCGCTTAACACTAGAAATTATGAAAGCGAAATCAGTAATGATCCTATTTGTTGCGCTAGTAGCCAGCTTTGGAAGTTTTGCTCAAACCATGTCTGCATATGAATATTGGTTTGATATGGATTATGCCAATCGCACGAATGTGAGTATTTCGGGTGGAACCACGGTAAATATCAATGCATCATTAAATACCGAATCGTTAAGCCAAGGAAGTCACACGTTGTGGTTTCACACGCAAAGCAGCGATGGAAGATGGTCGGTGCCAGTTAGCAGTCCGTTTGTGAAAGGCAACAATGCAATTATAGGTGTTGAATATTGGTACGATAACAACTACAGTACAAAAGAGTACATGGATTTAACACCTAGTCAAGGAGAAGATTATTCCTTGGGTTTACCAGTGAGTGGGATTACTATCGGTAACCATCAGATTTCAATAAGTTTTGTAGATAATGAGCAAATACGAAGCGTTCCGATTAGTACATCATTTTACTACGATGGTAGTGTTTTAGGAATTTCAGATTTAAAAAATATGGCTGGATTACACCTATTTCCCAATCCCGCGAATGAAGAAATTCAGTTAAGCGGATTAGCAGATTATAACCATTTAGTGATTTATGACATTCAAGGAAAAGTAGTTTTAAATCAATCTACATCTGGAGATACTGAGAAGCTAAAAATCGAAAGTTTATCTCCTGGTTTATACACCATTTTACTGCTCAGTGAAACTCAGCACACGACCCTGAGTTTTATCAAAAACTAAGAGCGTTTTTGAGAGAATGGTGTTGATGCTCAGGTTAGAGTTCCGTTAATCTGGAATTCTTCCTGAGCATTCTAATTTTATAAGAATTGTGGCTAATTGTTTTCGAATTATGCTAGCCTATTTTTATTTTCCAACAACAAC
>DAOOQW010000296.1:0-2426 GCA_035388945.1 Flavobacteriales bacterium
GTGTTTGGAGAAGACAAGAAATCTCAATCGAATTCTATTGCAGCCACCAAACCGATTAACGCCGAAACGGATACGTTCAAAGTTGGTCGTCAGCGATTATATCAAACCGCTTATTATCCCGATTTCTTAGTTACACAGTTAGATCGAGGCTTTCTCAATCAAACCTATCAGCCATATACGGGAACAGGATATCAGAATCCATCCATCAATGGATTATTCCGAATAGGATTAGCTGATTTATTTGAGGATTTTCGAATTACTGGAGGCGTTCGTTTAGCTGCCAATTTAACTG
The DNA here is from genome assembly GCA_035388945.1 of Flavobacteriales bacterium. Classification (GTDB taxonomy): domain Bacteria; phylum Bacteroidota; class Bacteroidia; order M30B66; family M30B66; genus CALQRR01. The sequence goes on from DAOOQW010000296.1 coordinate 293, forward strand.
GAAACGAGTATTTACTGGCATTTCAAACGTTTAAGAAACGGCTCGACAAAACCATACTTTTTCATCGCCAAGGCTTGCAGAGTAACCCAGCTGAAGGAGCGCGAGTGATGATGCATACGATTAGTGGCAAACTATCGTACCCCTTTTCTGAAATAGCTCGAGTGGAAGGAACTTTATCGTATCGTAACGATCGGAATGTTTATCTAGCAACTGATTTATCGAATTTATCTCGCGCTAATACGTATAATCATTGGGCGCAATTAAAGACCGAATTTGTATTGGATAATTCCTTTCCGGTTGGATTAAATATGATGACAGGCACACGCTTGAAAATCACGGGAGAGCATTATCATCGGCTCGATCAGGCAAAAACCTCGGTAAGTATTTTGGGGGCAGATTTTCGTCAATATGGACGCATCACTCGCGAAATGATTTGGGCGGTTCGTTTAGCTGGTGCCACTTCGTTTGGACCGAATAAGCTGTTATTTTATTTAGGCGGAGTTGATTCTTGGTTTATTCCACGATTTGACAATTCTGTTTCGGTTGATGAAACCCAGAAGTACATTTTCCAAACGTTGGGAACCAATGTTCGGGGATTTTACCAAAATATTCGGAATGGTTCAAGCTTCGCCGTGTTTAATGGAGAAGTAAGGTGGAATTTGATTCGCTATGCGTTTAAATATCCACTCAAATCGGAGTTGTTAAACAACTTGCAAGTAATTGGTTTTACGGATGTTGGAACAGCTTTTACGGGATCTTCTCCTTACTCCGACAAGAATACTTTCAACCAAAAAACGATTGAAAGTGGTCCTATTAAAGTAGTTTTGAAAAATCAACGCGAACCAATTGTTGCTGGATTTGGTTTTGGGGTGAGAACAAAAATTCTTGGTTACTTTGTAAGACTTGATATGGCTAGAGGTCTAGAGGATGGCACGCTGCTACCAGCTTTGTTTCATTTAAGTTTCACAACAGATTTTTAAACATGACAAAAAAAACTCCTATGGATTTAACAATTGTATTGTTGCTGCTTTTGATTGGTTTAATTGCAGGATTCGCTAGCGGATTGGTGGGAATTGGAGGAGGGATAGTAATCGTACCTGCACTTGTTTATTTTCTTAGTTTGAGTCAACATAATGCACAGGGAATTTCCATAGGAATGCTACTGATGCCCGTTGGGTTTTTAGCTGCCATCAATTATTACAAAGCTGGGCAATTCAACATGAAATATAGCTTAATCATAGGCGCCACATTCGTTGTTGGAGCTTGGTTAGGGTCGAAAGTTTCTTTGTCGATTGATCAACAAATGATGAAGCGAATTTTCGGTGTATTTGTGCTTCTGATGGCTTTGAAAATGATTTTCGGTAAATGAGTATCAGTCCCGAACAACTTAAACTATTGGTGAAAGAAGAAGCGCAACAGCTTTTTCCACTCATTCGTACTATTCGCCGTCATCTGCACCAACATCCTGAATTATCATTCGAGGAATTCGAAACTAGCAAATACCTGCAACAAATACTGCAAAATCATGCATTGTCGTTTACCAATGGTTGGGCAGGAACTGGTATTCGAGCAGTTTTGACTGGAAACGGACAGGGAAAGACGCTCGCTTTAAGAGGCGATATGGATGCTTTACCCATTCAAGAAACTTCTCAAACAGAATACACATCCCAACACACTGGTGTAATGCATGCTTGCGGACATGATGTGCATTCGGCTTGTGTGTTGGGCGCTAGTATAATTCTTCAAAAGCTACGTGAACACTGGGCTGGAGAAGTTTTAGTGGTGTTTCAACCGGGTGAGGAAAAACTTCCCGGAGGAGCGCGATTAATGCTCGAAGCTGGAGTGTTCGAAGACAAAGTTCCATCATCAGTAATGGCGCAACATGTTTTTCCGTCTTTACCTGCCGGAAAGGTTGGTTTTCGTGCCGGTACCTATATGGCTTCAACTGATGAGATTTACATTACAGTAAGAGGCAAAGGTGGACATGGAGCGATGCCTCAACAAGTGAACGATCCCATTTTAGCTTCTGCACAAATAATTTTGGCCTTGCAACAGGTGACTAGTCGTTTGGCTTTACCGGGCGTTCCTACTGTTTTAACGATAGGGAAAGTAATAGCCGAAGGTGCTACCAATG
>DAOOQW010000297.1:0-2401 GCA_035388945.1 Flavobacteriales bacterium
TTGAAGAAGTGCTTATCATTTCATGCAAATCAACAGCATCCGGATTTAAATATAAAAGCCCCGTAAGGATTTCGTTATTCACTTTTGCTTTTTGCACCGCTGTAATGGCCGAAAAACGATCAGAAGGATCCCATTCTTGATTGAGTTTATGCAGCTGCAAATAGGTTCCATCGTGCAACTCAATTGCTTTCATGGTGCCTTCGTTATAAGAAGTAGTAATCTCAGACATTTCAGGAACAAAATCGATTGTGGCTGTTGCTTCCACATGTTCGCGTACGAAGTCGTATGATTTAGTAGAACCCACGTTATTATTGAATGTCACACAAGGTGAAATCACATTAATAAATGCAAATCCTGGATGTTTCATTGCAGCTTTAATGAGCGGAACAAGCTGTGATTTATCACCCGAAAAACTTTGAGCAACAAACGTAGCACCTAGTTCAATGGCCAAACTGGCTAAATCAATCGACTGAAATAAATTGGTATTTCCTGATTTATTTTTCGAACCAATATCAGCTGTAGCAGAATCTTGTCCTTTCGTTAGTCCATAACAACCGTTATTCATCACGATATACACCATGTTGAGATTTCGGCGGATGACATGAACAAACTGTCCCATTCCGATTGATGCAGAATCGCCATCACCCGAAACACCTAAATAAATAAGGTCACGATTTGCCATGTTAGCTCCCGTAGCAACCGAAGGCATACGTCCGTGTACACTGTTGAAACCGTGCGAATTACTTAGAAAATAAGCAGGCGTTTTAGATGAACAACCGATACCAGAAAGCTTAGCCAAACGATGCGGTTCGATATTCATTTCGTATGCAGCTTGAATAATACCTGCACTGATAGAATCGTGTCCACAGCCTGCACATAAAGTTGAAAGTGAACCTTCGTAATAATCGACCGAATAACCTAAATCGTTTTTAGGAAGTTCGGGGTGACGGAATTTCGGGCGAATGTATGTCATGGTGATGTTGCCTGATTGGAAAAATTAAATAGCAGCCTGAATTGATTTAACAATATAATCGGCTGTAATTGGTAGTCCGTTGTAATTGAGTACCGACACTAATTTTTGAGGATTAGCAGCCAGTTCTATCATGAGCAAACTTTTCATTTGCGCATCACGATTTTGCTCTACAACAAATACTTTATCGTGAGAGTGAATAAAGTCTTCTACCGTTTTATTGAATGGGAATGATTTTATTCGAATAGCATCTAGATTCACACCATCTGCTTTTAAAATATCAATCGCCTCTTCGGTTGAATACTGGGATGTTCCAAAGAATAAAACTCCGTATTTCGAAGTATTGGAATCTTGATATAGATCTGGAGCCGGCACATAATCTTTGGCGGTATTCCATTTCTTAATCAATCGATCCATATTTTTCTCATACACATCACCATTTTCGGTATATACAGCATATTCGTCACGTGAAGTTCCACGCGTGAAATAGGATCCTTTGGTTGGATGTGTTCCCGGATACGTGCGATAAGCGATACCATCACCATCTACATCGAGGTAACGGCCAAAACGCTCAATATCTTCTAGTGCTTCTGCATCCAATACTTTTCCACGTTTGTATTCCCGATGATCGTCCCATTGAAATGGTTTTGACATGTGATCATTCATCCCCAAATCAAGATCGGTCATAAGAATGACAGGAGTTTGCAGCTGCTCAGTTAAGTCGAACGCATCTACCGTCATATCAAAACACTCTTTCGGAGTAGAAGGAAATAGCATGATATGTTTTGTATCACCATGCGAAGCATAAGCGCCTTCCAAAATATCGGATTGCTGTGTACGAGTAGGCATTCCAGTAGAAGGACCAGTTCGTTGCACATCAATTAACACGGTAGGAATTTCAGCAAAATAAGCTAGTCCGAGGAATTCATTCATGAGCGAAAGCCCTGGGCCGCTGGTGGCTGTAAATGAACGTGCTCCATTCCAATTAGCGCCAATCACCATTCCGATTGCAGAAAGCTCATCTTCGGCTTGAATGATGGCTACATTTCGTTTTCCGGTGATGGGATCAACTCGGAATTCATCAGAATAATTCATGAAAGCTTCTACCACCGAAGTGGAAGGAGTAATTGGGTACCATGCAGCTACAGTTGCGCCACCATAAACAGCACCTAAACCACAAGCTGAATTTCCATCAATTAAAATAGAATCACCAACTAAATCGCGGCGCTCAACCCGAATATCCAGTGGAAATGCATGATTTGCATGAATATAATCAACACCCATTTTCAATGCTTTGATGTTGGGTGCGATGAGTTTTTCTTTGCCTTTGAATTGCTCTTCCAACAAGCTTTCGAAAACACTGAAATCGATATTAAGCAAGGCTGATAATGCACCTACGTAAATAATGTTTTTGAATAATTGTCGCTGACG
>DAOOQW010000298.1:0-2394 GCA_035388945.1 Flavobacteriales bacterium
GCTTCGGGCGGTTATTACATTGCTGCTCCTTGTGATACTATTGTTGCTAGCCCGAATACGATTACTGGTTCAATTGGTGTATTTGGTTTATTCTTCAATGCTCGCCAAATGGTGAATAATATTGGTGTTACTATCGATACAGTAAAAACCAATCCGTATGCTGATATCATGACTGCATCTCGCGCCGTTACAGCTCAAGAAGCCGAAGTAATCCAAAAAGAAATTGAGCGTATTTATGACAATTTCGTTACCCGTGTTTCTGAAGGCCGTCACATGACTAAAGCGAATGTAGATTCTATTGCTCAAGGTCGCGTTTGGTCTGGTGTAGATGCAAAACGTTTAGGTTTAGTTGACGTTTTTGGAGGATTAGACAAAGCCATCGAGATTGCAGCTAAAAAAGCAGGTTTAACTTCATACCGTATTCAAGAATTACCTTATCAGGAAGATCCATTTCAAAAATTCATGAAGCAATTAGGTGGTGATTCAGAAGCTGCGATTCTTCAAAAAACATTAGGTGATTCATATCGCTACTATCAGCAATTAGAACACTTACGTGCGATGAAATCCTATCAAGCACGATTACCATACGAGTTAGAACTTTACTAATTCCTAATTCTTAAATTGAAACGCTAGTGATAACTTCGGTTTTCATTAGCGTTTCTGTTTTAACCATTCACCAAAATGACCAATAAAGAAATTTCCCGTGCTTTAAAGTTGATTGCCTCCTTAGGTGAATTACACGACGAAAATCCGTTCAAGCTAAAATCATTTACCAATGCAGCTTTTAATGTAGATCGGGCCGGTGATGCTTTGGAAGGAAAGACCTTGGAAGAATTAATTCAAATTCCAGGAATTGGTAAAAGCATCGCTCAGGTTATTTTAGATATTATACACACTGGAACTACTACCGATCTCGCCCATTATGCTTCTATAACACCAGCCGGAGTTATTGAAATGCTTGGAATTAAAGGAATTGGGCCAAAAAAAGTGGCTACTATCTGGAAAGAACTAGGCATTGAATCTCCCGGAGAATTACTGTATGCCTGTCATGAAAACCGTTTAGTTGAGCTAAAAGGATTTGGTGCCAAAACTCAAGAATCCATCAAGATAGCACTTGAATATCGTTTGGCAAATCAGGGTAAATATCATTATGCCGAAGCCGAAACAGTTGCTAATGAGCTCATTCGATTAATACACGAACAAGACGATTCACTTCAAATTGCATTCACTGGAGAACTCCGCAGATTCATGGAAGTAATTGAAAACATCGAAGTATTATTTGTCTCAAATGTTCATGAACTTGAATTGATTCTTCAACAGATTCCAAGTTTGCAAATTGAGTCAGTACTGGAAGATAGTATCGTCGTCAAATTCGCTGAAAAGTATTCCATGTACTTAATCTGTTGCGAAGAAGATCAATACGAGAGAGAGCAGCTTTTACGAACCGGTCCACCTGAACATTTAGAAGAACTCGATTTAGATCCCGAAGAACCCGTTGAATCGGAAACTAGCTTTTATGAAGAACGGGGATTTCCTTTTATTCTTCCTGAATTGCGCGATTTACCTGTTGATAATGCTGCATCAATTGATATAGAAAAACTGGTTGTTTGGAAAGATATTCGAGGCATTTTACACAATCACAGTACATACAGCGACGGAGCCAATACATTAGAAGAGATGGCAATTGCTTGTCGCGATTTAGGGATGGAATACCTCGGCATTTGTGACCACAGCAAATCGGCATTTTATGCGGGTGGATTAAGCATCGAAAAAGTAATTCAGCAACATAAAGAGATAGATCAACTGAATCTAAAATTAGGTCCTTTCAAGATTTTCAAAGGAATCGAAAGCGACATCCTAAGCGATGGTTCGCTCGATTATCCAAATGAAATTCTTGCCTCATTTGATTTAGTTGTTGCTTCTGTCCATTCCATTTTAAATATGGATGTTGATCGAGCAACAAGCCGACTAATTACAGCTATTGAAAACCCATACACCACCATCCTTGGTCATCCAACAGGTAGACTATTACTTTCGCGTAAAGGCTATCCAATCGACCATAAAAAAGTAATTGATGCCTGTGCCGCAAATGGAGTAATTATGGAATTAAATGCCCATCCGTATCGCTTAGATATTGACTGGCGTTGGATACCCTACTGCATTGAAAAAGGAGTTCAAATCTCCATCAATCCCGACGCCCATCGAAAAGAAGGATATACCGATATGCAATATGGCATCAACGTCGCCCGAAAAGCCGGACTCACACACGATTCCCTCTTCAATTCAAAATCCCTCCCCGAAATGCAATCCTTCCTTTCATCGAAAGTTAATACCCAACATCGTAATTCGTAATTCGTAATTCGTAATTCGTAATTCGTAATTCGTAATTCGTAA
>DAOOQW010000299.1:0-2386 GCA_035388945.1 Flavobacteriales bacterium
TTAAACATGCCGTTATTACTTCGGTCGATCGGGATGATTTAAAAGACGGAGGTTCCATCATTTGGGTCGAAACGATTCAAGCTATTCGTCAAGCAAGCCCTGGTACAACGCTCGAAACACTCATCCCCGATTTCATGGGGAAATGGGAGAATCTGCAACGTATTATCGACATCCGACCAGAAATCGTTTCTCATAATTTAGAAACCGTTCGCCGACTAACCAAACAAGTTCGCATTCAGGCTCAATTTGATCGAAGCTTAGAAGTACTTCGTCGCTTAAAAGAAGGTGGTTGCAACACTAAATCGGGCGTTATGCTTGGCTTAGGCGAAACCGAAACGGAAGTGCTAGAAACAATCGATGAACTAGCGCAGAACAAAGTCGATATTCTCACCTTGGGACAGTATCTTCAACCAACTCCCAAACATCTTCCGGTGATTGATTTTATCACACCCGAAAAATTCGCCGAATACCGCGAATATGCGTTAACAAAAGGATTCAGGTATGTAGAAAGTGGACCATTGGTTCGTTCCTCGTATCATGCTGAAAAACATTTGTTTTAGTTGCTGAATTAGCAAAACCGAAACAAAAGCGATACTGTACCCAACGAATCCGAAATAAATCGGAAGTGTTAATAATTATTTAACCGCAATTAGGGATAATTATTTGCATAAGTAGTTTTCAAAGTGTAATTTTGACACTCAATAAGATTTAAAACCATCAACATGAGTAAAATCAGAGTAGCTATAAATGGATTCGGTCGAATTGGACGAATTAGTTTTCGGGCTATCTTATCTAAATCGAATATAGAAGTTGTTGCGATAAATGATTTAACGAACGTACATACACTTGCTCATTTGCTAAAGTATGATTCGGTTCATGGACGCTTACCTGTTGCGGTGAATGCGACTGAGAATTCTATCGAAGCAGGTGGACATAACATGCGCGTTTTTGCTGAAAAAGATCCGGCAAACCTTCCATGGAAAGAGTTGAATGTGGATGTTGTGATTGAATCGACAGGTTTCTTTTTGGATAAGGAATCGGCTGGAAAACACTTGACAGCAGGAGCTAAACGTGTAATTATTTCTGCACCTGCAAAAGGCGATGTGGAAACGGTTGTTTTAGGTGTGAATGACCAAATTCTGGCTAAAAACGAGGCTATACTTTCGAATGCATCTTGCACGACAAATTGTGCTGCACCAATGGTTAAAGTACTGGATGATGCATTTGGTGTAGAAGCAGGATTGCTTACTACCATTCACGCATACACAGGAGATCAACATTTGGTTGATGCGCCTCACAACGATTTACGTCGTTCCCGTTCGGCGGCATTGTCAATCATTCCAACAAGTACAGGTGCTGCAAAAGCAATTGCTCTTATTCTTCCTCATTTAAAAGGAAAGTTAGATGGATTGGCCATGCGCGTTCCTATTCCTGCTGGATCGATGACCGATTTGACAGTAAAATTGAAAAAAGAAGCTAGTGTTGCAGAAATCAATGCTGCATTTAAGAAAGCTGCAGATGAAAGCATGAAAGGTATTTTGGAATACACCGAAGACCCAATTGTTTCTGTAGATATAGTTGGAAATCCACATTCGTGTATCATCGATTCGGGCCTCACTATGGTGATGGGACAAACGGTGAAAGTGGTAGGATGGTACGACAATGAAACCGGTTATTCGAACCGGATTGCTGATCTGATAGAGAAAATGGCTGCATTGCCAACTTTTTCACAGAACGGCCTGAACCAAGAACCTGTAACTGCATAATATAGGTTAGTTTGATTTTGGGAAACGGAGATCCCGGTAGCTTTGCTAACCGGGATTTTCTATTTTATATCAAAGCTGTACTAAAAATTAAGCTTTCTACTAACTTCGTGCATCATGAAAACACTATCCTCCGTTGAAAAATTAGATGTGGCCAACATTGGACTCATGCTAATTTCTTGCCTACTCGCATTTATACTACCGTTTGAATTATTTCTTTTTTCTTACGCCGTTTTAGGTCCACTTCACTACTTAACTGAAATAGGTTGGCTCCATAAAAAAGGATATTATACAACTGGTAAATACGATTTTGTGTTTCTTGGAATTCTCAGCATATTCATCACAATTGGTTTTATTGGATTAAATGATTCGTTAAAAGACTTAGCTACAGGGCTTGTATATTTTGGGTTCCTTTCGGCTTTAATGATGGTGCTCATTAAAGACAATACACTCAAAATTATAAGCATCATACTGATATTATTTTCGTCAATCCTGATAAATAAATACACCTTTTTTGAGACGTTTTTCGCCATCTATCTTCCTACTATCATTCATGTCTTTTTCTTTACAGGCTTATTCATTTTATACGGTGCATTGAAAAATAAAAGTTGGTTAGGAATCCT
>DAOOQW010000300.1:0-2376 GCA_035388945.1 Flavobacteriales bacterium
GATATAAAGGAAATCATCATCAAACTCTACCTTAAAAACTTTTAAGTGAGCATCTATCCATTTATAAATTAAGAAGCCCAGAATGTGAAAAAGTATACTGTTGAGAATAAAATACTGTCCTTGCTGCTGCGTAGTGAACCAAGCATAATGGCAATAAACAAACAGGTTATGATGAAAATAAAACCATACCGATAGAACTCCAGATAACGAGTCGATAAATTTCTTACACGCGATTTTTGTATCATCTCCGAAAACGGTTCTTAGTTAAACTATTACTTCAAGTAAAATTAGAACCCGGCTGCAGCATCATCACCTCTTGGATCTGCACCTCCTTCTAATTTTCCATCAGGAGTAACAAGTATGGCATCTACTCGTCCGATCTCACCTCTGAATTGTAGCGTATGACCCATGCTCTCTAATTTCTTTATGGTGACGCTATCCATCGTTCCGTTTTCCGGAAACACTTCATCGGGCAACCACTGACTGTGAAACCGTTTGGCTGACACTGCTTCCTGCATCGTCATTTTAAATTCAACAACGTTTAAAATAGTTTGGAATACTGAAGTAATGATGGTTGTTCCACCAGGTGTACCTACCACCATAAAGAGTTTACCATTCTTCTCTACAATGGTTGGTGTCATTGAACTCAGCATCCGTTTAGCGGCCTCAATTTTATTGGCCTCTCCTCCTACTGCGCCATACATATTCGGCACACCAGGCTTCACACTAAAGTCATCCATTTCATCATTCAAAATAAAACCCGATCCTGCCACCACTACTTTCGATCCGTAACTATCATTTAGTGTTGTCGTAATCGAAACGGCATTGCCTTCTGAATCTACAATTGATAAGTGAGTGGTTTGATCCGATTCCTTTAGTATGAACACACCTTCTCGTATTGCTTTGCTTGGTGTTGCTGTCTTTGCATCGAATGTATTCATGCGATCATCAATGTATTTTTTGTCGGTGAGTTGCTGTACCGGCACATCATAAAAATCGGGATCACCTAAATAAACGGATCGATCAGCATATGCTCTGCGTTCCGCTTCAACCATGAGGTGAACTGTCTTGGTGTTGTTATGTCCCCAGTCTTTTATCGGATAATTTTCTACTGACCGCATAAGCTGCGCCAATGCAATACCTCCGCTCGATGGTGGTGGCATCGAAATGATTTTGTATTCCTTGTATGAGGCAACAATTGGAGCACGCCAAACGGGCTTGTAGTTTTTAAGATCTTCATGCGTTATCAATCCATTTCCACGCTGCATTTCGGCAACAATATCATCAGCTGTTTTCCCCTCGTAAAATCCGGCAAGGCCACGATCGCGAATGCGCTCCAGTGCATGACCTAAGTCAATGTAACGAATGCTATCGCCAGCCTCCCACTTTTCGTTAATCAAAAACTGAGGCAATATGGAATTGTATTTTTTCAGATCTTCCTGAATGTAGTTCAATCCATTCGCTTCCTTTTGGGTAAGGAGAAAACCATATAAAGCAAGATCAATCGCAGGCTGAACAAGTTCTTTCCAGGACAATTTTCCATAACGCGCATGCGATTCAACCAAACCAGCTACGGTTCCTGGAATACCTGCAGAAAGTTGTCCGCTTTCACTCAAGCCTGGTATCACATCTCCTTGCTCATTTAAATACATGGTACTTGTTGCCGCTGATGGAGCTTTCTCCCGATAGTCCAATGTATTGAGTGAACCATCTTTTTGTCTGATCACCATAAAGCCACCTCCACCTATATTACCTGCTGAGGGATGCACTACTGCTAATGCGAGTTGGGTCGCAATGGCTGCATCAACTGCATTGCCACCTTTGCGCATCACATCGGCTCCGGCTTTCGAAGCAAGTGGATGAGCTGAGACCACCATAGCTGAATTCGTAATCAGACCAACATGTCTCTCCGTATTCTTTGTTGGAACCGACTGGCATGCGACTACTAATCCGACAAGTAAAAGTGGAATTATACGATTTATCATTTGGCTTTTGGTTAAGTCCCTATAAAAGTATTAATTCCATCATGGATTGGGAAACCCTCTCCTGTTTTACCTATACTAAACAACCCCTCTACTCAATGAGCCTGCGAAAAGAAAAGGCTGCACGACTTAAAATCCATGTGCTTGATCATACCTTAAAACTTATCGGCAAAAAATCGTTTGAAGATTTGTATGTAGATGATATTTGTGAGAAGGTAAAAATATCGAAAGTTACCTTGTTCAAATACTTTCCTCAAAAGGAAGATATCTTACTGTATTACTTTAGAATGTGGTGCTTCTCGCGATCGGTTGATCTGAATCAAAAGCCAAAGGAAGGTATGCAGGGAATTTATTACTTATTTGATAAAGCCAGCGAAGAATGTGAACTCCATCC
>DAOOQW010000301.1:0-2341 GCA_035388945.1 Flavobacteriales bacterium
TCAAGTTGTAGCGGTCTTGTTCTTCAACCTGTTCCCGAAACTGAGTTTCTTTTTCTGACGCTGTAAGTTTTACGGCATTCATATCGGGTTTTGTGCTTTGTCGTGGCTTAGTTGGACCCGTTTGCACACTCCCATTCATTACTCGTTGAATATTATCCAATAAGGCATCTTTATCTTCCGTTGATTTTTTTAATGAATCAACTTTTTCGGCCAAGACTAACAAATTTCTTCGCATACGAACGTCGCTTGAATATCCGGGAATGTATTCGCGAAGAGGCGTAAATGCAATGACAAAAGTGGTTAATATGATTAATACAATTGACAACAAACCCAGAGCAGTAAAGAGATTGAGCTGAGATAATTTGAGGGAATATTTCTCCTCAAACGTCTCATCATTCATTACTACCAAACGGTATTTATGACGTAATTTCCGGATGAATTGCTTCCGGCGGCTATCAACAGGTTTTTCCATGACCGCTGCTAAGTTCTGAAATTCACTCCGGATTGTTTGAAATTGAATGGATTCATCCTTAAAATAGCGGAAATTAAAATAATTTTGCGCTCCAACAGTTATTTAGCCGCAACGTATATTTTTCATTTGCAAAAGCTCAACTACATACGCCCACTGCTTTATGCTCTTTTAGTTCTCCTTATAACAGGCGGATTGATAGGGTGTTCCACTAAGAAGAATAAGTGGCTTAACCGAACATTTCATAATATCACCTCTAAATACAATGGCTATTTTAATGGAGAAGAAACCATAAAAGAGGCTGTCGCTACACTTCGAACTGGACATGTTGATAATTATATTAAGGTTCTTCCTGTGTATGATCTTGGTTCATTAGAAGATTCCAAAACCATTATTCCCTTAACAGATAAAGCAATTAAGAAAGCATCGGTGGTTATTAGTCGACACTCGATGATGATTAAAGGCAAAGAGTACTGTAAATACATCGACGATAGTTACTTGCTTATCGGAAAATCGATGTTTTACAAACGCGACTACTACGCATCATTAGAAATGTTTGCTTATGTAGCTCGCGAACCAGTAAAAAACAACAAAAAAGATCCTATTCAACACCGCGCGAACATTTGGCTTTGTCGTGCCTATAGTGAATTGGGAATGTTTACAGATGCTCGTTTAGCCATAGATCGATCACTCAACGATAAAACTCTTCCCAAAAACATCAAGGGAGAATTGTATACCGCATTAACCGATTTCCATCTGAAGCAAAATCATTATGCTGAAGGCTTGGAGTCGATTACCGAGGCATTGAAATATGTGAAAAAGAAGAAAGATCGGGTTAGATTGCTCTTTATTCGTGGACAATTGCTACAAAAAGCAGGAGAAATAAAACAAGCATCCGATAGCTATTCAAAGGTTCTAAAAAGCAATCCCACGTATGAGATGTCTTTTTATGCACGAATTAACATAGCTCGATGCTTCGATTCAGAGAATAAGAAAAGCACAGAAATACGGGCATTGTTGGCAAAAATGCTTGCTGATCCAAAAAACATCGATTACAAGGATCAGATTTATTATGTGTTGGGAGAATTGGATGAAAAAGAGGGTAACGAAACCCGGGCTATCGAGCAATACACCACATCTGTTCAAGCAAGTACCACGAATGTGAATCAAAAAGGAATGTCCTATTTGGCGATTGCTGAGATTTATTTTGACCAACGTGAATATCGAATTGCTGCAGCTTATTACGATAGTACAATCAGTTCATTACAAAAGGACTTTCCCGATTATAAAATCATCGAGAACAAGCGGAACAGCTTAGCCGAATTGGTTAAAATGTATGAGAAGATTGAGCTTTACGACAGTTTACTTAGTATGGCAAAATTGAATCCTGCAGAATTAGATAAAAAGGCAGAGCAGATTTTCAAGAAAGAAGAAGAAGCACGTAGGAAACAAAAAGAGAAAGATGCAATCTTAGCAGCCAAATTAGCTGCATCTGGTGGCAATACTTCTGCTGCTCCAGGAATTGCCGGTAATGGAAGTTGGTATTTCTACAATACTTCCACCATGAGTTTTGGTTATACAGAATTCCGCAAAGTTTGGGGCGATCGGAAATTGGAAGACAACTGGAGACGTTCTAATAAACAAACAGTAGCTCCAATTTCAGGCAATCCCGATGAAGACACAACCGGTTCTGATGTTGCAAAAGAAGAAATCAAGCTAACACGTGAAGATAGTATTGCATTAATCCGCAAAAAACTAGAAAAGTCCGTTCCTAAAAACGACACCATGTTGCGTGCTTATGCCGATTCGGTAATGGAAGGCTATTACGACCTTGGATTGATTTACAAAGAACGATTAGCTGATTTAAAAAAA
>DAOOQW010000302.1:0-2312 GCA_035388945.1 Flavobacteriales bacterium
TCGATTTCTATTTGAATGTCTTTCCCAGGAATAATTCTGCGCTGAATAGACGTAATCGCATTGTTGGGAACTAAATATCCACCTAAATGATATTCAAATTGATGGTTTCGAGCCGGACATTTAGGACTTTGACCTTGAATTTTTACGTTGATGTAACCACTATTCCAAGCCCAATACATGCCATGAACTGGGTCGAGATCTTGTCCGAAAGCACCGGAAGAACTAGTGGTGCTATCAATTCCGATTTGAAACCAAAGCACGGATTCTGATTCGTTCGAAATAATTGGAGGACAAGCTATTTGGAGCGATTCGGGATGTTGAAAATCGCAGAGGAAGTGATGCTTCGAAAAGGGAAAAATGGATCCATCTGGCGAAATGAATTTTACTTCGGATATATAGAATCGAAAATCGTCAAGGCTAACACTGTCCTGCAGTTCGGAAACATAAATTGCTTTTCCAGGCTGAATAGATTTCCCATTGTATGTGGGACTGAAAACCAACTTCGTTGCTCCAGATTGAGCCTTCACCAATCCAGAAATACCAATCAGAAAGAAAGCAATAGCAAGGAGTTTAGGCATCCCCGAAAATTAACATTTTAGAATTGAATATCGAAACTTCAATAAATAAGGAATCTTAAACAAGAGTCGATTTTACCTGAATGGTTTAGCCGATTTGAAAATAGAAATTGAAGGAGGATCTCGCAGGATTCAAAAATATTATAAATTTATTGAGCTGTATTTCAAATACTTAAATAAATAATCCATCCAGTACCTTGCATCGCATAGTACCGTGTTAAGATAAGTTCTATGTTTGCACTATGAATATCGAAAATACCAAGGCGCAGATGCGAAAAGGAGTGCTGGAGTTCTGCATACTCTCGGTTTTGTCGAATGGTGATGCCTACACCAGCGACATCATCAACCGCCTCAAAGAATCTAAACTCATTGTGGTTGAAGGAACTTTATATCCGCTGCTAACCCGACTTAAAAATACCGGCTTGCTCAGTTACCGTTGGGAAGAAAGCACTTCCGGTCCGCCTCGAAAATATTACGGATTAACCGAAAATGGACAGCGTGTTTTGTCCGAACTCCGCATCAGCTGGGACGAGCTGGTAGCATCTGTAGCTCAAACCCAAATTTCTTCACCTTCGAAATCCTGACCCATGAATAAGACTATTAGCATTAACCTCAGCGGCATGTTGTTTAACCTCGAAGAAGCTGCTTACGAGCGACTTCATCGTTACTTACAACAAATCCGCAAATCGTTCGAAGGAACCGACGGGCAAGATGAAATTGTGGGTGATATTGAAAGTCGGATAGCTGAATTATTCGCCGAACGACTTAAAAATAAGCAGGTCATCCTCGAACAGGAAGTGATAGATGTGATTGCTATCATGGGTGAACCCGAAACCTATAAGGATGAAGAAGAAGCTCCTACATCGGGCTCTAATCCAGGAAATCAGAACTACGATGCGTATCAGTCGCGCCGCTTATTTCGCGATCCGGACGATGCCGTATTAGGTGGTGTGTGTTCAGGATTAGGATATTATTTTGGACTTGATCCAGTTTGGTTGCGTTTAGCTTTTGTGATAGCCTTGTTCTTTGCAGGTTCAGGTCCTCTACTCTACATCATCCTCTGGATTGTTTTACCAAAAGCCAATAGCACCGCCGAGAAACTTCAAATGCGCGGTGAGCAAGTCAACATCGAAAACATCGAACGTCGCATAAAAGAAGAAGCTGCTCGCTTTCGTGAACGCGCCGAAGCCTTTGGTGAAGAAGCCCGTCAAGGTTTTAAAAATGCTAATGTTCACGGTCGTTTAGGTAGCTTCATGGAAGAATTTTCAGCCGTATTTCTAGGCTTCTTCCGAAGAATAATCCTATTCATGGGACGATCATTTGGAGTTTTCCTCATTTTCCTAGGTGGTGTGCTACTCTTCGCTTTTTTGAGTACCGTTTTCAATTCAGGAAACCTCATATCTATCAATGATGAAGATGGTATTTCAAGCTTTTCAGTTCAGGCTTTCTTTGGAACTTTCTTCTCCTCTCCCGATCAACAAAAACTGTTTCTGGTAGGACTTTCACTCGTCATTTTAGCTCCAATTATCGGTTTGCTTTTAGGTGGATTGCGATTGGTCCTTCATCCACGTTTACGCATGGGTTGGTTTGGACCAGTGAATGGAATGCTCTTTCTAGCAGGTTTAGTTTGTTGCATTGTAGCTGGAGCTATGTTGGTGGGCGAGTTTAGTGCAAAAGGACGCATGATAGAAAATGTGGCTCTATCAACACCAGTAGGCGATACCTTAGAGTTGGCTG
>DAOOQW010000303.1:0-2300 GCA_035388945.1 Flavobacteriales bacterium
TTCATTTGGAGCCATCTTCGCATTGTTCTATGCTACCAATGGGATGAATTCAATTATTGAATCATTCAATGCAAGTATTTTCATTAAAGAATCCCGTCCCGACTGGAAAATCCGACTAGTCTCTTTAGCTTTAACTATCATCCTTTCCCTTTTGCTCGTTTTGGCATTTACGCTCATGGTTGTGACGAATTATGGGCTCGAATACCTCATCAATCATCACTTAATAACATACGGGATTAACTATGTATTGATTTGGTTAGGGAAGTGGGTGATTTTCTATGGCTTGCTCTTTTTCTCGGTTGCTTTTCTCTATTATCTCGGTCCATCTAAAAATGCAAGAGCTGGATTTTTCTCCATTGGAGCATTAGCAACAAGTTTTCTGATCCTCCTGCTATTGATCGGATTTTCATTCTTTGTCGGTAATTTCGGAACCTATAATACTGTTTACGGTTCTGTAGGAGCATTGATCGCAGTCATGGTGCTCATTAACCTAAATGCCATGCTATTATTAGCTGGATATGAATTCAATGCAGGTGTTTATCATCTTCATAGGAAAAGAAAAGGACGTATTTCTAACGAAGAAGCTAATCTTTACTAAGCATTCACTATTTTTCGCGGTAAATTCTATTTGCATGCGAGCACTTCTACTGCGTATCCTTTTTAGCGCTCTTGCGCCATTGGCTCTTTCTGCTCAACAACTTCCTTACGATCCAATTCATCCACCAAGTTCTTATCGGAATTCTGATAATCCTCAATACTGGGGAAATCGCATGCATTTTCCCGGCTATTGGCAACAAGATGTTGAATATAGTATTAAAGCTATAGTAGACGAAAAAACAGATATCGTTACTGCAACTGAAGAGTTAAAATACTACAATAACTCGCCAGATACATTGACGTTTGTGTACTTTCACTTGTACCAAAATGCCTTTCAACCCGGCTCATATTGTTCGGCACTCCACGAAGCCAACGACTACCCGATTGTTTATGGGAAATACGAAAAAGATAAACTGGGCACAGTTGTAAGCAACTTGCAAGTGAACGGGCAGGTAGTAAAAACAGAACTCGAGAACACTATTCTGAAAGTTTTCCTCCCATATCCTTTGATGCCGAATTCAGCAGTTGTGTTTAGCATGGATTTCAAAACGTATTTCGATTATCAAGGTTCAATTCGCCGTCGAATGAAAGAGTTTGGTTCATACGGCTCTAAGCATTACGATGGTGTGCATTGGTATCCTCGAATGGCTGTGTATGACCGCAAATTTGGTTGGTGTACCGATCAACATTTAGGGAAGGAATTCTATGGTGATTTTGGTTCTTACGATGTAGAACTCGAGTTTTCCGATAACTACGTGATGGAAGCAACAGGTTACTTGCTGAACCGTGATGAAGTATTACCAGCCGATTTACGTCAGAAACTCGACATCAAAAATTTCGCAAACAAACCTTGGGAAGAAGCTCCTTCTGTCATTACTCCTTATAATCCAGCTAAACGGAAAACTTGGAAGTTCCACGCCGAAAATGTGCACGACTTTGCTTGGACAGCTGATCCTAATTATCGCATTGGTGAAGCCGAATGGAATGGAATTCAAATGGTTGCACTTGTTCAAGAACCACATGCTGCTCGTTGGCAAAATGCCGCAGACTACACTGCTAAAATCATCGAAACCTACAGCCGTGATTTTGGAATGTATGTATACAATAAAATGGTTGTGGCTGATGCACGCGATGGTATGGAATATCCAATGCTAACCCTCGATGGAGGTGCTGATCCAAACTATCGCGGTTTATTAGCTCACGAAGTTGGACATAATTGGTTTTTTGGAATGGTGGGGAATAACGAAACCTACCGCGCTTCTCTGGATGAAGGTTTTACCCAATTTTTAACGGTTTGGGCTCAAGAACATATCGATGGTCCTTATGCGCTCAAAGGTAAATTCGCGAATAAGTACACAGCTAAATACACCAAACCCGAAGAAGTACGCTATGCTCGTGCATTATATGGATACATGCGGGATGCAATTCGCGAAGATGAAACAACCTTAAACACGCATTCGGATGATTTTCAGGGTGCGGTTGGTCATGGTGGCGGATATGGAAACGTATATTATAAAACGGCTACCATGCTGTTTAATTTACAATACCTATTAGGTGACACCTTGTTTTCCAATGCAATGAAGAACTATTTCAACGAATGGAAAATAGCCCATCCGTATTTTGAAGATTTCCGCAATTCAATCATCAACTATACACATTCCGATCTCAACTGGTTCTTTGATCAATGGCTCGAAACTTTTAAA
>DAOOQW010000304.1:0-1875 GCA_035388945.1 Flavobacteriales bacterium
TAACGGATCTTTAGCTCCTTTAAGGACTTCTTTGATTTGTTCTACCAAGTTTGCATCCTCTAGAATCTGCAATTCAGCAGCTTCTCCAGTAATAGCTTCGATTCTTCGAACTCCTGCAGCAACTGCGCTTTCTGACACAATCCTAAAATAACCAATCTGTCCAGTTGCAGGTACATGGGTTCCGCCGCATAATTCAACAGAAAACGACTTATCAAATGTGACTACTCGAACTAAATCACCATACTTCTCTCCAAAAAGAGCCATTGCTCCTGTTTTACGTGCTTCTTCAATGGGTAAAACTTGAACATCACGAAGAATATTCGCACGAATTTGTTCATTCACAATTGCTTCAATCTGGCGAGTTTCTTCTTTACTCAATTTAGAAAAGTGAGAAAAGTCGAAACGTAAATTCTGATCATTTACCAAAGAACCTTTTTGTTCTACATGAGTTCCCAAAACTTGACGAAGAGCAGCATGCATCAAGTGAGTAGCTGTATGATTACGCATCGTTGAAATGCGCTTTCCTTTATGTACTTCAGCTTTAAAACTCGCTTGTAAATTGGCAGGTAGTTTATCAGCAAAATGAACGATTACTCCATGTTCCCGTTTTGTATCAAAGATGTTTATTATGTCATTCCCATCTTTTAAAATGCCCGAATCGCCAACCTGTCCACCACTTTCGGCATAAAACGGAGTAATGTTAAATATGAGTTGGAACTGTTTTTTTCCTTTCGCAGTAACTTCTCTGTATCGTGTAATTTTTACTTGAGCTTCCAAATAATCATAACCGATAAATTCTTCATCATCATCTTCCGAAAGTTCAATCCAATCACCTGCCTCAACTACTGCAGCTGAACGTGAACGCGCCTTTTGTTTTTGCAGATTCTCGTTAAAGCCAATCATATCAACAGCTAAATTCTGCTCGCGAGCCATCAACTCGGTCAAGTCGATCGGGAAACCATACGTATCAAATAACTCAAATGCAAAATCACCCGGTACTTGAGCGTGATTAGTATTCTTTGCTACAAAGTCGTTAAATCGATTGATTCCAGTTTCTAGTGTGCGTAAAAAAGATTGCTCTTCTTCATGCATCACATTTTTAATTAAACCTCGTTGTGAATTAATTTCAGGAAACTGTTCGCCCATCTGATCCGCAAGCGTATCTACCATGGTGTACATAAATGGCTCTTTCAATCCAAGAAATGTATAACCATAACGAACAGCACGGCGCAGAATCCGACGAATAACATATCCCGCTTTATTATTGCTAGGAAGTTGTCCATCAGCAATAGCAAATGAAATGGTACGAATGTGATCGGCAATAACGCGCATGGCGATATCATCCTTTTCGTTGTTTTTATATGTCTTTCCACTAAGGTTTTCAAGGAAAGAAATAAGTGGCTGGAAAACATCCGTATCGTAATTCGATTGTTTTCCTTGAAGAACGACGCACAAACGTTCGAAACCCATTCCAGTATCAACGTGTTGAGCAGGCAATTTTTCTAAGCTACCATCTGCCTTCCGGTTGAATTCCATGAAGACATTATTCCATATTTCAATAACCTGTGGATGACTAGCATTCACGAGTTCTTTGCCATCAATACGTGCTCGCTCTTCATCACTTCGAATGTCAACATGGATCTCAGAACAAGGTCCGCATGGTCCAGTATCGCCCATTTCCCAGAAATTATCTTTCTTATTTCCATTGATAATTCGAGAAGGATCAATAAGCTCTTTCCAAGTATCAAAAGCTTCTTGATCAAAAGCTAAATTCTCGGATGTATCACCTTCGAAAACAGTAACATATAATCGAGATTTATCAATTTTATAAACTTCAGTAAGAAGCTCCCAAGCCCAAGCAATAGCATCTTTCTT
>DAOOQW010000304.1:1885-2299 GCA_035388945.1 Flavobacteriales bacterium
AAGACCAATTGCCTAACATTTCAAACATAGTATGGTGATAAGTATCCACACCAACTTCTTCTAAATCATTGTGCTTTCCTGAAACACGCAAACATTTTTGTGTGTCTGCAATCCTTGGGTATACAATAGGAGAATTTCCTAAAAAAAGATCTTTAAACTGATTCATCCCAGCATTTGTGAACATCAGCGTTGGATCATTCTTAATGACCATAGGTGCTGAAGGAACGATTTGATGCCCTTTTGAAGCGAAAAAATCGAGGAATGTTTGCCGGATTTGCTTGGATTGCATACTGAATTAAGAAAATTTATGATTTCTGAAACGGTGGCAAAGGTAGTAAAACAGGATGCATATGATTAAAAACTGATTGACTTAGCCTACAATAAAGATTGTATAAATGAAAGGATTTCTAAATT
>DAOOQW010000305.1:0-2283 GCA_035388945.1 Flavobacteriales bacterium
GAGTAACAGTTAAGCACACACCATTATGTGCTACACTTTGATCCACCTGAAGCTCCGATGTAAAATCACAACGTAGGCTGAAAGTCGTGTTATTACCTTCATCCTTGCGCTTGACTACAGTTCCTAATGATTCAACTATACCTGTAAACATCCTAGTTTCCATTTTTTGATGAATTCCCAAAAACCTGAATGGTCCCTTTTAAATTCCTTTGAACTAAGCCGTCCAAACGATCTTCATACACCTCACATACATAAAAGTATACACCATCGGGAACCTTCTGATTGTTCGTTTGATTTACTCCATTCCAGAGGATGTCAGGATCTTCCGTCTCAAAAACTAACTGTCCCCAACGATTAAATATGCTCATTTTCACCTGTGCAATAAAAGCCCAAGGAAAAGGTTGGAATGCATCGTTTAGCCCATCGTTATTTGGAGAAAAGGTGTTAGGTAATTCGTAAACCGGACAATTATCTACACAATTTCGAATCAGCTCACTTTCATTCATGAATGAATCAACGGCAGTAACTGCATAACATCCGGCAACAAAATCTCCAGGAGAGTGAATAAATGGCTGATTGGTTCCAAACGGAAATTCTGAAATAAGCTGCCAAGTTCCAGTGCTTGTGGTGGAGAAATAAACTCGAATACTTACCACATCAGAAAAACAAGAAGTATCGTTCGGGAATTCCCAGGTAATGCTGTTTTTTAAGGAATCACAATTTGGGCTGATGAATGCTAATGGCGCACACGGAGCTTGCGTATCCTTTGCTTCGGCGCATACTTCTTGTGACCAATTTAGAATCGGATCGATAAATCCTGCACCACTGTATTTTCCTTTCGATTTCACCCGATAGCAATAAGTAACGCCATTGGCTAAGCCTAAATCGCTGTATTGATTGGTAATACTGTAACCCAATGAATCGAATTGAAGGGCAGTTGGTAGTTTTCTAAATACGATGAAAGTATCGTTTTGCCAAGGTACATTCGTCTGCCAAGAAAGGTTTACTTGGTTATCAAGCCCACTGGCTGATAAGAAAACAGATGCGGCCGCTTCGCTTTTTCCAACTTCCACCACATTATCCGGACTCATATTTTTCAACGAAATCCTATATCTCCAAGCTGAACCAACCGTATTGATTAACACGTTGTTATCCACGTATGTTGTGTCATCAAGCGATTGCAAGGAATCAACTAGCGTGAAGCTCGTTCCACTTAATCCTTCTGCACGTTCAATAATGTATTGAAACGGTCCGGGAAACTGAACTGGATCAATAGCTGTAGGTTTGGACCAAGCAATGTATAATTCACCAGAACTACTTGCGGTTGTGTTAACGCTCACATTGGTAATTACAGGAAGGATTTTATCGAGCTGCACGCATGCTTCATTCGAGGCATAACTTTCGGCACCATCAGCAAATAAGGCTATCACCATATAACAATAAGAAGAGCCTGGAAGCAATGGACCTGGATCGGTGTATGAAAGTGTAGTAACACCTTGAACTTGCGTTAAAAATGTATACCCCGTATAAGCTGGAACACCCGTTTCGCAAGGACCGTGAACGTATCCATAAAATCCAGCTTTGCGGTAAATGGCATATCCAATGGCTTGGTTACACGGACTTTCTTCCCAACTTAATTGAATCGTACTTCCTGCCGATACAGCTTGTAGGTTTTCGGGTGCTTGTGCAACCACGCGAATTTGCATGGTTTCAAAATCCGATAGGTTGGGATTTCCATTATCAATCACCTTAAAGCTGAAAGAATAAGGTTGTTTCCTAACGTGAGCACATGATGTTTCCCAAATGAATTGCTGGCTAACAAAACCCATTTGAGTTACGGGAGCAAAAACTGCATTTCCTGGGGGGGCGAATTGGAAAGGACCACCCGTCGCACTTAATGTGATCGATTGAATTGGACTGTCGGAATCGGTAGCATTTACGGGAAAATTCAAGATAGTTCCAGCATCTACACATAAATCAGGTAATGCTTCAATTTGAGGTGGAGTATTGGAGCAAGGAACAACACTAATTTGCATATCGCGAGTAACGGAACCAATCAGGATACCGTGGCGCCATTCTTCGATGACGAATGCCACGTTGTATTCACCTACGCCATTGGGCAAAGGAGCATCCCAAATCAAATCTCCAGTAATAGCATTGAGTGTAAAACTCGAACTCGCTTGAGGCTGAGAAAAACCTGGAATGATCAATCCATCCTCACCTCGACAATCAACCATTCGATAAGAAATGCTATCGCCATCAGGATCAAATGCTCCAGGATTA
>DAOOQW010000306.1:0-2238 GCA_035388945.1 Flavobacteriales bacterium
ATTCTAATTAATGGTGCACTTGCAACTTCATACACATTTAAGCAGGATTACTATTTCATGATGGGTGATAATCGTCATAATTCGGCCGATTCTCGTTTTTGGGGATTTGTACCACACGATCACATTGTAGGGAAAGCCGTATTTATCTGGTTAAGTCGTTCCACCAATCGCAGCTTCCCAAATATTCGTACCGAGCGTGTATTTAGCTTTATTCGCAACGATGGTGTGAGTAGTTCGTATTTCTTGCACATCATGATTCCACTCGTATTACTCATCTTAGGGTGGAACAACCGGAATCGTTTCCGAACACAGCATTAAGATTGAATTCAAAAGAAAAATCCCCGTCAGTTTTTACCGGCGGGGATTTTTTATTTCTCTTAACAGATGCTTCGTAAGTGATTGACTAATACGAGCAATCCTTTGTCGTAGCTGATGTTGTTGGTTACAATTATATCAGCATCATCGCGATAGGGGCGAAGGTATTGATGATAACTTGGCATCACATGGTTATTCCATTGATACAAAACTGTTTCTTCGGGATAGCCACGTTCATCTTTATCGCGACGTAAACGACGAGCTAATTTCAAATCTTCTCGCGCATCAATATAAACCTTCAAATCAAGTTGATTCCTGATTTCCTCATAATGAAAGATGAACAAACCTTCCATGATGATGATGGGTGCAGGAGTTAATTCAATCGTTTGAGAAGAATGTGAAGCGTTGTTGAAAGTGTACTCTTGTAACACAACTTTTTCGCCTCGAATCAATTTACATAAATCGTTGTGAAACGCTGAGCGATGGATAGAAGTTGGTAAATCGAAATTTATCTGATTGTTTTCATCCTTCAATTGCTCTTCTTTAGGAAGATAATAATTGTCTTGCGATACAATACAAGCAGCTCCTTCGGGCAATGCTTCTCGCAAGTTTTTGAGAAAGGATGTTTTTCCCGAAGCGCTTCCGCCAGAGATTCCAACTACGTAAGGTCTTCTGCTCATCGGGACGCGAAATTACATTTTCTTCCTCAATAAATTCGCCCTATTAATGCAATATCCAAGTAAAATTTACGGAATGAATTGCTTACTTGTTTATCAGTCGATTAAGCCTCAATAATTAATTGATTTCGAAATGTATGGACAAAAAAAATGCAGCTAGAATTGAATCTAACTGCATTTTTAAATGGTTTGTTATGCTTATTGGAACATTGCTGCTCCAAGAATCTGCATATTATCAACTGGATTCATCACCATAACGGGTAATTTCCTTTCGTTGGCAATAATATCTTGCTCGTGAGTTCCAGTAAAGTACTCGGTGAATTCACGATCTTCATCGGTCATGATTAAAATCAAATCAGCATCTTTTGCAGAAGCATAAATGATAATCTCTTTATGAAATGCTGTCGATCCGCTCGCAGTTTCTACTGAATAACTACATCCGTGTTGATCCAAATACTTCTTAGCAAACGTGATGTTGTTTTGCATTTTGTGCTGAATAAACTCATCCGTTTGATGTTCAGCTAATAACAAGAAGTGACATTGGAACATTTTAGCAATGTGAATCGCCCATGCCAATTTCTGACGACTTTCAACCGTGAATGAAAATGGCAAAACAACCGTTTTCAAATCATTGCGTTTAGGCATATCCTGAACAACAATGAATGGAACATCCTTCGTGTTTTTAATCACTTTCATGGCATGACTACCCGTCCAGCGCTGAAGTCCTTTAATACCTTTTGTTCCCATTACCACCAAAGTAGCGTTGAGTTCTTCGGCTAATTCACCAATTCCTTCGTGAAAATCACCACGACGAACTAAAACGGAAACTTCAATTCCACTTTCATTCGTAATATCATCTGCGAAATTCTGAAGTTTAGACAATGCCTCTTCTTCTTCTAATTTCAACTCATGTTCCTTATCACCCCAGCCTTTATCGATTAAATGTACTAGCGTAATCGGTTTTTTGAAGATGGTCGCATACAATTCTGCATGTGCCAATGCCGGTTTAGTGATGTCAGAAAAGTCAACAGGGACAAGGATTGTAGCCGTTAAATCAAGGGATTTCATTCCAGAAATAGCATTATTAGTTTGCCGCTCGAAATTAAGGTATTCAGACTTACTTTCGCGTAGTCTTGAAAAAAATTGATTTGCAATGGAGGAACTGAGAGGAAACCCTAAAGTTATTAGGGCTTGGACTATTTTCGACTGGGCTAATTCGGTGTATCAGCTGAGTATTACTTCGGCT
>DAOOQW010000307.1:0-2156 GCA_035388945.1 Flavobacteriales bacterium
GTCAAGCGTAACATTATAGTTATAACCAAAAGGACAAGTCGCTGGCTTTACTAAGCTTTTGGCAGTAACCGTTACGTAAACAGTATAACCGGCACTTGATGTAATCGCGCAAGAACTTACAGAATTGTAACATCCACATCCATTTGTGCCCTCACCAGATGCAGGAGTATGACCATTTCCAACATAGCTTGGTCCTGTTACGTTTCCTTGACCTCCAGAATACTCTGCACCCCCTGTACCAATTGATATTGTATCACTATTGCCATTTCCTAAAATGCTACCACTATTCTCAACGATGACATAAGAGGAACCACTCAAGCTTAACTTACCGTTATTGGTCATGTCAAGAGTTCCAACAACAATCACAAACATATAGGTAGAATTGCTACCCTCATTACTAGAAATTGAAATGGTATGTCCTCCTTGAATGTATACAGTATCATTAGCGGCAGGTACAATTCCGGCAGTCCAACTTCCGGCACTAGTCCAATTACCTCCAGGGGCTTTAGAATAAATCTTTCGTGCCGAAGCAGAATGAAAACCCATCACGAGAAGTAAACAAAAGAGTGCTATTTTAGAGAATTGAGAAATCATAAAATTCATTTCAATCGCAGAGGTCTTTTTCATAATTATTTTGAGTCCTTCCAAAAGCTGGATAAGTTGCATTACTAAATAGATCCCCATGTCTGTAATCAAAACACATAATACCTCCTCCATTCTGATCGTGACCATTTCACGAGGAGAAGCATTGAATGCATTAAATGTTGATGTACTGGATGGGCTGCACAAAATTATACAAGAAGCTTACCAAAACAGCAATGTGAAAGGAATAATCTTAACAGGGGAGGGAGAAAAGGCTTTTGTTGCAGGAGCGGATATAAAAGAGCTTTCATCTCTCAACAAAGAACAAGCGTTTGCAATGGCACGAAAAGGCCAATTATTGTTTAAGCAGATTGAAGATTTTCCCAAACCAATTATTGCAGCAGTAAATGGTTTTGCTTTGGGAGGTGGATGTGAGTTGGCTATGGCATGCCACATTCGTATTGCAACAGAAAATGCCAAATTTGGACAACCGGAAGTAAATCTGGGAATTATACCGGGTTATGGAGGAACACAGCGATTAACGCAATTAGTAGGTAGAGGTAAGGCTCTTGAACTGATCATGACTGCTGATTTCATTTCAGCACAAGAAGCAAAAGCAATTGGATTGGTGAATCACGTAGTAGAAAACCGTGACGAACTTATGGATCTTGCCACAAAGATGATGACTAAAATTCTTTCGAAATCGCCTGTTGCCATTTCGCAAGTCATCAAATCGGTAAATGCTGGTTTTAATGGTGATGAGATCGGGTACCAAACCGAAGCTGAAAGTTTTGCGGCTTGTGCAGCATCTGAAGATTTTAAAGAAGGTACGGCTGCGTTTGTGGAGAAACGAAAAGCTAATTTTAAAGGAGTGTAATATTTAATACGAATAGTAATTAGTGATGAGTGATTAGCGACTGATGATTTTTGATTTGATTCTTTACTGAATGATTACGAAATACCAAATCACCCTTAACTGATAACTGATTACCGAACAATGGGTAAACTCAAGCGGCTTGCAGGCGATACAGTCCTTTATGGACTTGGTTCTATCTTACCTAAGTTTCTCAACTTCTTACTGGTTCTTTTACACACGGATGTTTTTCTTCCGGCTGAGTATGGTATTATAACCAATCTGTATGCCTATGTTACCTTTATCAATGTGCTCTTTACGTTTGGAATGGAAACTGCATATTTTCGTTTTGCTTCTAAGCCAGGAGCCGATGAGAAGAAAATTTTCAATCTTACCCAAACTGTCGTAGTTAGTATAAGTTTAATTCTCTCGTTAATTATTATTGGTTTTGCACAACCCATAGCAATTCAACTGGATATAGAAAGTCAGTCGAATTATGTTATCTGGATTGTCGCTATTTTATTTATTGATTCAGTTGTGGCTATTCCCTTCGCTCGCCTCCGCCTCCAAAACCGTCCATTGAAATTTGCGTTCGGAAGAATTTTAAACATTCTGATTCTGGTTGGCCTTAATGTTTACTTCCTGATATATGCCTACGATCAATCTATTGGTGTAGCGTATGTTTTTATCGCCAATCTCACCGCCAATGTTTTTTACCTGT
>DAOOQW010000308.1:0-2128 GCA_035388945.1 Flavobacteriales bacterium
GGAATCTGAAAAGATTCCTGTGTAAACAAATAGAAATGACAAATAAGATAGTTCGGGCAGGAATCATTGGTTCCGGGTTTGCAGCACGATTTCATTTCGAGGCGTTAAGACGAGTCTTCAGTGTGCAGATTGAAGTGGTAGGTGCCTATTCAAAATCTCCAGACGAGTTAGTTGAATTTACTTCCAAGCGAAACATCAAATGCTTCGAGAGCATGGAGGAGCTCATTTCAGCATCGGATGTTCTGCATGTTTGTACGCCACCTTCTACGCACGAGCCAATTGCTGTTGAAGTATTGAAGCTGAATAAACATGTCATTATTGAAAAACCATTTACCGGATATTTCGGAGACGGAACAAAAGAATTTAACGGAGACAATTTTGATCGTGAGCTTGGATTGAAGAAATCACTTGAAAGCGTCAAGCGAATGCTCGATGCCGAACAAGCAAGTGAAGGAAGGATCATGTATGCTGAAAACTGGGTATATGCACCGGCCATTCAAAAGGAAAGGGAGCTGATCGAAAAAACGAAAGCACAAATTCTTTGGATACAGGCGCAACAATCGCATTCCGGTTCACATTCATCCGACTATGGACAATGGCGTCTTTCCGGTGGTGGATCGTTAATGGGAAAGGGTTGTCACCCGTTAGCAGCTTCTATTTATTTAAAACACGTTGAAGGACGAGTTAGAAATGGAATACCTATTCGTCCGAAAACGGTATCGGCAAGAACGCATACCATCACAAGAATGTCGGGATACAAAAATGAAGGACATCTTCGCGACACGTACAAGGATATAGAAGATTATGCATCCGTGCATATCGTATTTGAGGATGGAACCTTTGCTGATATTGTTGCAAGCGAATTATTGCAGGGCGGTGTAAAAAATTATGTCGAAGTCCACGCCAATAATCATCGCACCATTTGCAACATCGCACCGAATAACGCCATGCAGACGTACAATCCGAGGGAAGAAAATTTTAATGACGTATACGTAGTAGAAAAAACCGGAACCAAGCAAGGATGGTCATTTATATCTCCTGACGAAGCATGGTTCAATGGCTATCAACACGAGATGGACGCTTTTTATAAATCATTATCATTTAATGAACCAATTGAAAGCGGCAGTCGGTTGGCAGCGGACGTAGTGACCACGATCTATTCTGCCTATGTATCAGCGGATCTCCAGGGTGCTGAAGTGTCTATTTCAATTTTTAACAGATAAGATTTTAGTACAGATGATACTCAACTCATTAATCGTGGCAACATCTTAAACTAGTGAAATCTAAAAAATGGTGTTAAATAAATCCTCCGATACAACTCCCGTAAAAAAATACAGATGGATTATACTTTCATTGGTATTTTTTGCGACCACCATTAATTACCTCGACCGCCAGGTAATCAGTCTCCTAAAAGATGATTACCTCGAGCCACTGTTTGGCTGGAATGAATCCGACTACGCCAACATTGTTATAGCATTCCAGATCACCTATGCATTGGGTATGATAGGTTCTGGTTTTATGATCGATCGTATTGGAACCAAACTGGGTTACGCACTTTCATTGACGGTGTGGAGTTTGGCTTCAATTGGTCATGCGTTGGCTAAATCAACTTTTGGGTTTATGATGGCGAGGGGTGTGTTAGGAGTGAGTGAGGCTGGAAATTTTCCAGCCGCCATCAAAACCGTTGCTGAATGGTTTCCAAAAAAAGAACGGGCACTGGCAGCCGGTATTTTTAATTCAGGCACAAATGTAGGCGCCATTTTAGCACCGCTCTCTGTTCCACTAATTGCGGTTACGTTAGGGTGGGAGTGGGCGTTTATTATTACCGGTGCCATTGGACTTATCTGGTTGATCTTTTGGTGGTGGTTGTACGAGAGTCCACAAAATCATAAAAAGATTTCAAAACAAGAATTGGATTACATCAACAGTGACGAACCTGATGATACAACAGCGTCTGATCAGCTTGCAAAAGTTAAGTGGGTTACCCTGTTGGGTTTCAAACAGACGTGGGCGTTTGCATTGTTAAAGTTTTTTACTGACCCCATCTGGTGGTTTATTTTATTCTGGCTCCCTTCATTCCTGAATAAGCAATATGGCATGACCAAAATGGAATTAGCTTTTCCAATAG
>DAOOQW010000309.1:0-2119 GCA_035388945.1 Flavobacteriales bacterium
CAATTCGTTGCTTTCGCAGCGCGGATAGCGATGATCAACCAAGGTATGATTATCAACAATTTGCGTATTCACCGGATGATAATAACCATACAAATGCGCTTCACATTCGGGAGCATCGAGCACGATATTTAAGTTATTACGCAACATGCCCGAACCTAAACTAATCGTTACAGTTTCGAATTTGCCATGTTGCTTCACATGAGCTTCGGTGGTATGAAAATGTCCTGCAGTATGTTCTTCCGATTGAAGAGTAATCCAGTTTACCTGAGCATTTTTCTCCACCAAAATCTCCGTCACACTGTTACTAGCAATTGACGTATTTCCTTTGGTACTGATGGATGTTTGAATGACTTCTGCTTCTGAAGATTCATCCGAAACAAATAACACGCGAGGTTGAATCAATAAAGCTTCTGGACTACTTACCAATTCAATTAGTTGAACCGGTTTAGGTAGTTTACAATTTGATGGGATGTAACAATAAATTCCATCTTGAAACAACGCAGAGTTTAATGCTAGAAACGAATCAGAATCAGCTTTTGCAAGTGTTCCCAGATTAGTTAATGCGTGGGCATCGTTGTTTCGTAATGCTTCTGCTAAACTTCCCATCACTACACCTGTTGGCAAACCTTCGATTCGGGATAGTTTTTTTGAAAATATCCCATTTAACATCACAAGTCGATATGCATCTTCAACCAATAAAGGATGATTGAGTACATCAGATTCGTTAGGTAAATCGATTTCCTCTGGACTGAGTGTTTGATTCAGTTCAGATGTAAATAGTTTTTCAACTTGCAGATAGCGGTATTCCTCGTGTTTTTTCCCTGGGAAACCTAAACGGGAAAACGATTCTGCTGCCTTATCCCGAAAGCCATTAAGAATAGTGTTATCGGGCAATAAGGCTGCTTTCCGGATATGAAATCCAGCTAGCAGCTTTTCTTTTAACGATTGTCCTTCGAGTGTATCGGCCATGTTGCGGACAATTATAAAGCAGCTAATTCTTTCTTAATCCAGTCGTAACCTTTTTCTTCCAGCTCGAGTGCTAATTCTTTTCCGCCAGTTTTAACAATGCGACCATCATACATCACATGCACCACGTCAGGAACGATATAATCGAGCAAACGTTGGTAGTGAGTAATGACAATTGCAGAATTTTCGGGCGATTTCAAGCGGTTTACACCATTGGCAACCACACGTAAAGCGTCAATATCGAGTCCTGAATCGGTTTCATCTAAAATGGCCAATTTCGGATTGAGCATTGCCATTTGAAAAATCTCATTTCGTTTCTTTTCACCACCCGAGAAACCTTCGTTAACAGAGCGATTGGTCAGGTTGGATTCAATTTCTACATAAGCCTTTTTCTCCTTCATCAACTGAAGAAATTCTTTTGGCTCCATGGGAGGAAGTCCACGGTATTCGCGTTGTTCAGCGATAGCAGTCTTCAAAAAGTTTGTAATACTAACGCCCGGAATCTCCACCGGATACTGAAAAGCAAGAAAAATTCCTTCGCGGGCGCGATCTTCAGGCGCTAAAGCAAGTAAGTCTTTTCCTTCGAAAATAACTTCTCCTCCCGTTACTTGATAATCTTCTCTCCCAGCTAGAACCGAAGCCAATGTGGATTTCCCAGAACCATTCGGTCCCATAATCGCATGAACTTCTCCCGGTTTTACATCTAATGAAAAACCCTTCAGAATCTCTTTTTCTTCTACACGTGCGTGCAGGTTACGAATACTCAGCATTTAGCATGTTTTTGGAACAGCCTTGTTTAAAACCGTTCTAAATAAGGCCGCAAAGGTAACACAATCGCAACGATTAGGTTCATTTCAATTTTGAAAAAAGCAAGGTTTTCATTTCAAAATGATCCTGAACTTCGGCCTGTTTCCCTTTCAGAATGAGCGATTCCTATGATAAATTCTCCTAAGCAGCAATTATTTGCTAAGAATAATATCGGCCGTTTTTATCTGATTACTTCTATGCAAAGCCCGATCAACAACCGTTACTTCATACTTAATAGTATCGTAAACCGAAAAAGGATTATTGGTAAATAATGTCATGCTCAAATCACCCTCGAGCGTCTTGTTTTGTCCATCAGGAGTGAGATACGGAATGCGACTATGATTAC
>DAOOQW010000310.1:0-2088 GCA_035388945.1 Flavobacteriales bacterium
AAAATACTCAAGTACCGAAAGACCTTCTTTAAAGTTTGATAAAATCGGGTTTTCGATAATTTCACCTCCGGTTGCACCTGATTTTTGAGGTTTTGCCATCAAACCACGCATACCTGAAAGCTGACGAATTTGTTCCTTAGAACCACGCGCTCCAGAATCCAACATCATGTACACAGAGTTGAATCCCTGATTGTCGCTTGATAATTGTTTCATCAAAATATTCGACAATTTCGAGTTTACGTGTGTCCATGTATCGATGATCTGATTGTAACGTTCGTTGTTGGTTATGAATCCCATGTTGTAGTTATTCATAATTTCTTCAACTTCGGCATTACCTTCTTTTACCAAAACTTCTTTTTCGGGTGGGATAATAACGTCACCTAAGTTAAACGACAATCCACCTTTGAAAGCCATGTAGTAACCCAAATCTTTGATATCATCGAGGAATTGAGCTGTACGGGCAACTCCGCATACATCGATAACATTACCGATAATATCACGAAGCGATTTTTTCGAAAGTAATTCGTTGATGTAACCTACTTCAATCGGAACACATTTGTTGAATAAAATTCGTCCAACAGTAGTTTCGATTAATTTTGTTACTATTTCGCCATTTTCATTTAAATCTTTGGTTCTTACCTTGATCCATGCATGAAGCGTAACTTTCTTCTCATTATAAGCTATTTCAGCTTCTTCAGGAGAATAGAAAATTAAGCCTTCGCCTAAAGCCCCTGTGCGTGGTTTCGTAATATAATACAATCCAAGCACCATGTCCTGAGAAGGTACCGTAATAGGAGCTCCGTTGGCTGGGTTCAAAATATTATGTGATGCAAGCATAAGCATTTGAGCTTCGAGCACTGCTTCGTTTCCAAGAGGCAAGTGAACGGCCATCTGGTCACCATCAAAGTCGGCGTTGAAAGCCGTACACGAAAGTGGGTGAAGCTGAATAGCTTTTCCTTCAATCATTTTGGGCTGGAAAGCCTGAATACCCAAACGGTGCAAAGTCGGAGCACGGTTGAGCAGTACAGGATGTCCTTTCATCACGTACTCCAGAATATCCCAGATAACAGGATCCTTGCGATCAACGATTTTCTTCGCTGATTTCACAGTTTTTACAATGCCGCGTTCAATCAGTTTGCGAATAACAAACGGTTTGAAAAGTTCGGCTGCCATATCTTTAGGTAAGCCGCACTCGTGCATCTTCAATTCCGGTCCAACGACGATTACCGAACGTGCAGAATAATCAACACGTTTACCTAATAAGTTCTGACGGAAACGTCCTTGTTTCCCTTTCAACGAATCTGAAAGAGATTTCAACGGGCGATTGGCTTCTGTTTTAACAGCGCTCGATTTACGTGAGTTATCGAACAATGAGTCAACAGATTCCTGAAGCATACGTTTTTCATTACGTAAAATTACTTCTGGCGCTTTAATTTCAATCAGTCGTTTCAGACGGTTGTTACGGATAATTACGCGGCGATACAGGTCGTTCAAATCGGAGGTGGCAAAACGACCACCATCCAATGGCACCAATGGACGTAATTCGGGCGGAATAACCGGAACAATTTTGACAATCATCCATTCTGGTTTATTGCGCATTTTCGAAGCGCGGAACGATTCTACAATTTGCAGACGTTTAAGTGCTTCGTTTTTACGTTGCTGAGAAGTATCGGTATTTGCTTTGTGACGTAAATCGTATGATAAAGCATCTAAATCGAGACGCGTTAGCATATCGTAGATAGCTTCTGCACCCATTTTAGCAATGAATTTATTTGGATCGCTGTCTTCAAGTAATTGATTTTCGCGTGGCAATTTTTCGAGTAAATCGAGGTATTCTTCTTCCGAAATTAACTCGCCCTGAGCAATCAGGAGTTCACCTGTTGCAGCAGTAGCAGTATTGTCGGCAATACCTGCCTGAATAACCACATATTTTTCGTAATATATGATTGAATCTAATTTTTTTGTTGGCATTCCCAGCAAATAACCGATTTTATTCGGCAATGAACGGAAGTACCAAATGTGAGCTACAGGCACTACCAACTGGATGTGTCCCATTCGCTCGCGACGAACTTTTTTCTCTGTTACTTC
>DAOOQW010000311.1:0-2043 GCA_035388945.1 Flavobacteriales bacterium
GGAATTTGGGAATAAGTAAAAACACGGTTGATCGTTACCTCGATTTGCTACAGAAAGTGTTCGTCATTCAAAAGCTTCAAGGATTTAGCAGGAATTTGCGGAAAGAAGTCACCCGACATGCACGTTATTACTTTACAGATAACGGAATTCGAAATGCGCTGATAAATAATTTCAATGCGCTACCCTTGCGAAATGACGTAGGTGAACTTTGGGAAAATTACCTGATGATGGAACGGTTGAAGTTTCAGTCATACACCAATTTACATTCGTTGAATTATTTCTGGCGCACCTATCAGCAACAGGAAATTGATTGGGTGGAAGATCGCAATGGAAAGCTGTATGCGTATGAATGCAAATGGAAAGATTCAGGTAAAGTGAAAATTCCTTCGGCTTGGAAAGATGCCTATCCAGAATCTGAGTTTAGCGTTATTTCTCCTAGCAATTACCTCAACTGGATACAATGAAAACCAGGCTTTTAGCATTTCGATTTGCCATTCAAGGTATTGTGCATGGCTTGAAAACAGAAGCACATCTGCGTTTTCACGTACTGGCAGCAATTCTTGTTATTGGTTTTGGTTGCTGGTTTTCTATTTCTCCCATCGAATGGTGCTTGGTAACAATTGCTATGGGCATAGTGATTTCGGCTGAGTTGATTAATGCTGCATTGGAGCGATTAGCCGACCGAATTACGAAAGAAGAAGATCCTTTGATTGGTCAAGCCAAAGATTTAGGAGCAGGTGCAGTTCTAATCGTGTCGATTATGGCTGTATGCATTGCCTTTGGGGTGTTTGGTCCTTATATCTATCGTCTGTTGAGCTGAAGAATCGTTAAAAAATCATAATGTTGGCACTTTAGCAGGACGGTAAACGTTAAAGGAGCTCGCAATTGATTTATGACTCCTTATTTCGTCCGTC
This sequence comes from Flavobacteriales bacterium, assembly GCA_035388945.1. Lineage (GTDB taxonomy): Bacteria > Bacteroidota > Bacteroidia > M30B66 > M30B66 > CALQRR01. The sequence goes on from DAOOQW010000311.1 coordinate 915, forward strand.
GTTTACACGTTTATTTCAAATCACATAACCGAGCTGGCGTAGCTATTAGCTTTTCAGCTTCGATTATTTTAAGCTTTGTTTTGCTGGCAGCTCGCATTTGGAGAACGGGCGAACTCACCTATCTTTTTCTAGTGTGGAACCTGTTTTTGGCAGTCATTCCATTGGGTTTATCTACTTTGTTAACGGTGTATCGTTTGCGCCATAAAAGCCATTTGATTTCGTATAGTTTGACGATTACTTGGTTGCTCTTTTTACCGAATGCCTTTTACATCATTACCGATTTATTCCACCTGTATCCTCGACCGGGCGTGCCGCAGAGGTTCGATTTAGTCTTGATTTTATCGTTTGCATGGAATGGAATTATGCTGGGTTGCGCTTCTATATTCGACATGCATGCCTTGATTAAGGAACGATTTACGTGGTTGACAGGTTGGTTGTTTGCAGGCACAACGCTGTTCTTGAGCAGCTTTGGAATTTACCTCGGTCGGTTTGATCGCTGGAATTCTTGGGATTTGTTGCATCATCCGATACGGTTATTTAGTGATGTGTTGCATTATATCAGCACACCTTCGGATTACCCAAGTGTTTGGGGCGTTACTTTATGTTATACGTTGTTGATGTGGGTGTTGTATGCAACAGTTTATCAATTAACGCGTGTGCAAAGTGGGCGCTATCGTGCCGAAATGGTAGCTGATAAAACACTTCGTTAGCAATACCTTGGCTTACAAAACGACAGAATGGTTTAGTAATGGAAGCCCCCGATCACCTATCAAAAAATCACTAAACGTTGTGTGTTGCTTGGGGTTTTAAGCCAGTAAATTCCAGGTGTTAAGTCACCTAAACTCACGCTAATGATGCTATTAGTAGTGATACTGCTAGTTTTTAAGATGCGACCGGTGATATCGCAAAGCTGAAACGAAGTTGAAATTCCAGAGTTTTGGATGAAAATCAATTCGTTAGCAGGATTGGGATAGAAATTCAGGCTGGTCGAATTGATTTGTTCGAAACCATCAACGTTATAATGGAACGGTTCCGAAATAGCTGAACATCCATTGGGCGCTGTGGTTTGAACAAAGTAGCTGGCATTCACCGGTTCGGGTGTGAATAGCGCTGATGTTTCACCCGGAAT
>DAOOQW010000312.1:0-2032 GCA_035388945.1 Flavobacteriales bacterium
AAGTTAGCGCACCAATTACAGAAGCACGTTTTCCTTCGCTCGACTGAATATCCATTGTAGCACTGATATTTTTGATTTTTTGCGTATCGTATGCTACCAATCCAACGAAGATTGCAACACCTAAATAGCTGATAATCCAATAAAGTGTTTCATTTTGAAGGAAGTAGTTAGCAATAGATGCAATGATAACACCTACTAAAGCCATCAATGCTAAATTTCCGATTCGAGTTAAATCAGCTTTGGTAGTGTATCCATAAATGCTCATCACCGCAAATGTTCCTGCTGTAATGAAAAACGTTAAGGCGATAGAACCTGCAGTAAACAAGAAAAATATAGATGCGAGTGTAAGTCCGTTTAATGCTGCATATCCGAAGAAAACTAAAGAAGCAACCATCGGCGACATTTTCTGTACAGCCATTACAAGTGAACCAACCAGTAGAAGTTCTCCAATTATTAATCCGTAAAATACCAATTTACTGCTGAAGATAAATTCAATCAAAGCGGGTGTCATGGCTGTGTACATAGCCGCTAATGCAGTAATAACTAAGGCGATAGTCATCCAGCCATATACTTTAGTCATAAACGCTGCCTGAGCAGTATCGCTGCTTTGGCTGAGTGTTAACTGATCAATTGGATCCTGATACATAGTGTTTTGTTGTTTGGGTTAAAGGTATATAGAAGCGAGTAATCTGAAAAACAATTGTCGATTAATGCAAGAATTAGAATTTACTCGTTTTTCGATTTATGAAGTAGGATTGTAAATCTTAGTATCCATACTTCTCTTTCCAAAGCCTTCTGAGGTGTTCTCTCATTTCATTTTCACGCGCATTGGCACCCGGATCGAAAAGTACATTCCCCTTGATTTGTTCAGGTAGGAACTCTAAATCGATAAAATTGTTTTCGAACTGATGTGCATATTGGTAATTGTCGCCATATCCCAGCTCTTTCATGAGTTTGGTTGGCGCATTTCTGAGGTGAAGTGGAACCGGTAAATCGCCTGTTTCTTCCACTAATTTCCGAGCGGCTCCAATGGCTTTATAGGATGCATTACTCTTTGCAGAGCAGGCAAGATAAATGGCAGTTTGACTTAGAATTAGCGAGCATTCAGGATAACCAATCACATTCACTGCTTGAAAACAGTTATTTGCCATAATTAAAGCTGTAGGATTCGCATTACCAATGTCTTCTGATGATAGAATCAACATACGTCGTGCAATGAATTTAGGATCTTCTCCACCTTCAATCATACGCGCTAAATAATACACCGCTGCATTGGGATCGCTTCCCCGCATACTTTTGATAAAAGCTGAAACAATGTCGTAATGCTGTTCTCCCGATTTATCGTAACGAGCTTGATTCTCTTGTAAGACAGCCGTTACACTTTGATTGGTAATTTGAACGGGATCGTCACCTGTATGTGTATTGACAACTAATTCGAATAAATTCAACAGTTTGCGAGCATCACCACCCGAATAGCGCATCAAGGCATCGGTTTCTACCAATTGAATTTCTCGGAATTTCAAGAAACGATCTTCTCTCATCGAACGATGCAACATTCCCAACAATTCTTCTTTTCCAAGCGATTGAAGCACATAAACCTGACAACGCGACAAAAGTGCTGGAATCACTTCAAACGAAGGGTTTTCTGTAGTGGCGCCAATCAAGGTTACAATTCCTCGTTCAACGGCACCCAATAACGAATCTTGTTGCGATTTACTAAAGCGATGAATCTCATCGATAAATAAAACTGGCTTGCGTAACAAACCACCTTGTCGGGCGGCCATGTCGATAATCTCGCGAACTTCTTTAACGCCAGAAGCAATTGCACTAAGAGTGAAAAAAGGTGCTTCGCTTGCTTCTGCTAAAAGTCGCGCAAGAGTAGTTTTACCCACACCTGGAGGTCCCCAGAGTAGGAGAGAAGGCAATGGTAGTTTCTGACTTATGAGTTTTGCTAGAACCGAACCTTCACCTAATAAGTGAGTTTGTCCAACGTATCCTTCTAAGGTCGAAGGACGCATTCTTTCTGCAAGTG
>DAOOQW010000313.1:0-2028 GCA_035388945.1 Flavobacteriales bacterium
AGAAAAGGTTGAATTGTTAGGTGCAATTTAAAAGTTATGCCTTTTACTTTGACATTTATCTACTTATGTATTGAAAAAAAACTTCCAAATAAGCTTGCGAATTGGCATATCGATAATTTTTAACACTTGAAAGGTAAAAGTCGTTTTATATCATCAAACCACTAAAAAAAATTGGGTGTTTACTTGTCTGAGGTATTTCTTTCTTAGATTTGCCACCGTTTGAAACCAAAACTATGAGAACAATACAATTCCGGGAAGCTTTACGTGAAGCACTTAGCGAAGAAATGCGTCGTGATGAACGTGTCTTTTTAATGGGTGAAGAAGTAGCCGAATACGATGGTGCATACAAAGTTAGTCAAGGTATGCTTGCCGAATTCGGTCCCAAACGCGTAATCGATACTCCTATCGCGGAATTAGGTTTTGCAGGAATTGGTGTAGGAGCAGCTATGAATGGCTTGCGTCCCGTTATCGAATTCATGACGTTTAACTTCTCACTTGTTGCTATCGACCAAGTGATTAACTCGGCTGCTAAAATGATGTCGATGTCGGGCGGACAATTTACTGTTCCAATCGTATTTCGCGGTCCAACTGCTTCTGCTGGAATGTTAAGTTCTCAACATAGTCAGGCTTTTGATAATTGGTATGCTAATACTCCAGGATTGAAAGTTATTGTTCCCTCGAATCCGGCTGATGCGAAAGGCTTACTTAAAAGTGCTATTCGCGATAACGATCCAGTTATTTTCATGGAAAGTGAGCAGATGTATGGCGATAAAGGTGAAGTTCCTGAAGGTGAGTACCTGATTGAAATTGGAAAAGCCGACATCAAACGTGCTGGTAATGATGTAACAATAGTTTCCTTTGGTAAAATCATGAAAGCCTGTTATCTAGCTGCTGATGAACTAGAAAAAGAAGGTGTTTCTTGTGAGATTATCGACTTACGCACCATTCGTCCAATCGATTATGATACCGTTATTGAATCGGTTAAAAAAACCAACCGTTTGGTTATTGTAGAAGAAGCTTGGCCACTTGGTAGTATTGCAACTGAAGTAACGTTTAAAGTTCAAAAAGATGCATTCGATTACCTCGATGCTCCAATTCTTCGTGTGACATCTGCGGATGTTCCTCTGCCTTATGCTCCAACACTTATAGACGCAGCTTTGCCGAATCCAAGCAAAATTATTGCTGCTGTGAAGCAAGTAATGTATACTGCTAAATAAGTAGAATACATTCATTATCAACGCGTAACAAGGATGATTGAGCGGAACGTTTTTCCACTCAAATATTCTTGTATTTTTGCGCTCCCAATTTCTATTGTTAAGAAACGTTAAATCTCAAATCTCATATGGAGAACTTCATTTACATCATTCCTGCTCTAGGCGTGATTGGCTTAATCTGGATGGCAATTCAGTCTGCTTGGGTTAGTAAGCAAGATGCTGGCGATGCCAAAATGCAAGAATTAGCTGGCTACATTGCCGACGGTGCCATGGCTTTCCTGAAAGCTGAATGGAAAGTACTAAGCTTTTTCGTCGTTTTTGTTGCTATCCTTTTAGCATATTCAGGAACCGTTCATGAAGTTAATGGTAAAGAGATTCACTCTAGCTGGATCATTTCAATTGCCTTTGTCATTGGAGCTGTATTTTCAGCAACAGCTGGATATATCGGAATGAAAGTAGCTACCAAAGCTAACGTTCGTACTACACAAGCTGCTCGTACTAGCTTAAAACAAGCTTTGAAAGTTTCCTTTACTGGTGGAACTGTTATGGGCTTAGGTGTTGCTGGTTTAGCTGTTCTAGGTTTAGGTGGATTGTTCATCGTATTCCTTAAAATGTTCCATGTTGTTAGTGTCGACAGCAATGAAATGAGAACTGCTATCGAAGTATTGACTGGTTTCTCATTAGGAGCTGAATCAATCGCATTATTTGCTCGTGTTGGTGGTGGTATCTATACTAAAGCTGCCGATGTGGGAGCTGACTTAGTAGGTAAGGTAGAAGCTGGAATTCCAGAAGATGATGTGCGTAACCCTGCAAC
>DAOOQW010000314.1:0-2006 GCA_035388945.1 Flavobacteriales bacterium
CCATTTGTTGGAGTTGATGCCGCAACCGAACAATCGATCATGGATATGCTTCGTAGAATGAAAGCAGCAGGTAAAACCATCGTTGTCGTTCATCATGATCTTCATACTGCACCTGAATATTTCGATTGGTTGGTTTTATTAAATGCTTCACTTATCGCTAGTGGCCCATTAGCCGAAGTATTTACAGACGAATTATTGAAAGTAACCTATAGCGGAAAACTAACAGTATTATCGCAAGTAGGTGATCAATTACGCGAACGAAACTTTCCGGTACGCGAATCATGAACAGTCAGCAACTCATTGACTTTCTTCTATTGAGAGAACCCAATGTACTACTCGTAGTAGCGGGTTCACTCATTTTATGTGGAATGGCTGCTGCAGTGGGTTGTTTTACCTTTTTACGCAAACGCGCTTTAATTGGAGATGCCATTTCTCACAGCGTTTTACCGGGTGTTTGTTTAGCATTCATACTTACTGGAGAGAAAAGCCCGCTGTATTTTTTGATTGGTGCTATACTTAGTGGGATGCTCAGTTTGGTCATTATGGAAGGATTAAGCAGGAGTCGTATGGTTAGAACCGACACTTCCATAGCACTTATGTTATCGGTGTTTTTCGGGACAGGTATTGTTTTGCTCACATCCATTCAACATGGAGGTAATGCAGCACAGGCCGGATTAGATAAATTCTTATTTGGGAAAGCTGCATCTATTACACAAGAAGATATTTGGTTGTTTTCTATTTCAGCAGCATCCATTTTAGGAATTCTTATTCTCTTTTTTCGAGGATTTACAGCCATTTCATTTGATGAAGAATATGCTGTATCGCTTGGTTTTCCTGTTAAGTGGCTGCGATTTTGTCTTTCGTTTATAACTGTTTGGGCAGTCGCTGTTGGAATACAGGCAGTTGGTGTTGTGTTAATGTCGGCATTATTAATTACACCCGCTTTAGCAGCTCGGATGTGGACTCATTCACTTCGAATTATGATAGCATTAGCCTTAGTATTCGGGATGATTTCGGGATATATCGGGGCTTTTGTTTCCTATACTGCACCTGCAATGCCGACAGGACCTTGGATTGTGGTTATTGCAACCCTATTAGCTGGTATATCGATGTTGTTTGCGCCTCAACGCGGATTGATAGCACAATGGATAGAGCGTTCAAAAAACAGAAATAAAACATTAGAAGAGAATATCTTGAAACTGTTTTATCAGATAGGAGAGAAGGCGGGAGAATTTAGAAAGCCAGTTTTGGAGGAAGACCTAATAAACTACCGTGCATTTTCCAATCAACAATTGAGAAAAGGATTGAAATTGTTGCTTTCGAAGAAATTGTTGACGATGAATTTACATGCCTGGCAATTGACAGAACAAGGTGTTTTAGAAGCGCAGCGAATCGTTCGTTTGCATCGATTATGGGAATTGTATTTACAGCAATATCTCAATCTCGATCCTGATCATGTGCATGATGATGCTGAGGCAATGGAGCATGTCATCACCCCAGAAATTGAAGCACAATTAGATGAGTTATTAGGCTATCCAGTTATTGATCCACATAATACCTTAATTCCGCCACGGGTATGACGTTGAACGATTTTTGGATAGTATTGACGGCTAGTTTAATCTCACTTTGTTGTGTTATACCGGGAACTTTTTTGGTTTTGCGGCGCATGGCTATGTTTGGAGATGCGATTTCACACGCCGTATTACCCGGATTGGTGATTGCATATATGATAAGCGGATCGCGAGCAAGTATGTATATGTTGCCCGGAGCAGCAGCAAGTGGATTACTGGTTACATTTCTAATCGAATGGGTGAATAAACGGATGCGGATTCAGAGTGATGCCGCCATTGGACTAATTTATACTTTCCTTTTTGCCATTGGAGTTATTCTTATTTCGGCATACACAGCGCAAACAGATTTAGACCAAGATTGTGTCTTATATGGTGAAATAGCCTACGTGCCTTTTGATTTACTCATAAGCGATGCAGGAAATTCTTTAGGTCCAC
>DAOOQW010000315.1:0-1970 GCA_035388945.1 Flavobacteriales bacterium
TCGCCTTCCCGATTTTACATCGGGACGCTCTAGCCAAATGAGCTAATTCCCCTTTATTACTATCTCATTCTGGTCGCCTTCCCGATTTTACATCGGGACGCTCTAGCCAAATGAGCTAATTCCCCTTTTGATGAGGGTTGCAAAAATAGGAAAATCTATAAGGTTTTAAGTTCATTATAAATTTAAGCTCATTGAAAGCATAATCTTATTCATTCCTCCCAACTAAGACCATTTTCTTCTGGATATAATTCTATTTTTATAAAATACTAAGTCTCTATTTTATGACTCCTCGCCGCTCCTTTCTTAAAAACCTAGGTATTTCTGCACTTTCGATACCATTTCTCCAACAATGGAATACGGTCGAAGCGGCTGAATTGGAAACACATTTCGAATCCTTTTCTTTAGATCAGGCTGAAAATGACGAGGATTTCTGGTATCGAATTCAACAATCGTATTCGGTTTCTCCCAATATCATCAACCTCAACAATGGTGGTGTTAGTCCGCAGCCAAAGGTGGTTCAGGAAACCTTCGAGAACTTCAATCGACTGAGCAACGAAGGTCCATCGTATTACATGTGGCGCATATTGGATCAAGGTCGCGAGCCACTTCGTAATTCCCTTGCAGAATTAGCGGGCTGTTCGGCCGATGAACTTGCAATCAACCGAAATGCAACCGAGGCACTGGGAACTATCATCATGGGAATTCCATTGGAAAAAGGTGATGAAATTGTGCTTAGCCGTTGGGATTATCCCAATATGATTAATGCTTGGAAATGGCGGGAAAAACGAGATGGAATCAAACTCGTTTGGGTGGAGCATCCTCATACTTCTGAAAATGCCGATGAGCTTACAAAACGCTACACCGACGCATTTACGTCCAAAACCAAAGTCGTCCATATTACGCACTTGATCAATTGGAACGGACAAGTAATTCCGGTTGCGAAAATTGCTCAAAAAGCCCGCGAAAAGGGAATCTTATCCATTTCAGATAGTGCACATTCTTTTGCCCATCTCGATTTCAAAATTCCCGATTTACAGGTTGATTTTTGCGGAACCAGTTTACATAAATGGCTTTGTGCACCGTTTGGCTCAGGTTTACTTTACGTTCGAAAGGATAAAATTGCCAATCTAGCACCTTTGTTTCCCGGTGAAAAACCCGAAAGTGAAGACATCCGGAAATTCGAAACCCTGGGCACACGTTCATTTCCTACCGAATTAGCGATTGGTCGTGCCATCGACTTTCATAATGGAATCGGCAGTACACGTAAATTCGAGCGTTTGCATCAACTCAAAACATACTGGACAGAGAAAGTCAAAACACTTCCCGGAGTAACTGTTCATACACCAGCATCGGCTCAATTCAGCGGTGCTATTGGATTATTCTCCATCGAAGGAATGAAACCTTCCGAGATAGAACCTGAGTTGTTCAAACCCTATGGAATTCATACAGTAGGTATTGATTGGAATAATATCTCAGGAGTACGCGTTACCCCGCATGTTTACACACCTTTTGCCGATTTGGATGTGCTCGTGAAAGCAATTACTACGATTGCTGAAAAGGCTCAGAAGAAAGGTTGAGTGATTGCTAATTATGGTCGAACAATTCGATACGATTTCACCAGAGTTGAATGCTCAAAAACACTTAAGAAGTAGATTCCAGAAATAAAATCACCAACTGGAATGCTGTTGATTGGTTGAATTTTACTGTTCAACAAAACAAGTTTTCCTTGAGCATCAAAGAGTTGAATCGAATAATTCTCTGTATTAGTAGTACTTATGGTTAATTGTAGTTGCTCCAAAGCAGGATTCGGAAACACAGTCATTTCAATCTCGGTATGTTCAACTCCTGTAATTATTTCAATATCATAAGGCTGCTGAACACCTTGATTTATTGAACCTGTTGTGCCTGTTGCCGCTGTGTAAGCAACTTGGCCAATTGAATAGGAAATTGAACCCGAAGAAGATGTGCTA
>DAOOQW010000316.1:0-1969 GCA_035388945.1 Flavobacteriales bacterium
AGTGGCGCATGCTTGGGAAAAGAACGATTTAGAGAACATTCGTGATATCTACTATAAATCGGCTCGATACCTCTTTCTACTAGGAGGATTATTGTTTTTACTAGTCACGTTGAATGCCCCTTTCCTATTTAATTGGTTGCCTGATACCTATTATCAAGGAGTACCGGTTGTGGCAATATTGAGTCTAGGAGCTTTGTTTAATTTGATGACAGGTTCTAATACTGCTATTATTTTTAATAGTAATCGGTTTACTAGTGGTGCGATTGCATTGGTTCTCGTAGCGCTTTTAAATCTTGTTTTACTCTATGTACTCATTCCCCAATATGGATTAATTGGTGCTGCTTGGGCTACATGTATAGCTAGTTTTACCTACAATACTTTTAAGTTCTCGTTTATTTACTGGCGGTTTAAGTTGCAACCTTTTGATAAGAGAACAGTTTCGATTGTTCTTGCAATTATTGCTGCTTATGGCATTTCTTCCATTTTACCTTTAAGTACTCATGTGCTATTGAATGTATTCCTACACTCCTTAATGGCTTGTTTGGTTTATGGAGTAATTATTTGGTATAGCCGTGCTGCGGATGATTTAAAGCATATGATTCCTTTTCTAAAGAAATCGAAGCATTAGATATTACACGAAATTGGGCAAGGGATTGAAGCAAGGTGCCGTGCACCGCGAAAAGCCCGGTTTATGCCCCCAAAAACAATTACTCTGATTTCTTTTAGCAGTTAAAAAGCGCGATTTACTCCAACTAACCAACGGTATTGAACATAATCTGGCGACAAATCAGGTGTTCGGCTGAGGAAAAATGGCATATCTAATCGGAAGGTTAAAGGTTTTTCCATGCTTAATGGCCCCCATTTCTTGATTGTAAATGCAAGCCCCAATCCAGCATCGGCACGAGGTGAGGCAAATGCCATTTTCTCGTTCGATAAATTAGACTGAATGAATCCTGCATCGGCAAAGAGATATGAGTTAATTTTTAACCAGTTGCGGGTAAATCGTGGACGAATTGGGAATAAGCGATCGAATTCTAGTTCGGCATTTACAGCTACACCGGAATTGCTTTTATAGGTTAACACACTGGTTCCATCGGCACGTTTATAAGGTGCCAAATAACCTGCATAACCACGCAAATTGAGTCCGCCACCATGTTGAAAGTGATTGGTAGTTGCTCCGTAACCATTCCAATCTTGCGGGAAAAATCCAACTGAACGAGTGAATTTATTATCCATCAAACTTTCGGGATTCGCTCCAGCGAGATATAAAGCAGATTCTGGAGCTAGATTCGTTCCCGTACCAATTTGTGCAAAGAAACGGGTGTTGAAATTGAACTTACCAAGTCGGTTATAATTAACTACTGATAGACTCAATTGAGAATAATCATAATCGGAACCTGAACCAGAAGTTCGCATGTGCAAGTTAATACGTCCATTTCCACGTTTGTATGAATAATCGTGATCTAAACCAACATTAACGGTATTATTCCACTGACGCGGATTCCATTCGGTACGATTAATTAAGTAGTACACGTCGGAAGAATCGGGACGATACATACTCTTGAAATAGCTGTAAAAGCTGGTATTTCTTTTCCGGTTTTGAATACGGAAGCCCAATTGTGCAGCAGCTAAACCATCGAGATAACGTACAGAAGCATTGACTGATGAGCCTTTCAGGATTTTATCTGTAGGATTGGCGTAGTTGATTTTGAATGAGAATGGATTAAAGCTGCTGTAATCTTGATCGAAGCCCGGTTTGATTTTTTGTAAACCTGTATTTAACCAAAATGTAGCATCAAATACATGCTTATAATTCATGTAGTTTCCATTGATGTGTAATCCGAATTTAACACCATCGTAGAAATTGTACCATAGGTCGGGACGAATATTGAATTCATATCGATGCCAATCGGGAGTGTTGGAAACGCGTGAATCGAAGCGAACGATGTAGGGCATTTTACGACTGTTA
>DAOOQW010000317.1:0-1934 GCA_035388945.1 Flavobacteriales bacterium
AAAACCACGATAATACCCTAACTGCCGACGAGCAGATACACAATCTTAAAATGACTATTGGCTCAATTCGAGAAATCGAATATGATGGTGATTTAAAGATTGAAGCAACAATGACTGCAAAAGAAGTCGAAACTGCATTTTGGGATACGTTTGGACTTGACATACAAGTATTTCGTAAATCAGGTAATGCTTGGTTAGTAACAACTAGTACCGATTCACGCACACTTTTAGAGCAAAATGAAATTGCTCGTGAAATGAATAATCCGGCCGAAAATCCCGAGTTGCCCGATTATCAAGAGCACGAATAAGATTCAACAAGGGAATCAAAGCTTATTTAGGAAGTTCTTCAATTCGAACTTTCAATAAACCATGTCGAATCATATCGATTTGTTTAGCTGCAGCTGGACTTAAATCTACGATTCGATTAGTTCCTTTCATGCCTCGATCATTTACTCGTACAATAACCGACTGATTGTTTTTCAGATTGGTAACTCGAATGCGTGTTCCAAAAGGCAATGTTTTATGAGCAGCTGTTAGGCTATCTTTTGAGAATATTTCTCCGCTGGCAGTTTTACGTCCGTGAAATTTATGGGCGTAATAACTTGCCATTCCGGTTTGTTTGTATAAGCTATCTTTTTGAGCATCAACGAACAAAGCAGAGAATATCAACACCAAAACCAGACATGCTTTCTTCAAGCTCATAGAATGTTTTTTGGTGAAAATAAACAATCTGTAACTAATAGTATTTCTGTAGGACAAACTCTGCAAAAAACTCCTGCTAATTCTGGTATTTAGCAGCGGAAATTAAGTAGTTTGCACGACCATCATGCAACAATCTCCTACTCTACTTTTAACAGGTGCTACTGGACTTCTAGGAAGTCATGCCTTGATTAATTTGGTAAAGCAAGGATTACAGGTTCGTGCTTTAGTCCGCCCTGATAGTCAATATCGTGAGCGCCTAAGTGAGATATTCAACTTATACAAACTAGATTCATCACTCTTAAATTCTCAGGTTGAGTTTTTTGAAGGAGACATGTTGGATTTAGCTGCATTAGAAGATGCATTAATTGGAATTGATTCGGTTATCCATTGTGCTGCAAGTGTTCGAAATACAGATAAAACCGAAATGAACAACATCAATATTGAAGGAACTTCAAACTTGGTAAACCTATGTTTGGATTATTCTATCAAATGGTTTTTACATGTAAGTTCAGTTGCCACACTTGGACCGAATCCAGAAGGTTTGGTGGATGAAGATTATTTCTTCAAGTTCAATCCCCGATTATCCAATTATGCCTTATCGAAGTATCGTGCTGAACAAGAAGTCTGGCGAGCGATAGAAGAAGGATTGCCTGCTGTTATAATTAATCCAACTTATATTATTGGAGCAAGTAAATCTGATACGAGTAGCAGTGCCATATTTAAATATGCTAAACAAGGAATTACTTTTTATACAAATGGTTTAGGTGGATATGTGGATGTTTCTGATGTTGCAGAAGTTATATCCAAACTTTACCAAAAAAGAATAAGTGGTAAACGATACATTGTTTCTGCTGAAAATTGGGAAACCTTCGATTTTCTAAAATCAGTTTCGCAGGCTATGCATTCCAATATTCCTAAACGAGCATATCACGATTGGATGGGAATTCCGGCAAGTATATTCTTCGGACTCCGGAAATTATTTACGGGGAAAACAGCCACATTTGATCGGCAAGTTGTCCGGATGGCACAGAGTAGAAATGCTTACGATAATAGTAGGATTGTAGTTGAAACAGGGATTGTATTCACACCTATTCGAGATTCGATTCTAGCTTCAGCAGAACGTATGAATCGTTTGTTGGCAGAGAATTAGAAGAATCCTTGTTGCCATAGGCTTAGTAAATCCATGCTGATAGCGATGCTAAAGTGAACACAAATACCGGGAATGATTGACC
>DAOOQW010000318.1:0-1909 GCA_035388945.1 Flavobacteriales bacterium
TTCAATGAGGATGTGGATGTTTCAAGGTTTGGTTTGGATGAGGTTTTTTGCTTTAAGCGGTATTGAGTAGCAAAATCAAAGATGATATTATTGCTCATCACACTACGTGAAATGGGAGTGTATTCTTTCACAGGCATGCTCACATCAGGAATAACACCACCACCATCATACACTTTACGACCTGCACGAGTGGTGAATTCTTTGATCATGGAATCTGGAACCGTTCCCACGCTACCATCTTCATTTCGGTGAGAATAATCTTTCGCTTGAATACAGCGACCACTTGGAATGTAATATTTAGAAGTGGTGATTTTTAGTTGAGTATTGTATGAGAGAGGACGTGAAGTCTGAACCAAGCCTTTTCCAAAACTACGTTGACCAACAATAACACCTCTATCCAAATCTTGAATTGAACCGCTTACAATTTCAGAAGCAGAAGCCGAAGAACGGTTAACTAATACTGCTAAAGGAATGTTAAGGTCAACAGGCGAATTGAGCGATTTGTAGGTTTTGTCCCAATCTTTCACTTTGCCTTTGGTACTAACGATATCCAAATTTTTATCGACGAATACATTCACAATGTTGATGGCTTCACGAAGTAACCCACCAGGATTTCCACGTAAATCGAGGACAACACCTTCGAGTTTATCATTTTCTTTCAGCTTTAATAAAGCATCTTTCACTTCTCGACCTGCATCTTGAGTAAAACCAGTGAGTTTGATGTACCCAATTTTATCATCCACCATTCCGTAATAAGGAACATTGTTCACTTTAATTTCTTCACGAACAATGGTTTTTTCGAGAGGTTTCTCTTCACCTTCCCGCTTAATTAAGAGTTTAACAGGAGTATTTGGCTGACCTTTTAGCACTTTAACCACATCTGAACTGGTTTTTCCTTTTGTGCTTCGGCCTTCAATTTCCAAAATCACATCACCTGCACGTAAATCTGCTTTTGCTGCAGGAGCATCTTCATAAGGTTCCGAAACCACTATGAAATCGTCTTTGGTACGAATGAGCGCTCCAATTCCACCATATTGTCCGGTAGTCATGAAACGTGCGTCTTCAATATCGTCTTCGGGAATGTAATTGGTATACGGATCAAGCGATTCGAGCATAGCATCGATGCCAGTTTTCATCATCTGTCCCGGTTGAATTTCATCTACATAGTAGAGATTTACTTCTCGGAAAAGCGTGGCGAAAATGTCGAGGTTCTTGGAGATTTCGAAATAATCGTCCTTGAAGCTAAAGCTTACAAAAGAAACAGTAGCAACCAGAACTGTTGCGATAATTAGGCGGATTCGAACCGAAAACTTAGGTAGGATTCTCATGTTTAAATTTTATGTCAAGGTACCGGGTCGTGGCCGTGTCCTCCCCAGGGATTGCAACTCAGAAACCTCTTAATTGCCATAATAGTACCTTTAAAAGGACCATATTTTTTTACCGCTTCAATTCCATAAACCGAACAGGTAGGAGTATAGCGGCAAGCAATTGGAAGCACCGGCGAAATCACCAGCTGATACACCCGAATTAGGGCAATTACCAGCTTAGCGAGGAGTTGGGCCATTCGTGGCTGTTAAACGTTTCAAAATTAGGATTATTTTCTCCTGAAGTTCAACCGTACAGGTTTCAGAGTTTCCGGTATAAACGAGAAAAACATCAATCGGGTTTTGTCCGGCATCCCAATTTTCGATAAAATCCTGTTTAGCGGTGCGATAAGCTTCTCGAGTACAGCGTTTAATTCGATTTCGGACAACTGCTTTTTTCGAAATTTTTTTCGGAACAGTAATGCCAAATCGAATAATGGGAAGCTTATCGGGAGTTCGAAAACGCCAAATAATCCGGTAGGGATAAATAGTGAATCGTTTACCAAGACTAAAGACTTCGTTGATTGTGGTTCTACCCGACAATC
>DAOOQW010000319.1:0-1883 GCA_035388945.1 Flavobacteriales bacterium
GTTATGAAACTCGGCATGGCACATCCAATGGGACCTTTGCAACTAGCCGACTTCATTGGCTTGGATGTGTGTTTATCTATTTTACGCGTATTGCAAGATGGATTTGGTAATCCGAAATATGCACCATCACCACTCTTAGTTAATATGGTAATGGCAAATCAATTAGGTGTGAAATCGGGAGTTGGTTTTTACGACTATTCCGCAGGCATCAAACAAGCTCGCGTAGCTGATCAGTTTGCTTAATTCACAAACGTTCCGTCTTCAATCGACTCGATGATATCTTCAATCATCTTATCCTCAGCGTTATTGTTGGGATCGTAAGACGATTTCAAGTTAGTTTTGAATATGCGTGCAAGCGATTGCCAGAAAAATGCTTGAAACGAACCGCGTAAGTCTTTTACTAGTCCGTAAGAAGTATTTCCGGTTTCTCGGTCGATGAGTTTTATAAGAATTCGTCCTTGATTTAAGGTCATGTTACGAATATCGCCTTCGAATTCTTTTTTCAGATCTTCCTCGGCAACTCGTAACATTTTCTTTTGTTCGCGCTCCGATTTACCTATCATCATATCGTTGTATTCTTTTAGCTTTTTACCAGCAACTTTAGAATACGGATAAACTTTGGCAACATCTCGTTTGAGTCGGCTCCACTTACGTTCTTCGCGTTTACTCGAAAAACTCCGTTTCTCCGAAATGCTAACCGGATGTAATGTAACAACAGGCAAAGTATCGCCTGAGTCGGTAATAATATAGGAAACTTTAAAGCCAGTTGGCTGAGCAGGAGTATCTTGTACTAATTTGATTCGTTCTTTCAACAAGATCTGAGCACGACCCAATATAGAAAAGGAAAGAAAAATCAGGGAAAATGAGATGATCCGCATAGTTTGTTTTCGGAGGCCTGCCAATTTATATGCCAGTTGATTTAAAATAAGGCTTTAATGCCTGAAGCAATAATTCGGGAGCTTTCACCGGACGATTCCGAACTTTATCGATAAATACCAATTCTGTTTCGGCGGTGTTCAGTAGTTCATTCTTTTCGTTGTACGAACTATAATGAAAGCGGATTCGAAAAGCAGGTAATTCTTGTATATCTGTTTGAATTCTGATTTCCTCATCATACAAAGCAGGCTTCTTATACTTAATATGGTAATCTGTCACTGGCATCATCGTTCCAGCTTCCTCTAACGATCGATAACTTATTCCAAGTGCTTTCATGGCTTCAACACGTGCAACTTCAAAGTAGGTAGCATACTGTCCGTAGTATACATATCCCATCTGATCGGTTTCTGCATAACGCACTCGCAGAAGGGTTTGATGTGTAAACACAGTATTTTATTTTTTGGAGTTGACAGGTAAAGGAAATGATGTAAATTTTCGGGTTTCTTCTTCCCTCCCGTTTTGTATACACATAAAGTTATCCATACAGTTATTCACGCACTGGTTTTCAGTTTATTGACAGCCTGTTCGACAACCAATCAACCCCATTCGGTTGCGAAACAGAACATCATAATTGGACAAGGTGGAGCTACAGCAAGCAAACAATCGATAGAAGAAATGATTGTTCCCTACCGAATTCCATTACAGCAAACCATGGCAGAAGTGCTTGTAACGAGTGATGCACCAGCTGTTAAAGCGCTCCCCGAAAGCAGTTTGGGGAATTTGGTTTGTGATTTAATGCTCAGTCAAGCAGGAAAAATAACTGGAAAGCAACCTGATATTGCATTCTATAATACGGGAGGATTACGAATTGAACTTCCGGCAGGTGATATTACTGTTTCTATGATATATGAGTTAGCTCCATTCGAAAACGAGCTCGAAACCATTGAAATTCTAGGAAAAGATTTACCTATATTGTTTGAGCAGATATCTAAAAGAAAAGGAGGACC
>DAOOQW010000320.1:0-1821 GCA_035388945.1 Flavobacteriales bacterium
CGATTGAATGAATCGGGAAATTTCCAGGTGTTTAGATCACCCGAAAAACTAAGCAATCAAGGTATTTCGGAAGCTGAAATGGGGGAGATTCAAGTTTATCTGGATCAATGTCGATTAGTATGTAATAAACGGGAGAACCGCGTTCGTCAAGAAAAGGAACAGGTAATCCGCAGACTAGGAGAATCATATACTCAGCGTGTTTTACTTGCTACGAATGAGCAGTTGAGTCAGTTGGTATTACACAAAGACGAACTCACCAAGATTAAGCTGAACGATCGTTTTGAACTCATCCGTAATTTCGAACCAGCCTATCACATGCCCGATGCGGGAGGATTTGCAAAAGGTGGATTCTATTCTCCGTATAAACGATTTGGGAATCTGGCACTAGAAGTTCGCTGGGCTAACGTTCTGGTGATTTGGTTGATGACGGTCGTTTTAAGTGTAATGCTCTATTTCGATGGATTGAAAAAGCTGCTCAACCTTCCCTCCTATTTACGCATGCTACTAAAAGAAAAAAGCTCCAAAGGAGCTTAGATTTTTGTCATGACAAAAGGCACTTTGATGATAGCCTGGTAATCTTCACCGGCTTCCAACATGTCTTCATCATCTTCTTCGTAGAACCAATTAACAGTCACTTCCGATTTTCCTGATTGATGCAGCGTTTGCAACTTTTTGAAAATATCGAGCAGACATTTCGATGAACTGGTATTAAAGTACTCAAGCTGAATGTGTACACTCGTTTTAGGCAATGGCTTGATGCTGTATTTATCAATCCAGTTAAAAACAGGTGTATAAAACTCAATGGAATTTTCTGGTATAGAACGTCCCTTAAATTCCATCATTCCATTCGCGCTAAGATTTACCAGCGGAGTTTTTGGAGACATTTCAATTGCAATCGCGTCCATTTCTTATTGTATTACTTTAATCAACAAACTGAAAAACGAGTAAGTATCATCAATTGGAGTATGACTGTATTCTAGCTTCTGTCCCGATTTACGGGCAATATCTATCAGTCCTAATCCTCCGCCACCTTTACCCGAAAACTCCTCGTTATTGAGGGTTTTGATGTAATAATCCTTAAGCTCATCTTTACTCATCGCGTTAATCTTATCGATTCGAGCACGAAAAGCTTCCACGTTGGTATTGAGAATATAATTCCCAGTAATGATCTTATAGGTTTTATTATCGCTTCTACCGATGAGAAATAAAGCCGAACGTTGATTGGCTTTGGGATCATCAGTTAATCCATCGTTATGATGATAGAGGTTTTGTAAACACTCCACCAATACATTGTAGACTTTCTTTCTTAATCGCGGCTCTTCTCCAATATTATCGAGTTTCGACTCCATAATATGTAATATGGATGTGAGCAGTTCGGACGTGATTTCTCCCTTAAAAGACAGCATGATTTTGCCGTCCTCCATTTTTTCGTAGAAATCGTATATATCGAACATGTTACGCGAAGTTCCGATTAGAAACCTGTTTGTAAAGCTGGGCGACTTTCTAACAAAAAGCCCACACAACCATAAGTAACTTTCTTAGCCGATTCTTTAGCAGTTGCGGCTTCAGGTAATGTAATCTCTAAAACAAGATTTAAAGAATTGTCACACAAGAATTCAAATGTGGCAGCATTATCTGTTGTGCTATCGAAAATTACTTTCTTCGATTTGGCATCCATCACTTTGAAGGCAATTGCACCACCATTCAAAAGAGAATTTTCAGCACCGCAAGTCATGCGGTATTCGTTGCCTTTGAATGCAGTAAAAGAAAGTTTAGAAGTTTGACCTGGACGGAACAAGGCACTTCTAGATTGTGAGTTAT
>DAOOQW010000321.1:0-1793 GCA_035388945.1 Flavobacteriales bacterium
AACTCGAAAAGTGTAAGAATAACGAACAAGTGATGCAGGTAGGAATTGAATGGGGAATACAACAATCTAAAGAGCTTATTGCCGCAGGTGTTCCTTGTATTCACTATTACACCATGGGAAAATCAGAAGCCGTAAAACGTATTGTAAAAGGCGCTTATTGATTGCTAAATCGAACTAATCGAGCACTGCCATTATCTTGAGATAAAGTTAGAATTGAACCTTTTCGTTCAATCCATGAAACGGCCGGCATTACAGGGTAACTTGAAGCTAAATTAGGTTCTGATAATTGTCCGTTGCTATTTACGGAGACCATTTGTAATTGGCTCTTTTCGGGATTTTCCATTACTTCATCTGCCCTGCCCGTTTTCCCAATTGCTCCGTTATAGATAAACTCCAAATTTCCTGTGGAGGATTTAGATTGTATAAATGAAAGAAATCCTCCTTCATCATCAATCGAATGCTGTGCTTTAGCCAAGGTTTGATACCAATCCACTCCGCCAGTTTGATTGAATGAAACTACTAGAATCTTCCCATAGCGATAATGCATGTGGCATATCTCGATTCCAGTTCGGTAATCGTTTTCGCATTCGGGATGAATGTCCTCATTTTCGGCCACTAGCAATAAATTCCCGCCTTTGCCAGAAACAATTTCTCTCATTTTAAATCCAGAAAAATCTTCTAATCCAGTTGTTGCATTTTCACCAGCAAATAAGGACTTAAATCCAGCATCCATCCGGTGAATCCCTTTGCTTTCAACCAATCCAGTTTCTCGATCAATTCGTAGGTAAAACAATCCCGAAACATTCTCCTTCGCCTGAAAATCGTCGCGAATTAATCCACAGACCAATAATTTATCATCAGCATTTAACGACATATCCAATCCCGAAATAATCTTACCCGGAATATCTAACTGGTATTCGATAACCTCATCACTCATCACAGGAAAAGCATACAAAGCAAAAACTCGATCTAAAGTATCGCCCGATTTATTGCCCCGAATCAATACATGCAAATTACCTGGTGAGTCAATCATCCAATCAACCATTTCGGGCTTCTTTCCTTGAAATGGCAGATACGATTCAAACTGTTTCTTTTCATTAAAATTCAGGTCGTATAAATTCACCTGAACCTTTGGAATTCCTTGTTCCTCTGAATCAACTAAACTAACAACGCCCAAACGATCTTGTCCCGGTTCTCCTAAGATTCGAAATCGACGATGATTAAAATCGAAATGGCTCGTCTTTGTTTTTTGAAGTGGTTTTGCATCTAGCAATTTACCTTGGCTAGAAACAGGAATTACTTGTAATTGATTTTCCTTCTTTTGCTTATCGTATGCAGATCCAAAAATGCAAACCTGTCCGTTCCAAATCCGAACATCCTCCGGAAAAAACTGCTGTTTATCTTGAAATAAGCCGCTGAAATTCCATTCGGTTTTCTTCTTTAATGAAAGCGAATCGTACACTTCAACTCGAATGTCTTTAATGAATCCGGTGCGTGTTTCAGAATTAGCACGAAGTACAAGTACATTACCATCTACCATCCCTAAAATTCGGATAGGATAAAAATCGCGGGGAATTCCGCTTAGCTCACCTGCTTGAATTTGCTGAGAATAACCAACTTTCAAACAAGTCAAAAACAGAAGCCAAACTATCCACTTCATGCGCTAGCCTTCTTCAAAACATTTCCAGCAGATGTGTTCTTATTCGCCAACTGACCACAAGCTGCATCTATATCTTTCCCCCTACTTCTCCGCACATTCACAATGACTCCTTTTTGCTCCAAAAACGTAGTGA
>DAOOQW010000322.1:0-1717 GCA_035388945.1 Flavobacteriales bacterium
GAAGATGTCGATAATGCCGAACAAGCAGATTCTCTTACCGGCTGTTCGGTTTTTCTTCCGCTCGAAAAACTTCCTCCTCTTAGCGGAACTAAATTCTATTACCACGAAGTGATTGGCTGGAAAATAGAAGATCTTACTTCAGGTTTATCTGCTGGTATCATTAAAGATGTCCTTGAAAATGGTCCAAACGACCTGTTTCAACTTACAAACGAAGGACAAGAAGTTCTCATTCCAGTTGCAGACGACTGGATTGTGAAAGTAGATCGGGAATTAGGTGTGATTTCGATGAATCTACCTGAAGGTTTATTGGAAGTAAACAGGAAATAAAACTGGCCGACAATCACATGTCTAACAGCTGGTTTCAATTCAAACAATTTAAAGTCGAGCAAGATAAATGTGCCATGAAAGTGGGCACCGACGGCGTATTGCTTGGTGCTTGGGCTCCACTTGATAATGTTCGATCAGTTGTTGATTTAGGTTCTGGAACTGGACTCATATCACTTATGATTGCTCAGCGATCGAAAGCTCGAATTACTGGAATCGAATCGGATATGGATGCAGCAACGCAATCTGCCGAAAATTTCGTGCATTCTCCTTGGCCAGAACGTCTCGAAAGTGTTTGGGCTGATGTGCATGAAATGAGCACTTTATGGGCTGGACAGTTTGATTTAGCCGTGTGTAATCCTCCCTTTTTTCAAGGACATGTTCGTCCGTCGAATGCTCCTCGAAATCAAGCAAGACATTTATTAAGTCCCAAGACAGAGATTAAGAAAACTTGGTTTGAAGCGGCTTACAAAATCACAAAAGAAACGGGACGGGCGGCGTTTATCTTTCCTTATGAATTTGCACATGAATGGCTCAGCGAGGCAGAATCGGCAGGTTGGTATGTTCAAATTCGAGTGAATGTGCGAGGACATGCTGGAAAAGAATACAAACGAGTTTTGGTTTATTTGGTGAAGCATCCTGTTGCTATTCAGGAGGAAGAATTGTGTATCGAAAGTGAAGAACGTTCGGTGTATACCGCTGCATTTGGGCAATTGGTGAGCGATTTCTATTTAGATGCACGAATTGAAACAGTCTGAAAAACCTGTTCAGAACCCGATAAAGAAACGCGGAGAATACATGATTTTCGCTTAATTTCGCCGCCGATCCGGAACAATCCGGAGCTAAGCATATATTCCGAATGAACTACGATCTTATTGTAATAGGTAGCGGCCCGGGAGGCTATGTAGCTGCCATCCGTGCATCCCAATTGGGACTAAAAGTAGCGGTTGTTGAACGTGAAGAACTAGGTGGAATCTGCCTCAATTGGGGATGTATTCCAACGAAAGCACTATTGAAGAGTGCTCAAGTGTTTGAATATCTGCAACATGCTGCTGATTATGGAATCAAATTAAACGGTGAAGCCGAAGCTGATTTCGAAAGCATGGTTAAACGTAGCCGTGGCGTTGCCGATGGAATGAGTAAAGGCATCCAATTCCTCCTGAAGAAAAATAAAATCGATACCATCATCGGATTTGGAAAAATTACCAAAGACAAAAAAGTAGAAGTAAAAGGAGTTGATGGAAAAACAACTCAATACACAGCTAAAAGCATCGTACTTGCTACAGGTGCTCGCAGTCGAGAATTGCCGAATTTGAAACAAGACGGTAAAAAAATCATAGGTTATCGTCAAGCAATGACTTTACCTAAACAACCTAAATCGATGGTTGTAGTT
>DAOOQW010000323.1:0-1677 GCA_035388945.1 Flavobacteriales bacterium
TTCTACTGTCTGCTTTAGTGTGGACAAGTATCAGTATTGCTCAAATGGATCCAAGCTATGGACAGGGCGGTACGCTTAAATTAAATGAGGATGGAAGCCATTACTTGAAATTTACACTTACCAATCAGGTATGGGCTCGATATAATGAAAGTAATCCCGGTACTACGGTCGAGGGAAAACCAAAAAGTGAAACGTTCGATATTGGTATTCGAAGAAGCCGAATTCAGATGTATGGAGCTATCAACAGTCGTTCTTTTATCTACGTTCAGTTGGGTATGAATAATTTCAATCACTTGAGCGACCGAAAAGTGGGTTTGTTTTTCCATGATGCCATTGCCGAGTATTCGGTTGTAAAAAACAAATTGAGCATTGGTGGAGGATTGACCAATTGGGTTGGACTTTCGCGCTTGTCGAATGCTAGTATTGTGACGTTTATGCCAATGGATAGTCCGATTTTCCCATTCGCTACAATCGATGCAACGGATCAATTCAACCGGAAATTAAGCTTGTATGCAAAAGGAAAGCTCGGAAAACTTGATTATCGACTTGCCTTGACCGATCCGATGAATATCGAAAAATCGAGTTTGTATGATCCTGCCAAAACCATCTCTACGAATTCTCAATTTGCTACAGGAGCTGCGAATAAACAATTTCAAGGCTATTTAATGTGGCAGTTTTTGGATCAAGAAAGTAACCTAACTCCCTACACGGTTGGTAGTTATTTAGGAAGCAAAAAGGTTTTTAACGTTGGAGCTGGTTATATTTTTCAGCACGATGCTTTGTGGCGCAGAACTGCTAATTCCGATACAGTTCATACGGATATGACTTTGTTGGGAGCTGATGTATTCCTCGATATGCCTTTGCGTAAAGAAGCTGGAGATGCAATTACAGCTTATGCTTCGGTTTATAGTAATAATTATGGTTCGGGTTATTTAAGGAATAATGGAATCATGAATCCTGCAACAGGAACGGTAGCTGGACAAGCTTCCTTTAACGGTCCGGGGAACGCATTTCCTTTATTTGGAACGGGAACAGTTTACTATACTCAAATTGGGTATCTGTTAGGAAAAGGCTGGACCAAGCCTGAAAAGCTTCGTATTCAACCTTATTTTTGTTACATGTTAGGAGATTATGATCGACTCAACAAACCGATGCAAATGACCAATGCGGGTATTAATTTCTTCCTCAATAACCATAACACGAAAATTACACTCGATTGGCAACAAAGGCCAGTTTATCTTAATGCTGTAACAGGTCCATTACCCTTTAGCGGCAGAAAGAATTGTGTAACACTTCAGTTTCAGGTGGCTATTTGATTCATCCGTTGAAATCATGATTATGAAAAAAGAATATTCTTCGTTCGATGAGCACCGAGTGCTACACGATTTGAAGCATTATTTGCCAGCTCAGGCTCCTTTAAAGGACTTTATCCATCACAATACATTACACGCATTTCAAGACCGGAAATTCCATACCGCCATTCGTAGTGCTTCGGAAATGTTTGGTTATCGGGTTTCGTTGAAATTAGAGGAGTACCGCGAGTTATACAGTCAGAATAGAGTTCGTGAAGATGTGCTTGAACATGTCATTGCTCGTCGAATGGGCATTGCTAATGTAGCAAAATGGAAAGATCGTATGCTCAACAAAGAGTACGATACAACCACTTCTCCTCGTATT
>DAOOQW010000324.1:0-1655 GCA_035388945.1 Flavobacteriales bacterium
CGGACGAAAAGTAAAACCTGTAGAACCTAAAAAAGCACCGGGTGTATTTAAGTAAATATTGTTTTTCCATTTTCCTCTTTTTCTCTGTACTAACAAGCCAAGCTCAAACAACAGCGCTCGATTGGTACAATCAAGGTACTGCAAAAGGCTTAGCTGAAGAGTATTCCGAGGCAATTGATTGCTTTAACAACGCATTAAAACTTCAACCCAATTTTGAAGATGCGTTATATAATCGTGGCTTATGTTTATTTCGCAAGAAGCAGTATAAAACTGCATTAATCGATTTCAATTCAATCATTGAAAAGAACCCTGAAAGTGCTCGTTCCTATAATCTTCGTGGTCAAATAAAGAGTGCACTAGGTGATCATAAAGGCGCGCTTGTCGATTTTAATGATGCGATTACTTTAGTAAATAATGACCCTTCGTTTTACTACAACCGTGCGCTTTCTAGCTATTCTTTGGGAACATATGCAGAAGCCATAGCTGACTTAAATGTTTGTTTAAACTTGGAATCTAAAAATGCAAAAGCTTATTACAAAAGAGGAATCATTCAATATGTTTCTGGTAGTAAAGAAGCTGGTTGCATCGATTTAGGTAAATCGGCCGATTTGGGATATCCAGAAGCTTTCGATATTATCCGCATTTATTGCCGGTAAGATTTTCCCGTAAGATGAAGAAGAAAAGGAGCCGGATTTCGGGAATATTCTCATACCCTTTATTAGGATTGATTTATGCCGTATCGGTGTTACCCTTTCCTGTTCTTTACTTCATTTCGGATGGAATTTACTTATTGATTTATCGGTTAGCGGGATATAGAGTACAAGTCACCCGAAAAAATCTTAAAACTGCTCTTCCTAACCTTACTGAAAAAGAATTACTCCTAGTCGAGAAACGCTTCTATCACCACTTGTGCGATGTAATTGTTGAGACGGTGAAATCTTTCACCATATCTCCTAAACAGCTCAAAAAACGTATGCGACTTCTAAATCCTGAGTTGCTTGCTCACTATCATCAACATGGACGTAAAATGATAGCTGTAACTGGACATTATGGTAATTGGGAATGGGCTGCAATCACACTTCCATTACAAAGCGACTATGTTCCTCAAGGTGTGTATTTATCGATTAAAGATCCAGTCATGAATCGAGCTATGATACGCTCGAGAAGCCGTTTCGGTATTAACCTGCTTGAAGCCGGTAAAATTTTCCAAGAACTCGAAAATCGTAAAGATCAACTAAGTATTACCGGATTTGTAGCCGATCAAAGTCCTTCTAAACCCGAAAAAGGTGTTTGGCTCGAATTCCTTCATCAAGAAACAGTTTTCGCAAAAGGCACAGAGAAATATGCAGCACTGTATGACATGGCAGTTGCTTTTGGAAAAATCAGAAAGATTAAACGAGGCTACTACACACTTGAATACGAAGTCGTTACCGAAAACGCAGCACTAAACCCTGAAGGTGATGTTACTGTCAAGCATGCCGCAATTCTAGAACGTACTATTCAAGAACAACCCGAATTCTGGCTTTGGTCACATAAGCGCTGGAAACACCGCCGTCCAGAAGATGCTCGTATATTTGGACGATCATGAACGCCAACGAACCACTTGCAGAAAGAATGCGTCCTTCGACCTTAGAAGGATACGTTGGACAAACTCA
>DAOOQW010000325.1:0-1646 GCA_035388945.1 Flavobacteriales bacterium
TGAAGGACAAGTACACACTTCACCTTGATTCAAGGCAAATAATACCGCACCTTCAATGGCTTTGTCGAAGAATTCATCATCGGCATCTACAATACTTGGGAAGAAAATGTTAGGAGATTTTCCGCCTAATTCCATCGTTACAGGAATCAAGTTTTCGGAAGCATACTGCATAATCAAACGTCCAGTAGTTGTTTCTCCTGTGAAAGCAACTTTACTCAAACGTGGATGTTGAGCAAGTGGTTTTCCAGCTTCCGGACCGAAACCTGTTACCACGTTCAAAACACCATCCGGTAAAATACCAGCAATAAGTTCCATTAACACGATCAAACTTGTTGGCGTTTGTTCAGCTGGTTTTACAATGGTACAGCATCCTGCAGCCAATGCTGGTGCGATTTTCCATGCAGCCATCAATAGAGGAAAGTTCCAAGGAATGATTTGTCCAACAACACCAATTGGCTCGTGGATATTCAAAGACAAAGTGTTGTGATCAAGTTCAGAAACGGTACTTTCTTCACCGCGAATAACACCAGCATAATAGCGGAAATGGTCAATTGCCAATGGAAGATCCGCTGCGCGTGTTTCACGAATTGCTTTACCATTATCGATGGTTTCGATAGTTGCTAAAAGCTCTAGATTCTTTTCCATCACATCAGCAATCTTCAACAACATGTTACTACGATCAGTAACGGATGTTTTCGACCAAGATGGAAATGCTCTCCAAGCTGCTTCAATCGCTAATTCAATATCTTCTTTTGTTGAACGTGCTGCCTGTGTAAAAGGCAATCCATCGATAGGTGAAATGTTATCGAAATATTCTCCATTAACTGGTGCGACAAACTTGCCACCAATAAAGTTGTCGTAACGACTTTTGAAATGTGGTCTAGCCACTAATTTTTGGGTTGATTCAAGTGTTTCCATAAGAGTGATGATTCGTTTTAACAAGATTAACCTTAGGAAATTGGACTATGCTTGAGTATTGTATCAAAGGACTTTACAATCCTCTCATTGTGTATTTTTAACGTCAACAAACCGCTTACAATTATTAAATTGCTTTCCGTATCACAAACTACCTACGTATACATGCAACCATCATTCACTCCATTTGCACCAGCACTTCGTAAGCCCGAAGATTTGATTACAATGGTTGAAAACCGGACGGTTATTTCTCGACCACAATTTGAATTAAATGTGTTTGAAACACATCTTCAAGCAGATAATGTTCGATTGCAGTTTGATGATTTAGTTTTCACCTCGATGTTGAGAGGGAAAAAAGTGATGCATTTAAAAGGAGATAATCATTTTGAATATTACCCTGGTGAGTCGGTGATTTTAGGTCCCGGAGAAGAAATGTTGATTGATTTCCCCGAAGCAAAAGTGAGTAATCCAACTCAATGCTTGGCTTTGGCTGTTAATCAGGATATTATTCGTCAAACCATTACCTTATTGAATGAAAATTATCCTAAATCGGAAGATGGAGAGATATGGGATATTGCTTGGAATCAGTTTCATTTTAGAAATACGGATCAATTAGCCGATACGCTGAGTCGATTGGTTAAATTGAGCTTTGAGCCACATCAATCGCGCGATTTACTAGCAAATTTGTCGATACAGGAATTGATCGTTCGACTGCTACAAACACAAGCACG
>DAOOQW010000326.1:0-1609 GCA_035388945.1 Flavobacteriales bacterium
CCATGTCTTTGATAATTTGAAAGATGATTTTTTCGGGGAATGCTTTCTCGTAGGGTGAATTACTATTCACTCCCCACCAGTTTGTCTTACGTTTTAGAACGATGGAAGAGCCAGTATTCCATTCACTAACGGCATAAGGTCCAAGTCCGTTGAGTAAAGCTGGAACTCGTCCGTAATCAGCTGCATTGAACTTGGCGGCAAATGCTTGTAAGGTAGAATCGCTCGTCATAAGTTCCTTCTTTTCCTGAAAATCGCTCACCGAATAGGCGCGTAATAAACCAGCAGGATCGTAGAACTTTTCTTGTAGAACTATTACATAGCTCAACAAACTGAGGTTATCGTAGTAACGTTTACTAAGTCGGAGTGTAAACTCGTCCTTAGTGCCTTCGATGGCATCAGCAGCTATGAGTTTATTGAAGTAAGATTTCCCATCTGGGTTATTTACTAAGGGACAGGTAATGACTTTGAATGTAAAGAGTATATCATCTACACTCATTGGATTTCCATCGTCCCAACGAATATCGGAACGGATTTTACAGCGGTACGAAAGACTATCAGGTTGAATTTCGGGGTAGGAGGCAAGCACATCGGGATGAAGTTTTTGATCCCTTAAATCGATGGACATCAACCTTTTTTGCGTGCACTGAAAAACAAATCGCTGATAGGCGTTATTGTCGTTTGTGGGATGTAATCCACTCGGCTCAGCTAGAAAATGAACCACGACTGTATTCTGCTTCAGATCTCGCTTCTCGGTACAGGCCGACAAAAGCAAAATCAGACATAATAAAGCCCGAAAACGCAGGATTGGGTGATAGCGATTCATTTGCTTCAAACATACCCCAAAATCGCTCAGGAAAACAAACTACGGCGGTGATTTTGACGTGTTTTTATGGTTTTTTTTTCGAGTGACGAATTTGACTAACCAGCAAAGCTTCTTGAAGGATTTCACGAAGGGCTAGTTCTTTCTCATAATAATCATCTAACGTGTAAATAGGAATACTCTGAACCTGCTTTCTATCGCGACTTTCCAAGATTCCTTGTTCGTTAGATAAATCTAACCCATAAAAGAAACCCAAGTCTAAACCACCTTTGTAGGGATTTAGGTAGCAAAAAGGTCCCAGATAATAGTAAAACGGAATCTTATACGATATCTTTTCCATCATACCCGGAGCCGACTCTAATATCAACCTTCGAGTACAGAAAAACACGGCTTGCTCCGAATTGGGTCTGCTTTCGATATAGCGGTCAACGCTACTCATCATTTATCGGGTATGAACAAAACGGGATTTCAAAATCGTTTGTCCTTGAACAAGCTGCAGGTAATATATTCCCGGAGCCAAATCTTTCAACGACAATTGAATTAAGGAATCGTTCGAAGTGTTTTTCAAAACCAATTTGCCCACCGAATCATACATATTTACCTGAACCAATTGATTATTTTTCCATGGATTATGAATGGAAATTTGATCTTGAACAGGGTTCGGGTAAAACTTTAGTTGATTAGCGTTAACATCCTCTATACCAACAATTTTAATAACATTAATTGTTGTTTGAATCGTATCACTTCCACAGTCGTTTTTAACGATTAATTCTACATCGTAAGTATTGT
>DAOOQW010000327.1:0-1420 GCA_035388945.1 Flavobacteriales bacterium
CAGGTACAATGTAAGGAGCAGTACAACCATTATTACCGTACGAACAAACTCCCGTTTGCGTATATTCTGCTAAAGCTCCATCGCCACCAAGTAATAAAGATCGGTCGTATGAAACAGTTTGAGTACAAGAAGATGGACTATTAAAAGTCATGGATAAATTCCGAATCCCTGAACCAACATTCGCAAAATTCCCAATAATCTCGGTTGAACAATGGAAAATCACATAAAGCGTATCCGCTAAACCAGCGAATGAATTTAAAGCTGGATTGAAGTTGATTCCTGAGATCAGGATCACTTTCGAGTTAGCAGGCAATACTCCACCGGTAGGTTCTTTCAATAATCCACAATGCTCGATAGTAGCATTCATGGCAGCTACTTTAGCGCTTGTTGAAGCATTCTGACAAACACCATCCCAGCTATTTCCAGAAGTAGCCCAAGCTACATTGAGATCGGCAGTATTAAGGGCATTGGGACCGACAAGAAAACGGACCA
Organism: Flavobacteriales bacterium; assembly: GCA_035388945.1. Taxonomy (GTDB): domain Bacteria; phylum Bacteroidota; class Bacteroidia; order M30B66; family M30B66; genus CALQRR01. The sequence goes on from DAOOQW010000327.1 coordinate 493, forward strand.
TTTCGTTTTGTCCTTCATCGTTCCCACAGGCATCAACTAAGATGGACTCAATGCGAAAACATGAAGAGGTTGTTTGAGCTTGCGCTAAGCTGCTCAAGAACACTAAAATCCACAAACAGAAAATTCTCAGAGGTTGATTCCTCATGTGCGTTAAAACGGAACAATACAAAGGTAATGTAAATACGAAAACCTTGTCTTATTTTATTGTTAATCCGATTTCAACTGTATGTTCCGAATTAATTGGTTTTCGAGAATCGAGCATTTCGGATTCCATCTCTACTTTGCATCACCAAAATATACGAACCGCTTGGTAATGTTGATGTATCTATCGTCCAACGTTTACCAAAAATCAAGTTATTTACTGGAGCCGTGATTTTTCTTCCTTGCAAATCCATAACATACAGGTTAATCGAACCCGTTAAGGCTTCTCCTGTTTTAACCACATTTACTTGCTGATTTGCAGGATTTGGGAATAATGAAATACCACTTTCGAAGTCAATTCCTGATAAAATTCCAACTGGAGGAATGCTATCCGAGTTAGGCGCTCCGGGTGTAGCATAAAACAACAATTTCCAATTATCAGCGCCATCCAAATAACGACCATAGGAATTGCCTTCACTCATTGCTGGATATTGAGCACCATCAATTAGCGTTTCTCCATCGGGTGCAAATAAACCTACAAAACCACCTGTTGCTGATAAAGTAAAGTTGAGGTGTAAAGGACCTTGAATCGTGTTTTGATCAGCCCATAACACTTTGAAACTTCCCGGTTCCATGGTAGTTTGAGCTGTTATTTGTGGAAACTGAAATTTCGTAGGATTGCTTATCAAATCAGTAATGTAGTAACCAGCAATACTTACCGTTTGTGTATCGGCATTGTATAACTCTATCCAATCATCTAATTGTCCGTTTTGATCTGGATAATCGG
>DAOOQW010000328.1:0-1347 GCA_035388945.1 Flavobacteriales bacterium
AATGTAGCCTGGATGCCAGCTAACCTGGTATACGCTATGGAAACCATTATGTTGATTCTGTTTGGCGTGGCGTGGCTCGTAAAGGGAAAATCAAAACCAACCGAGGTTTTATTGAAAAGCATTTAGCCAACGCCAGTTCCAGCAAACGCTACTGTAAATTTATAGATCCTTAACAAATAGTGACTCTTAAGTACACGATCACTATTGGGCAATTAAGATATCTTTTTCATTCCTTACTTTAAGTCGAATTCCAGCGCTTTTCATCTTATTGGGTGAACATTTCTATTGAGAAGTAACGTAGAATTCTGTGGCACTTTATCACTTGTGTGGTTCATTCTCCTCACTCTGCCCCATCAGTTGGTCTCAAAAAGTCGATTTAAAATCGGTATGATGATTTCATAAGCATGTAGAAAGTGATCCTTCCATCACAATCTAAAAAACGAAATATGAAAAAGTTACTCGCACTCGGTGCATTCTGTTTGATCGCACAAATGAGTTTTGCTCAATATGCATTGAATAAAGGACAAGCTCAGTTCAATGCTGGCGTTGGATTGTCATCCTGGGGAGTGCCTGTATATGCAGGCTTTGACATCGGAGTTCATCGCGATATATCCGTGGGAGGAGAAATGACTTTCCGATCCTACTACCATGGCTATGATAATAACCGATATCATCATAGCATTGTAGGTTTGGCAGGTAACGGTAATTATCATTTCAATACCGTATTGAATATGCCAAGAAATTGGGATTTCTATGCCGGCCTAAATCTTGGATTCTACTTTTGGAATTCAGACAATGACTATCGCGGTGATCACACTTCAGGGCTACAACTCGGAGCACAGGTTGGTGGGCGCTATTATTTCACTGACCGATTTGGTTTAAACTTAGAAGTAGGTGGCGCACCTTCCCTTTCGGGTGGCAAGTTTGGAATTACGCTTAAGCTTTAATCGAACTAAGTGTAAAGTAGAATGCATGAGAGAATTTATTTCTTTTGTGCATTCCTTTCATTTTTCAGCCGAAGAATTTACCGGTTTACCTTTGCGGGCTCATTCTTAATCCTAACAACAATATTCTCCATTAATCGCTTTAGATTGTTCGGTAAACTAAATTGTATGGGAGAAGACGCAGAGGCGGTTGTCTTTTCATAGCCAGCCAGAATCCGTGGATCAATCAATCCATTCATGGTATATAAAGATGCTTGTCTGGCGAAATCATTTCTGGTTTTCATTTGAATATCATTTTACAATACAAAGAAACGGTGATTAGATCTTGTAGGTGCTTGTAAGTAATGAAATCGTAAAACTAGTCGATGCAATGCGTTCAAAATGAAATCTTAAGCAAACGGTT
>DAOOQW010000329.1:0-1140 GCA_035388945.1 Flavobacteriales bacterium
GTTTCTGGCACGTCAACAGGAGCTATTATTTCGGGATTAATTCTCGCAGGAAAATCGGCTATCGAAATTGAAGAACTATATAAATCATTAGTCACTCGGGTATTTAAGAAACGATCGTTAACATCAAGTAGGACAATAAATCCTCCCGAATTTGATAAAGTAAATTATCGGGATGAATTACGACAACTTTTCACCGACGAAACCTTAGAATATCTTTCTAAGCAATCGGGTATCGACTGTTTATTCACATCCAAAGATATGGCAGCTGGTGAAGAAGTATTCTTTACGGCTATCCAAAATAATGGCTCAAAAGGAACTTACAAAAGTTCATTAATGCGAGGTGTTTTAGAGGCTACTATGTCGGCTCCAACGTATTTTCTACCTTTTGAACGGTTCATTGATGGAGGAACTACAACCTTTAACAATCCGGTTTTAGCGGCTGCAATGGAAGCATTCTATTACGATGGAAAAGGAAAATACACACCCGAAAACACGACCATTTTCAGCTTTGGAACAGGAACCTGTCTTCGCTTTGTTGATCCAAACAAAACATCCAATCCTGATGGTATTGATGCATTTTTCTGGCTCAATTATGTCATGGATGAATCGAGTAAAGATGCTAGTGAAATGCAAGTAAACATGCTTCGAAGTGGCTTGATTCCTCATCTCGATTTTAGAAGATATCAGCTATCGCTCGATATGAATACCTTGAACAAAATGCCTGATAAGGATATCAGTAAACATGGAATTAAAAACAAAGAATGGTTGCATCAATTAACGGATAAAGAACTCGCCAAAATCGATATGGCTGATGTAACTAAATTCGGACTCATGGAAGCTATAGGTGAAGCAGCAGCCGATTTTATTTGTCCACCTGCTGAATCACAAATTCCTCTTGCCAATCGCAGCGGAAATTGGTTTCAAAAAGATTTATTAGCACCTAATTCCAAATCGCGTGGGGCTCTTGTTTCGGCTCGCGGTAATATTGCACAAATACAAAGTCATTTATCGAATCCTGCTTGGATTGATTCCGTCAAAACAGAATAAAACTCTTCATTCTTATTCATCCGATTCCCAAGATTTGGTATTCGAAAAATCACGGAATAATAATTTTCCAAAATCTTCGGGATTGCTAGTATA
>DAOOQW010000330.1:0-1064 GCA_035388945.1 Flavobacteriales bacterium
CCGCATCAAACTTTTTCCACGTCCCACTTCCAAAAAATCCATCAGCCGAATAAGGTCCAAAAGCTAGAATTCCTTCGTTATTCGCTTGATTGATAGCTGGGATGATGATTTGATTTTCTTCGTTTCCTATCAAACCACTATCGCCAGCATGTGGATTTAATCCAAGCACAGCAATTCTAGGTTTACGAATTCCAAAATCTTGCAACAAGGATTGATTCATCACCTTAAGCTTACTCAGAATCTTTTCGGTACTTAATAATCCTGCAACTTGCTGAATGGGTACATGTCCGGTTACAGTTCCAACACGAAGATTTTCACTTACCAAAAGCATCAAAAAATCTTTGCTGTTAGTTCGTTCGGCTAGAAATTCTGTATGACCTGGGAAATTAAAATCTGGACCTTGAACCGTGCTTTTGTTAAATGGTGCAGTAACTAAAACGTCAATCAAACCTGCTTGTAAATCTTCCATAGCGCGCTGCAATGACTTTACAGCCCATGCACCTGCTGCTGGAGTAGCTTTTCCAAAATCAAGTCCTACGTCGATATCAGTAAGGTTGATAAAATTGCAATGATGTTTAGCCGCTTTAGTTGCATCGTGAATTCCGAAAAAATTGAATTCGTTTTTCTCTAAGAATTTCCGGTGTTGTGTGGCAGCCTTGTGAACACCATAAACAATGGGTGTACAAAGTTCGAGCATACCATGATCCATGAAGGTTTTCATGATAATCTCATACCCAATTCCATTAAAATCTCCTTGCGTAATTCCTACCCGTACAAGGTGTTCAGCTCCGTCGCTCATGCTTTTGCTTTGTTCGCTATGAAATCAAATAACAATCGAACTCCCGATCCTGTTCCACCTTTTCCACGATATGAATCGGGCGACTCTACGAATGCTGGTCCGGCGATGTCCAAATGCACCCAAGGATAATCGGTAAATCGCTCAAGGAATTTCCCTGCAGTATTCGCTCCGGCTGTTATTCCTCCAATATTTTTTATGTCGGCAATATCGCTTTTGAGTAATTCGGAATAATCATCCCAAAGCGGAAATTCAACCAATCGTTCGT
>DAOOQW010000331.1:0-1009 GCA_035388945.1 Flavobacteriales bacterium
TTTTCGGGAGCTAATCGGTAGTTCACGGCTAATGTTTTCATACCTGCTGCCCTACTCAATCGACTAATTAAACTACGATGCGTTTGCCAAGAACATACACAATATCCACCTCCGTGAAAATAAAGCATGACTTTATCTGACATTTGTTTCTTAGGCTCAAACCATGCCGAATCCATTCCTTCCACAAGTACTTCTTTAACAACAACTTGAGGATCATCGGGAATGACACGTTTAGAAAGCCAATCGACCAAACCTAATCCACGTAATTCATCGCGGGTACCGTTATAGGCAAGCAATTTAAAAATGCGAGCACCCGGACTTAAGAAATTTCCAATGAGCGACATGGTTTAAAAATAAGAAATCGATTAATTTATTTGTGAAAGGATTGAATCTACTCTACTTTCGACATTCGAATCGAGTTCCAACACTGGAGCGTGATGAGGTTTGATTCGAGCGTCGATAATAAGTGGACCATTGCAGCCCCAATGTTTATTTTTCTGAAACGCATCCACACCATATATATCATGTGAAGGATTACTACGAGTAAACGTAACCCAAACCCAATTGTTGAACGTTTGGGCAGTAAATTCTGCATCATCGCAAACAACTATTAGCGGAAAAGTCTGTTCCAAACTATCTGGAATACTAGCTATCAGTTCGTGCATTTGAATTTCAGCATCCGAATATGATTGAAATTTAGCACCGCTAATTGTAAGAACTCCAGGTAATGCAATATGAATTTGAGAGAAATTTTGGGGTAGTGAAAGGGTAGGAATTTGAGTGCCAAGTTCCCTTCGTTTTTTTCCAGCCGCGGCTAAAACCAATTTCGATCCGGTATTCAACCCGTCGCCACTATAATCAAGTGTATCGATACTGGTTTGAGTATGAAAATGCAAATCACGTTGAAGCTGTATGCGTTCGAAAATGTGCGAAAAAAATGCTTTTTCCTGATGGGTGTTAAGAGATGCATTATCTTCTTTAGCTGCAATAAATAGGTATTTGGCAAGAC